>JAEZKB010000225.1 GCA_023415605.1 Pseudomonadota bacterium
CGACGAGATTCGAACTCATGACCTCTGCCTTCGGAGGGCAGCGCTCTATCCAGCTGAGCTACGGGTGCAGCGGAAGCGAGGGATAAGCGATTGGGCCCCCGAGCGCAAGCTCCAGCGCCTGAGCACATGGGGACTTTGCGCGAAGCTCCACCCGTGCAGCCCCTGCAACGTGCTATGCGACGTAGCTCAGACGGGCGGACGTTCCCAGAGACGGTTGAGCTCGGTGAGGAGAGCGAAGGTGACGCCGTTGTCCTGGAGAGCGGCATCGTCGCTTTCCCCGTCATCGCCGATATTGTCTTCGGCTCTGTCGTCGCCGCTGCGGATGGCGTCGAACACGGCAGCGATGCCCGCCTCGAGCTCGTCGGCGGGGGTTAGCTCCACACCCACATCGACGCCGCGCACACCGTCGTCGTCGAGCGCCGCTTCCGGCATCGTCTCGGGCGCGCTCAGTCCCATCATGCGAACGATTTCGTCCCTGCTGGCCATCGTGTCCGCCTTTCCTTGAGGTCGCGATTCACCACGGCTAAACGCGCGAGTGGCCCGCAACGGGGCCAGAATGGGGAAATTTCTGGGCCGGCCGAGCCGCAGTCTAGAACGGCGCTGGCTGCAGGAAGGTCATCTCCCGCCCGTCATCCGGATGGTAAAACGTCAGCATCTCGGCGTGGAGCTGCAGCCGGTCAGCTGCCGCCAGCGCCTCGCCGGTCGCATAGAACTGGTCGCCCAGTATGGGATGGCCGATGGCCAGCATATGCACACGCAGCTGGTGTGTGCGCCCGGTCAGCGGATTGAGCGCAACCCGCGTTGCCTGTTCCTCACGCTCCAGTACTGTCCATTCCGTCTGGCTGGCGCGGCCGTTCTCCCAGTCGACGCGCTGGCGCGGCTTGTTTTCCCAGTCGGTGGCGAGCGGCATGTCGACAAGGTCGCTGTCCTCCGCCATCACGCCCCAGACGCGGGCGATATAACGCTTCTTCGTTCGCCGCTTTTCGAACTGCTGGCCCAAGATGCCCAGTGCCTTCTTGTCCAGCGCCATCAGCACGATGCCAGACGTGTCCTTGTCGAGCCGATGCACAAGCGTCGCCGTCGGCCATTTCTCCCGCGCCCGCGCTTCGAGGCAGTCGGCCAGTGCAGGGTCCTTGCCGGGCACGGTCAGCAGGCCACTTGGCTTGTCGAATACCACCAGCCGGTGGTCGGCATGGAGCACAGTGAGCCAAGGGTCGGTCGGCGGCTCGTAAAGATATGAACTGGGCACGGGATTGAGCATCGCCGCCTTCTAGCAGGTGCGGGTGCGCTTGCGAAACCATGCGTTACGTACCTCAGAACCCTCTTGGCGCGCTCCCGTCCATGCTGCAAAGATGGGGCGGGGAGAATCTCGCGCGTCCGTTCGGGCGCAGCGCATCCAGCAATATCGAGGAGACCAGTCATGAGCGCGCAAAGGCGTGTGGGCGTCGGCATTATCGGCACGGGGAATATCTCCTCGGCCTATCTCAAGGCCATGCAGGGGTTCGACGTGCTCGACATCCGCGGCCTCGCCGACCTCAAGGCGGATCTCGCGGCCAAGCGCGCCGAGGAGTTTGGCGTCCCGGCCTATCCTTCGGTTGAGGCTCTGCTGGCTGATCCGACTGTCGAGATCGTCGTCAATTTGACCATCCCCCGTGCCCATGTCGATGTGGGCCTGAGGGCGCTCGAGGCCGGCAAGCATGTCTATGGCGAAAAGCCGCTCGGCATCACCTTCGCCGAGGGCAAGAGGCTGGTGGATGCGGCCAAGGCCAAAGGCCTGCGCGTTGGGTCGGCGCCCGACACCTTCCTTGGCGGTGGCCATCAGCAGTCACGCGCCGTGGTCGATAGCGGCGCGCTCGGAACCATTGTCGGAGGCACCGCAATCTTTGCTTGTCCGGGACACGAATTCTGGCATCCCGATCCCGCTTTCTATTACGATATCGGCGGTGGCCCAGTGCTCGACATGGGCCCCTACTATATCACCCAGTTGGTCAACCTGCTCGGTCCGGTGGCGCGCGTGCATGCGCTCAGTGTCACCCCGCATGCCGAGCGCCCGATCCGCTCCGAGCCCAAGAAGGGCCAGATGATGCCCGTCAAGGTCGCGACCCACGTCACCGGTACGCTGATCTTTGCCTCCGGTCCCCTGATCCAGGTGACGTTGAGCTTCGACGTGCCCAAGCATACCCACCCGCCCTACGAGCTCTACGGCACCGAGGCGACGCTGCTGGTGCCGGATCCGAACCGTTTCGAAGGGCCGGTGAAAATCGCCAAGCCCCGCGCAGAGTTCGAGGATGTGCCGGTCACGCTGCCCTATGCCAACGGCAACTACCGCTCGCTAGGTGTTGCGGATATGGCCTACGCCATCCTCAACAACCGCCCCCACCGTGCCTCTGGCGACCTGGCGCTGCACGCTCTCGAAGTGATGGAAGCCTTTGAGGTGTCGTCGAAGGAAGGCCGCACCGTCGACATCAAGACTCCGGTCGAGCGCCCCGCGCCGATCTCGGAAACGCTGGTGGATGGTAAGCTAGGCTAAGGGTCAACCAGCAAATCTTTCGAAAAGAGCCACCGGATCAGTGTCCTGCAGCCCAGTGCGCGACCGGTGGTCACCTCGGTTAACACGGAGTTTTCGTCTCCAACCTCTTCTGTTATGAGGAGGCTATGGTTCAATCGACCGCCACCGTCATTACAAAGCTCACGCTCGGCCTCGTTGCCGGGCTCGCTCTTTCCGCCTGCTCGGTGGCCGGGCTCAAGAATCTGATGCCCGTGAAGGCCAAGTCGACGCAGGTCGCAACTGTTGCCAAGGCTGAGCCCTCGCCGATGCCGGAGGCAGATGCTGAGCCGTTCATTCCCATGGCCTTCGTCGAGCCCGCGCCTACCGGTCCTACTCGCGCCGCCAGCCTCGACGGGCTCATCTCGCGCTACTCCAGCCACTACAATGTGCCGGAATCCCTGGTGCGTCGCGTCATCGCCCGCGAGAGCGGCTACAATCCCAGCGCCCGCAACGGTCCGTATCTCGGGCTGATGCAGATCCGGCACGATACGGCGCGGTCGATGGGCTACCGAGGCGAGGCAGCCGGACTGCTCGATGCCGAGACGAACCTCAAGTATGCGGTCAAGTACCTCGCAGGTGCCTATATCGTCGGCGGGCGAAACCAGGATCAGGCGGTTCGCAACTACTCTCGCGGCTACTATTACGACGCCAAGCGTCAGGGCCTGCTCGAAGAAGCCGGCTTCCGCTGATCGGTCGGCGGTCCAACGCGCTTCCGACGAGCGGTGGGAAACCCCGGATGCCCGATTCACGGGCCCGATCCGCGCGACTAGAATCCTCCTTAGCGTCATAGGGGGAGGAACCCATGTTCCGTAAGTTGTCAGCCGAGTTCATCGGCACGTTGTGGCTCGTTTTTGCCGGCTGCGGCAGCGCGGTGCTGGCGGCAGGCTTTCCCGAGGTTGGCATCGGTTTCGTCGGCGTGTCGCTCGCCTTCGGTGTGAGCGTCGTCACCATGGCCTATGCGGTGGGCAGCATTTCAGGCGGGCACTTCAACCCCGCCGTCACTCTTGGCCTCGTCCTTGCGGGGCGCGCCGATGTCAGGGAACTGGTGCCGTACTGGATCGCGCAATTGCTGGGCGGCGTCGTTGGCGCCGGTATCCTCTATGTCATCGCCTCGGGAGCCGCCGGCTGGCTACCCGGCGGCTTTGCCTCCAATGGGTATGACGCGTTGTCGCCCGGTGGCTATGGCTTGCTCTCCGCGCTGCTGATCGAAGTGGTGCTGACCGCAGTCTTCCTCGTCGTCATTCTCGGCGCCACCAGCTCCAGCGCGCCAGTTGGCTTCGGACCGCTGGCAATTGGGTTGAGCCTCACCCTCATTCATCTCATTTCGATTCCAGTCACCAACACCTCGGTTAATCCGGCCCGGTCGACCGCCGCCGCCATCTTTGCGCAGAACGGCGCCATCAGTCAGCTCTGGCTCTTCTGGTTGGCCCCGCTGGTCGGCGCCGCGCTTGGCGCGGTTATCTGGCGCTACATCCTCTCGCCGGGCGAGGCTCCGCAGAACCTCGGTCGCACCTGACCTCGGCGCCCAGGGCGTGTAGGATTTGGCCATCATGACCACCCGCATCCCCATTGCCCTGGGCTATTCCATCGACCCCTCCGAGCTGACCATCAGCTTCATCCGCGCTTCCGGACCGGGCGGGCAGAACGTCAACAAGGTGGCAACAGCCGCCCAGTTGCGCTTCGATCTCGATGCCTCGCCATCGCTGCCAGAGCCGGTGAAAGCCCGAGCCCGCCGCATCGCCGGTTCGAAGCTCACCACCGACGGCGAGATCGTGCTGACCGCCGATCGCTTCCGCGTTCAGGCGCAAAATCGAGACGATGCCATCGAGCGGCTGGTGGCTTTGCTGGCCGAAGCCGCCGTGCCGCCAAAGCCCCGCCGCGCCACCAAGCCCACTCTCGCCTCCAAGACCCGGCGGCTGGAGCAAAAGACGAAGCGCGGGTCGGTCAAGCGACTCCGGGGCGCCAAGCCGTCGCTCGACTGACCGCTGCTGCCAAATCCGCCAGGGAAAACGGCTTTGACAGTCGCGGCAGCGCCTGGCCCGGTCCGGGTGGTATATCCGCATAGCCGGTGGCGAGGAGGATCGGCATGGCCGGCTGTGCGCCACGAATTTCTCCCGCGAGCTGCGCGCCGGTCATCTGCGGCATAGCGTGGTCAGTGACCACGAGGTCGAACGTTTGTGTTCGCATCGTGTCGAGGGCTTCCCGCGCCGAATAGGCAGCGGTCACTGCATGGCCGAGTTCTTCGAGCATCGCGACTGTGTTCATCAGCACCAGCGCATCGTCGTCGACCGCCAGGATGCGGAGCCGCCTGGGCATCGGCGGCAGAGTGTCCGGTGATACGGGCTCGGGTACCGGCTTCGGCGCACCGGCTTCGCCCGCCGCTCGCAGCCAGATTTCCGCCGTCGTACCAACCCCCGATCGGCTCTGGAGTCGCAGCGTCCCGCCCGACTGCTCCGCAAAGCCCAGCACCATCGAGAGCCCCAGCCCCGTGCCCTCACCGATGCCCTTGGTGGTGAAGAACGGTTCAGTGGCACGCTTGAGCGTCGCCTCGTCCATGCCTGAGCCGTTGTCGGTCACCGCGAGGCAGACATAGTGTCCACCCGCCAGCCTGGGATGGTTCGCTCCGACGATCTCCTCGCGCCCAACAATGCTGATTTGCCCGTCGCCCTTCATTGCATCGCGTGCATTGACCATCAGGTTGAGCAGCGCCGACTCGAGCTGGTGCGGATCGATATCCACCGGGGGCAGGTCCGCCGGGATATGCGTCTCGATCGCGACCATCGGCCCTAGCGACCGGGTCAGCAACTCCCGCATGCCCTCGACCAGTTCACCGAGTTCCACTCGCTCCGACTGCAGCTCCTGCCGGCGCGCGAAGGCCAGCATGCGCTTAGTCAGCGACGAACCGCGCCGCGCTGCCTCGCTGGCATTGTCGATGAGCCTGAGTACGCCATCTTCCGCCGGCACGCGCTTGCGCAGCAACTCGAGGCTGCCGGATACCGCCATCAGCAGGTTGTTGAAGTCATGCGCTACGCCGCCGGTCAATTGGCCGATAGCCTCCATCTTTTGCGCCTGCTGCAGCGCCGCTGTGCGCTCCGCCACTTTGGCTTCGAGTTCGGCGAGGAAGCGCTGCTCACCTTCACGTTTACGTGCCTCTGCCCGTACGCGCTCTATATGAGCCCAGCTCCGTTGCGTGACTTCGGTGAGGAGCGATAAGTCGTCCTCGTGCCACTCGCGCGGTCCCCGGTCGTGGATAGCCATCAGCGCCGTGAGCTTGCCGTCCTTGACCAGCGGCATGCAGATCGTCGCGCCGAGCCCGATCGAGAGGAAGGTGGCGGCTGCGTCCGGCGGCAGCTGTGCGGCGATGTCTCTGAGCACCAGCGGCTGCCCCGACCTGAGCCGGTCTACCGCCAACTGCCCGAAGGCGGCGAGGCTATAGTGACCCACAATGCTGCTAGAGCCCGGCGCCACCCAATCACCGCGGATAGTGAAGCCGTCTTCGTCCTCATCCATATCCGCATAGGCGCAGACAGCGACCCCAAGATGCTCCCCCAACAGACGTGTCGTGATGGAAAGAATGGCGTCGGCGTCGGTGCGCTGCGCGGTCGCGCGATTGAGCGCATCGAGAAACGCGAGCCGCGTCTCGTTGCGCTGCACCACAGCGGCGGCCTCTACAGTCTCGGTGACGTCGAAGCCCTCGACGAAAATCCCCGAGATTTTGCCGTCATCGTCATGGAGCGGCGCATACATGAGGGTGAGGAAGCGTTCCTCGAGCGGCGCGTCAGGCGCGCGCTGGTAGCTGATCTTCTGGCCCTGGACGGAGATTGTCTCGCCGGTCCGGTAGACCCGGTCCAGGTCTTCAAAAAAGCCCTGACCCGCAATGCTCGGAATGGAGTCGCGCGCTGGTTTGCCGACCCAGCCGGCGCTGCTGAATAGATCCCGGTGCACCTTGTTGACGAACTCGACCACATGGTCGGGCCCGCGCATGATGGTGACGAACCCCGGCGCTTGTTCGAACAGGTTGAGCTGCCGCCGGCGCTCCGCCTCGCGCTGCGCTTCCTCTTGCCGCAGCTCGCGCTCAGCGACGATCCGAGCCGTGGTTTCTACGACAAGGCCGAAAACGCCGATAGGCACGCCGGCTTCATCGACGATCGGCGAGTAGTCCAGATTCAACCAGACCTGCTCAGGCTCGCCCGAACGGTTGAGCAGCATTTCCTGGTCTCGGTAGGAGAGCACGCCGCCCGCCAGCACCATCTTCATTACGCGGTCATTGAAGCCGGCGACTTCTGCCCACCCCTCGCGCACCGGCTGGCCGAGCAGGTGCGGGTGCCGCCGCCCGGCAAAGCGCGCATAGGCATCGTTGTAGATCATGATGCCCTCGTCGCCCCAGAGGGTGACGATGGGTAGCGGTGCGCCGAGTACGAGGCCGATCGTGGTACGAATAGGCAGCGACCATGACGCGAGCGGACCTAACGATGTCTTCGACCAATCGAAGGCACCGAGCAATCGGCCGACTTCCCCACCACCGCTGAGGAAGTTCAGCCCATTTTCTGCCCCCTCGGGCGAAGCCATGGCAAGTACCGCAAAGTCACGCGTCAAAAAGGCTACAGACCGATATCTTCGCGGCTCACCGCTAATGTGTCGAGTACCGACCTGTTGACCTGAACATAGCTTTACTTCGGGGCAAACAGGAACCGTGGAAATTTACGGGTTCTGTATCAACTGGTCTGGAGCACACGGCCTGAGACCGTGATGGGTAAACGAAGGGTTAACGCCATGATCCCAGATTATGGCGAATGAGTCACACTTCGCCGCATCCGCACACCCCTTAGGGGTACCCCTATTGCCACGACTAACATTTGAGGTACGCTCCTCCTATTGCGCAATGGTTCGACGGGGGTCGGACCGCCGGGAGGAAGCGTCGCCCGGGCGTAAGCAGGGGTGTGCATGAAAAAGCGCTTGATGGGGCTGGCAGCTCTTTGTGCTGCCTTATGCCTGGGGGCGGCCGGACAGGTCGCAGGTCAACAGGGCGGTCACGGCTTTCAGCCAATCGCCATAAAGTCGAACACGAAAACGCCGATCGGCGCGCGTCAGTTCTGCGTCGAACGGCCGGGTGAATGCCAAGACGTTGCCGTCGGCAGCGGGCCGGTACGGCTGACCCTTGGCCTCAGCCGCCAGCTCTCCACGATCAATAGTCGTGTTAACGGCTCGGTGACCGCCGTCACTGACGAGAGTTACTATGGCCAGCGCGAAGTCTGGACTTATCCAGACGATGGCTTCGGGGACTGCGAGGATTTTGCTCTCGAGAAGCGTCGCGAACTGATGCGCGAGGGCTGGCCGTCGTCGGCACTGCGTTTGGCCTTGGTCCGCCAGCGCAACGGCGAGGCCCATGCGGTGCTGGTGGCCAATACCGATAGTGGCGACTTTGTCCTCGACAACCTCGTGGCTGACGTCCTCGACTGGAGCCAGACCAGCTACAAGTTCGTGAAGATTTCCTCGCCCGAGACGCTCAACCGGTGGATCGACGTCGAGGACGATCGCGTCGTCTGGGTCGCCAGCAAGTAGCACGCTGCCCGCCGCACCTTGCGGCGGGTGCGAAATTGGGCACATGGTGCGCCGCGCCTCCTGCGCGGTATCTGAAAGACCATGTCCATCGTCCGCTGCCTCTTCCTCGCCCTCGTGGCGTTTGTCTCCGTCGCTCCCGTTTCTGCCCAAGAGTTGACGCTTGCTCTCCAGGCGACCGGCACCGCCAAGTGGGAACTCGCCGCCATGCAGGCCCTTGGCCTTGACGCGGCGCATGGCCTAACCCTCACTGTCCGCGACGTTGCCGATAGCCGCGCGGGCCAGATCGCGCTCCAGGCGCGCGAAGCCGATATTATCCTTTCCGATTTTGTCTGGGTCTCGCTGCAGCGCCACCAGGGGGCCGCCATCGCGATGGTGCCGCACTCGCTCAGTGTCGGCGGACTTATGGTCGATCCCAAGGAAGGCATGATCGGTATCTCGCAGCTTAAGGGCAAAACCATCGCCGTCTCCGGCAGCCCCGTCGACAAGAGCTACGTTCTCCTCGATGCCGCCTATAGGGCGCTCATGGGCAGCGCGCTGGTCGACCATGCCAATGTCCGGTTTGGCGCCCCACCCTTGGTCAACGAGATGCTGCTCTCGGGCCAGGCGCAGGCCGGACTCAATCTCTGGAACTGGAATGCCCGCGCGCGGCTGGCCGGCATGGCCGAACTGATCAGCGTGCCCGAACTGCTGAACTACATGGGACTCGAGAAAACCCCGCCGCTGCTCGGCTGGGCCTTCTTCACCGATGCCGGCAAGGACGACGCCATTAGGGCGTTCCTCGATGCCTCCTTCGAGACTAAAGCTGCTCTGGGGAGCGATGACGCCCTCTGGGACAAGATCCGCGGTGTCATGGACGTTGGCAGCGACGATGCACTCTTCGCCGAACTCCGCGATGGCTATCGCGCTGGCATCGTCCAGAGCTATGGCCCTGATGATATCGAAGCTGCGGAGCGCTTCTTAGCCATCATCGCCGAAGCCGGCGGTCTCGAGGCAGTGGGTGGCGTCGGCACGCTTTCGCCTGGCACCTTCTGGGAGGGGTACGCAAAATAGCCGGCCTGTCCGCCAGGAGGAATCGTCTGCCGCTCGAATGGCTGAGCATCGCCGTCGTGCTCGCGGTTTGGCAGCTTGCCGCCACCATCTATCCACACCGGCTGTTCCCCGCGCCGCTGGCGGTCCTGGTTGAGATCTGGCGCCTCGCGACCACCGGAAGCCTGCTGGCTGATCTCGGCAAGACACTGAGCCGCGTGGCCATCGGCTTTGCCGCAGCGATGGTGGTCGGCACGATCATCGGCATCCTCGTCGGCCGAAACCGCGTGCTCGATCGGCTGCTCGGTCCCTGGCTGATCTTCGGCCTCAACCTGCCGGCCATCGTCTCGGCCATCGCGCTCTATATCTGGCTCGGGCTTACCGAGTTCGCGCTCATCCTTGCTGTCATTGTCAACAAGGTGCCGCTCGTCGTCGCCACCATCCGCGAGGGCGTCCGTGCTCTTTCGCCCGGCTACGACGAACTGGCCCGTGCATACCGCCTGCCGCTTCGCCGCCGGCTCGTGCTGGTGACCCTGCCGCAGTTGTTGCCGTTCCTGCTGGCTGCGGCCCGCACCGGGCTGTCGCTGATCTGGAAGATCGTGTTGGTTTTCGAAGTGCTCGGCTCTGATGGTGGGGTCGGCTTCCGCATCAACATCATGTTCCAGTTCTTCGATATCACCGGCATCCTCGCCGTCACCACGAGCTTCGTCGCCATCGTCGTGGCCTTCGACTATCTGGTGCTGCGCCCCCTCGATTTACGGATGGAAAAATGGCGTCCGGCCCGCGCCTAGAGATCGAAGTATCAGCCAAGCGCTACCCCGGTGCCGACCGTCCGGTCTTCGAGAATTTCTCGCTCGCGGTCGAACCCGGCACCACCGTTGCGCTGGTCGGCCCCTCCGGTGTGGGCAAGTCGACCTTGCTTCGACTTGTCGGGGGTGTCGATCCCGACTTCACCGGCCATGTCGGCATCGGCGACGGGTATGATGCATCGGCAAGAGTACCCGGTTTCGTCTTCCAGGATCCGCGGCTGCTCCCCTGGCTCACTGTGCTCGGGAACATCACTGAACTCGTGCCCACCGCCACGCCTCAATCCGCTCGTGTCGCACTCGCCCGGGTCGGTCTCGAACGGCATGTCGATGACTATCCGCATCAGCTCTCGGGTGGCATGCAGCGGCGCGTCGCGCTCGCCCGCGCCTTGGCGGTGAACTCGAACCTTCTTCTGCTCGACGAACCCTTCGTGTCACTCGATCGCGATCTCGTCGCCGACATGCAGCGGCTGGTGCGTACCCTGGTGCACGAGACCGGCGCCACGGCGCTCCTCGTCACCCATATGGCCGATGACGCCGTACGCCTCGCCCACCGCGCCGTGGTCCTCCGTGGCCGCCCGGCGACCATAACAGCCGACCTGACCTTCCCGGTCCCCCCGAGCCAGCGTACGCCGGTCGATTTTGGCAGCTATCTGGGCCTCCTCGCCGAGGCGGGTTGATCTTTTCGCCGTGCCCTCACCTTGTTATAGGTGCGGCCACTTATCCGCTTTGAGGGCCCCCCGATGTTCCATTCTATCCTCGCGCGCTTCGTCGCGCTTGTTGGCGCTGCCATGATCGTCATCCGCCGTGCCAGCGGGGGCGTGCAGCAGCCGGTCTTCGGGCCTAACCCTTCTATTCCGGCGCCGGTCTCCCAGGGCTCCATGCCCAACCTCAAGATGCCGACCGCCCGCGGTTGGAGGGGCGACGAAAAGCCCGTGGCCGCCCCCGGCCTCAAGGTCAACGCCTTCGCCCGGAACTTGAAGCACCCGCGGCAGGTCTACGTACTGCCAAATGGCGACGTGCTCGCCTCGGAATCGATGACCCCCGCCGGCACGCCGCGCACCTTCTTCGATCACGCCATGCATGCCACCATGAAGCGTGCTGCAGCCAATGGTCCGAGCCCCAACCGCATCATGCTGCTGCGCGATGCCGATCGTGACGGGACCGCCGAAATCATCGAGCCGTTCCTCACCGAGCAGCGCCAGCCCTATGGCATGGCTCTCAAGGACGGCACACTCTACATCGGCAACACCGATGCCGTGGTGGCCTTCCCCTATAACGACGGCGACAGCAAGATCACTGCTCCCGGCCGCACCCTGATGACCATGAAGGCCGGCGGCCACTGGACCCGCAACCTGCTGCTTTCCAAGGACGGCTCCAAGCTTTACGTGGCTGTCGGCTCGCAGGGCAACATCGACGAGAACGGCGAGGAGGCCGAACGGGGCCGCGCTTGTATTTATGAACTCGATCTTGCCACCGGCCAGAACCGCATCTTCGCCGGCGGCCTGCGCAACCCGGTCGGCATGGCTTGGGAACCGACTACCAATACGCTCTACACTGTCGTCAACGAACGCGACGGCTTGGGCGATGAAGTCCCGCCCGATTACCTGACCTCGGTCAAGGAAGGCGGCTTCTACGGCTGGCCCATCGCCTACTACGGCATCGTCGACGCTCGCGCCAAGCCCAACCCGGAGCTGGCGGCGCGTTCGCTGGTGCCGGACTATGCGCTGGGCGGCCACACGGCTTCGCTGGGCCTCTGCTGGATGCCGGCCGGGACGCTGCCGGGGTTCGGGGAGGGTATGGTCATCGGCCAGCACGGCTCGTGGAACCGCAGCAAGCTCTCGGGCTACAAGATGGTCTTCGTCGAGTTCAAGGACGGCAAGCCCACCGGCGCCCCGCCGCGGGATATCCTCACCGGGTTCCTGTCGGACGACGAGTCATTCTCCTATGGCCGTCCGGTGGGCACTGCCGTGGGTCCGGACGGCAAGTCCATCCTCCTTGCGGACGACGTCGGCGACGTCATCTGGCGCGTGACCGGCGCCTGAAGCGAACGCTGAGGGGCGAGGTGTGGCAAATCCGCCAGCTTCGTCCCCGCACTTTAGCTAGGGCCTTGGGTCCATAGCAACGACTGGGGTCATCGCCCGTTGTTGCGACCGAAGGCGTCTGCCCCATGCCGCCTCCGTCGAAAACAGAAGAGGCGCCCCCTAGGGGACCCCTCTTCCAGACCACAACAAGGAGGCCAAAATGGCCCGCACCCTTACGCTCTCCGCCCTCTATATCCTGAGCATCGGAACGCTGTTTGGCGCTTATGCACTGACGCTCTAGCGTCAGGCCGCGGCCGTGAGGGCCACGAGGTCCTTGCGGATGTCGGCATAGCTTGCCTTCATCTTGTCCACCTCGGCCTGGGCCACGGCGGCCTTCGTGTCAGCCGGAAACTTGATGGCATCCAGATCCTCGACCTGCGCATCGATCTCGGCGATGGCGTCGCGGGCGCGTGCTTTCACGTCGTCCTTGCTGCTTTCGTCCTTGATGAAATCGGCCCGGATGGCGAGGCTTGCGATCTTGCGCTTGTAGGGCAGGATCACCGCTTCGCGGGCGCGGGCATTCTGTGCGTCGAGTTTGGTAGCCATTGTCATCTCCATTGCCGTCTCACGACGGGAAAACTCCCGGCGGAAGTCTCCGCCGGGTGTGAATGCCGGCTGCCTGGGCGGCCGGCTCAGGTCCTAGAGAGCCTGGATGTTCACAGCCGAGGCGCGGCCATCGCGGCCGGTCTCGAGGTCGTAGGAGACCTTCTGGCCCTCATAGAGCTCCTGCATCCCGGCGCGCTGAATGGCGCTGACATGGACGAAAGCGTCCTTGCTGCCATCATCCGGCTGGATGAAACCAAAGCCCTTGGTGGTGTTGTAGAATTTGACGGTGCCGTTGATCATTTGGGTAGTCTTTCGGTTGTGAGGTGACTTGCTGCGAAGCACTCTCGTTCCACTGAAGCAGCGTGCTCCAATGGTCTAGACGTTCGCGAAGCAGGAGAACCAAGCAACCGGCGAGCCGGCAGATCAGAAGCCAGATTGGCTGAAACGTATGGACTATAAATAGGCGACTGCCGCGTCCAAATCAAGGCAGGCGCGCGTGTGGCCCACTGGCGACCAAAGTCCGATGCCGGAACCGGCCGCCTCTCCGCCCCGTTTTGGCTCCCGACACGCAACAAGGAGAGCCATAATGGCCGATCGTGAAACCATCATCGAAACCCGCAGCGACGGTGGCGGCGGCGCCATGATCGCCGGCATCATCTTTGCCGTAGTCGTCGTTCTCGGCGTCCTCTGGTTCCTCAACAATAATGGCGGCGGCTCGGGCACGGTCGATGTCGACGTCCCTGCCGTTTCCGTCGACGTCACGCCCGACGGTCAGTGATCTCTCCGCCGGCGCTTCGGGCGCCGGCGGCCCTTGCCCGGAATCGGTTTGCCCACCACCTTGTGCGGCAAACAGGAGTCCGGCCCCCGTGAGCAATCCCTTCTTCGAAACCTGGTCCACCCCGTTCGGCGCCCCGCCTTTCGGCGAGATCGAGACCAGCCACTTCAAGCCCGCCTATCTCGAAGCGCTCGCGCGTCACCGCGCCGAAGTCGATGCCATCGCCGGCACCGATCTGGCCCCGACCTTCGACAACACCATCGCGGCCCTCGAGCGCTCCGGCCAGATGCTGCGCCGGGTCGAGATGGTTTTTGGCCAGCTCTCATCTGCCGCAACCAATGACGAGTTGCAGGCCGTCGAGCGCGAGATCGTGCCACTGGTCGCCCGCCACTGGAACGGCATCTTCCTCGACCCCAAGCTCTTCGCCCGCATCGACGCGCTCTACGCCAAGCGCGAGAGTCTCGGCCTGGATCCGGAAGCCCTCCGGGTCCTCGAGCGCTACCATCTCGATTTCGTCCGCGCTGGCGCCAGGCTCGATCCCGCCCAGCGCGAGCGCTTCGCCG
Organism: Pseudomonadota bacterium; assembly: GCA_023415605.1. Classification (GTDB taxonomy): domain Bacteria; phylum Pseudomonadota; class Alphaproteobacteria; order Rhizobiales; family Devosiaceae; genus Devosia_A. The sequence continues at coordinate 13,911 of JAEZKB010000225.1, forward strand.
CAATCGTCGAGGAGCTTGCGTCGCTGGGCACCCAGTTCGGCCAAAACCTGCTCGCCGACGAGGACGAAATCGTCATTGCGCTCAGCGAGGCCGAAGTCGCCGGTCTCCCTGATTTCGCCCGCGCCTCCGCCGCCGAAACCGCCCGGGACCGCAAGCTCAACGCACCCTATGCGGTGACGCCCTCGCGCTCCAGCGTCGAACCGCTGCTGCACTTCGCCAAAGACCGTGCGGTCCGGGAAAAGGTCTGGCGCGCCTTTGTCAAGCGCGGCGCCAACGGCAACAAGAACGACAATTCGAAAGTCATCGCCCGGATCGTCGCGCTCCGCGCCGAACTGGCCGGACTTCTCGGCTACGAGAGCTACGCCGCCTACAAGATCGCCGACTCCATGGCCGGTTCGCCCCAAGCCGCTCGCGGCCTTCTCGAACAGGTCTGGGCCCCCGGCCGCGCCCGTGCCGAAGCCGATCGCGACGCCCTGCAGGAACTAGCCAAAGCAGATGGCCAAGCCGACCCGCTCGAAGCCTGGGACTGGCGCTACTATGCCGAAAAGCTGCGGCTCGCCCGCTACGACTTCGACGAGAACGAACTCAAGCCCTATTTCGAGCTCGGCAAGGTCGTCGACGCCGCCTTCTACACGGCCGGCCGCCTCTTCGGCCTCACCTTCAAGGCCCGGCCGGACATCCCCGGCTATCATCCGGACGTGAAAGTCTGGGAAGTGCTGCGCGACGGCAAGGTCATCGGCCTCTTCTATGGCGATTTCTTCGCCCGCCCCGGCAAGCGTTCCGGCGCCTGGATGACCTCGTTCCGCGAACAGTCGCGCCTCGATGGCGAGCAGATTCCCTTCATCGTCAACACCTGCAACTTCAACAAGCCGCCCGAGGGCGAGCCGGCCTTGCTGTCGCAGGACGAAGCCCGCACCGTGTTCCATGAGTTCGGCCACGGTCTCCACGGCCTCCTCTCCAATGTCACCTACCCGCGCATCTCCGGCACCAATGTGGTGCGCGATTTCGTCGAGCTTCCCAGTCAGCTTTTCGAGCATTGGCTGGGCACCGAACCGGTGCTCGAGCGCCTGACCCATTGGAAAACCGGCGCCCCCATCCCGCCCGAACTGCTCAAGCGGCTGGAAGCCGCCCGCAAGGCCAATACAGGCTTTGAGACCGTGGAGTTCGTGTCCTCGGCGCTGCTCGATATGGACTATCACTCCCGTCCAATAGAAACCGACGTCGCCGCCTTCGAGGCTCGCACGCTTGCCGAAATCGAGATGCCGCGTGAGATCGCCCTGCGGCACGCCAGCACGCATTTCCTCCACCTCTTCTCGGGCGATGGCTATGCCGCCGGCTATTACTCCTATCTCTGGAGCGAGGTGCTCGACGCCGATGGGTTCGGCGCCTTCAAGGAGGCCGGCGACCCTTTCGATCCCGCCGTGGCCGACCGGCTCTATCGCTACATCTACTCGACCGGCGGCTCACTCGACTTCGCCGAGGCGTACCGCCAGTTCCGCGGCCGCGATCCGGACGTCCAGGGTCTTCTGGAAAAGCGCGGCCTGATCACCGTCCCTCCCGGCGACGCGTAGATCGAGACCGTCGAGTCCCCTCCGCATAGAGGGGGCGCCAAGCCACACTGATGCACCGGGCCGCCCGTGAGCGCCCGGAGATATCAAAGAGCGAACAACGGCGGAGCATGGCCCGTCGATGTTTCGAGATCCCTTTGCAGGGAGATGGCCCTGCTCCGCCGTCGTGACCGGGATTTGTGGCGTTCACCGGGGAAGTCCGGGGCGTTTAGCGGAATGCCCCACCGCCGCAGGGTCCTTGTCCTGACCAGACCCCGCTCTTCGCGTTTCTCCAGTCGAACCCCTTGTGACGGCGCCGAACACGAGCCCCATCGCGGCAGCAAATTAAGGCGACGGGGTACCTAGACCCGTCAGACCCTCCCGGCTTGGCCTGGGAGCGACCGACGTCCCTCCCACCCAGCCTCGCTGCACCAATCACTCGTCATGATCTCGCTTTCGGTGCGGCGATGCAGTGACTCTACTTCACTCGGGAAGCGCGGGGATAAGTCGGCGCGGATTTCTGACAAGCGTCTGAACCGGTTGCTGAAAATCTGAACGGCGGATGACGCAAAGCTGACAGCAAAGTCCAACAGTGTGCATCACAAAGTGAGCCCTTGAGCCTAAGCGCGGGTCATGAACTTCTGTCGTGTCATGGTAGGGCGCGTGTCGTGACCCATCCCCATCCTCGATTGTCATCCCTGCGCAAGCAGGGACCCACTCATCGGCTCGAGTAGAGGAGAGATGGGTCCCGGGTCGGAGCCCGGGATGACAGCGGGTGGATGTGAGAGGACGAGGGTAAGGAGGCCGCGGGCCGGAACGGCGCAGCGAGTGCAAGGGGAGAAGCCGCACCCCTCACCCGAGCGCCGCTAGCTCGGGTGAGGCCCGGTTTGACAGCCAGTGGCTGGGAGAAGACGGGCCCCTGAGTCCGCCACAGGGCATGCCTCACTCGAAATGCTTCGCATTCTTGTGGATGGCTTGCAGCGTCTTGGGGCGATAGGGCGTCCAGTCGTTGGACTTCGTTTCCCACTGCAAGCGGGCGAGGGTCGATGGCGCCAGCAGAGACCGACTCTGCGGCCCTTCGCGGTCTGCGCGCACGAAGATGCCGTCGAAGGGCCCCGGCGGCTTGGAGACGTTGCGCAACGGCGCCAGGTCGTCGCGCTTGCCCACATGCGTTTCGAGCAGCCCGGCGTCGAAGGCGAGACCCTGCGCTGCGGCGCCTTCGACGATCCAGAGCAGCGCGGAGCTGGAGAGCCCCTCTATATCGCCGCCGCCGCCGACCGATCCGTGGTCGCCTGGAAACCAGAGCTGTTGGTACCGGGTGCCATCGTCGCCGTTGAGGTCTTCGAGATTGTCCCAGAGCGCCGGTTCGAAACTCCTGCGCCGCTCATCGACGGCCACGGCATGGCGCGCCGACTGCACGGTGCTCGACAGCTTGGTGTCATGGAACTGGTACTTCTTCTGCGTTCCGAACAGTCCGGCGAGAAACAGGTGGTTGGGAACCCCGAGCGCTCCCACCGTGTCCCACACGCCCAGATACCGGAGGTTGATCGGCGTCGCCGCGTCCGCCAGCTCGCCGCTGCCGCCATGATCGCGGCGCCACTGCCGGTCCATTTCTTTCATGATCAACGCCGGCGCATGCTGCATGCGGAACCGCTGCGCCTCGTCGCTATCCGGGTGCACGTCGGCACGCTTGTAGAATTCGAAGATGCTCTTGATCGACTTGACCGATGTCCTCGGCACGATCCCGCATTTGCGGATCAGCCCGACCAGCGAGCGCGCCGTGTAGGCACCGCGGGAAAAGCCGAAGACGTAGATCTCGTCGCCCGGCTCGTGGTTGAAGGCGAGGAAACGGTACGCCGTCTCGATCTTCTGTAAGAGGCCCCAGCCGAATGCCGCGGCGAGACGCGTTTCCGCCCATTCGTTGATCGTATGCGTCGTCCCGACGCCCTCGTCGTAGAAGGTGACCTGCGTGACGCCGGCGTCATCCACCGATCGCACTGCCTGCGCGGCGAACTGCACATTGGTGGCATAGTCCGACGCCAGCCTGTTCCACGTCCCGTCGCAGAAAATCGCGATGCGCTTCATCTCGCCCCCCACCCCCAGCGGCAGACCCGACCCCATCTGGTCTAGCCTGCCGCCGGCTCGCGGCGAAATTCGGGTCAGTGCTTACTCGGCCAGCAGATGCCGCGCCGCGACCATGGCGCCGTCGCTCCGGATGGTCGGGCCGACCGCCGCGGCCCGCGTCTGGAGATCGGGCCGCAGCGCCTCCTCCAGCGCCGCCGTCAGCGACTCGACCGTCGGCCTGGCTCCCTCATGCGCCACGCCGATGCCGAGCCCGGAGACGCGAGCCGCCCAGAACGGTTGATCGACGATCTGCGGCACGATCACCTGCGGCGCCCCGGCCCGGGTCGCCGTCGTCGTCGTTCCGGCTCCGCCATGGTGCACCACGGCCGCCATGCGCGGAAACAGCGCCTGCTGGTTCACCTCGCCAACGACGAAGCAGTCGTCGCCATCATCGGCCAGCGCGAGTTCGGCCCAGCCCTTTTGCAGCACCAGCCGCCGCCCATGCGCCCGCGCCGCCTCCACCGCGACGCGCGCCGCTTCCCTGGGCTCCTGCACCGCAATGGAGCCAAAGCCGACATAGACCGGTGCCGGCCCCTCAGCGAGGAAGGCCTCGAGGTCTTCGGGCAGGGGCCGCTCGTCGGGCAGGATCCACGCCCCTGTCTGCAGCGGCTCGCTGAGCGTGGTCGCCTGCCACGGCCACAGCACCGGGTCGGACGCCAGCAATGGATGCCGGGTGAAGACATGATCGCGGATGTTCTCGACCGGCTCCAGTCCGACGGCCACGCGCTGCCCGTTGATGTTGCCGGCGAAGAGGGCGTTCATCGCGTCGCTGTTGATCGCCCACAGCGCCTTTGGGTCGGTCACCCCGTCCGGATGCGCGAACCCGGGATAGGGGAACGGCTGGTGATGCTCCGATGGCAGGAACAGCGGGCAGAAGGTCACGTGCGCATAGCGCAGGCCGCGCCTTTCGGCCACGCACTGGGCCGCCCCCACTGAGGGCATCAGGCCGGTCGCCACCACGGCATCGCAGCCATCGGCCGCGGCCTCGATGGCCGCATATTGCGCGCCGATCATCCGCCGCCCGTATTCCTGGATGTCGCCCGGCCGCCGCCTCGCGTCGGCGATCCACTCGCGCACTGGCATGAAGGCCGGCGTGAACGCGACGCCCGCCCGCTCGGTCAGCGCCACCAGGTCGTCATCGCCCGGCGCGTTGACCACCGCCTCGGCGCCCAGCGCGTTGAGCGCCGCCGCCAGGGCCACCATCGGCTCGACGTCGCCGCGCGAACCATAAGTCGACAGCAGAAAGCGCATGTCGTCCCTCCCTTTGCCTGTTGCAGAGGGTGGGACTTCTACGGCAGGGGCGGGGCCTTGAAGCAAGCCCCTTGTGCGCTACATATGAGAAACGGGAGGGGGCGCTGTGCGCTCCTTTTTTATTGTACCGCCACGCTCGCCAGCCGGCACGCCGCTATAGCGCCGACCGCGCGCCAAGCCTCCGCACAATCCCCCAGATCACCAGAAATACCAGCGTCGATGCCGTGCCGGTGGCGATGAAGAGCCACAGGGCCGATGCCGTGCCGAACAGGCCCGAGAGCAGCGACAGCGCGAACGGGGCCAGCGCCGACACGACCAGCCTCGCCGAACTCAATAGCCCCTGTCGCCGCCCATAACCGTCGGCCCCGAACAGCGCCAGCGGCAGCGTGCCGCCGACGATGCTCGAGAGGCCCGTGCCGATCCCGAACAGCACCGCGAACAGTGCCGCGCCTGCGGGCATCGGGGCGGTCAGCACCAGCACCAGCAATCCCGCCGGCATCACCGCGGCCGAAATCACCCCCAGCATGGTCTGGCTGAGTCCGCGCCCGAACTGCAGGTTGATAAAGCGGCTCTCCACCTGTGCCGGCCCGAAGAAGGCGCTGACGAAGAGCCCCATCCCGCCCAGCCCCAGGGCTCCCAGCATCGGCACCATATGCACGAGGATCGCCGACATCACGAAGCTGAGCAGCGAAAAGCTCACCAGCATCAGCCCGAAGACCTGCCGGACCTTGTCGCGCGGCACCAGCGGCGCCACCGCTGGCTGCGGGTCTTCCCCCGGCCGCATCGCCGGCCCGATCCGCCGCACGCGCCGCACCAGTAGGAAGTGGACCGGCGCCGCCACCAGCACATTGAGCGCCGCGAACATCAGGTAGACCGTGCGCCAGTCGAAATGTTCGACCAGCGTCGCCGTCAGCGGCCAGAACAGCGTCGAGGCGAAACCGGCGATCAGCGTCAGGTGTGTGATGCTGTTCTTGGCCCGCACGCCACCAGCCTGCACCAAGAGGGTGAAGGCCGTCGCATAGAACACGAAACAGGTGGCGATCTCGGTGGCCAGCAGTGCCGCCGCGAACCAGATCGCATCCGGAGCCAGCGCCGAGAGCCCCAGCGACACCCCCGCCGCCAGCGACCCGAAGCCCATGAGCCACGCCGCGCCGAACCGGTCCGCCAGCCGCCCTGCGGCCGGCGACACCAATCCGCTGACCAGCAGCGACACCGAGAGCGCTCCAAAGAGCCACTCCTCGGTCGTTCCGAACGTCCTCGCCATCAACGGCGCCAGCGTTCCGAAACTATAGTAGAGCGTCCCGTAACCGATGACCTGTGTCAGCCCCAACGCCAGCACGATCGGCGCCATCGACGGCGCGCGGGCGGAAGAGGAGGAGATGGTCATGGGGTCGGCTGGTCTGGCTCAGGCGGGTTCGGCAACCTTCATAGGCTCAGCCGCTGCTGCGCCGCAACCGCATCCCGCTGCGCCTTCGGCCTTTGCCACCTCGTCGGCCACGCAGCACGCGTCCGTCGTCGCTGCCGGGCCACCACAACAATCGCTGCCGCCGAGGCTTGCCGGTGTGACGCTGCAGACGCCGGTCTCGGGGAGCACGAGGTGCACCTGCCGCGCTGCGACATGGTCCCCGGCGAGTTCCGCCACCACCGACCGCACCTGCTCGTAGCCGGTCGCCATCAGGAAGGTCGGAGCGCGGCCGTAGCTCTTCGAGCCGACGATGTAGAAGCCCGGTTCGGGATGGGTGAGTTCGTCCACGCCATGCGGCGGCACCGTCCCGCAGGAATGGAAATTGGGGTCGATCAGCGGCGACAGCGCCGGCGGCGCTTCCGTCGCCGGGTCCACCGCGACCCGCAGCTCCCGCAGCATGTCGAGGTCGGGCCGGAACCCGCTGGCCACGACGATCCGGTCGACCATCAATGTCATCGCCGTCGTCCCCAACGTCCCCATCACGGCGATGCCTGTCTCGGCCGCCGCCAGGCGCGTTGCCGCGAACGGTGCCAGGATTTGCAGCCGTCCCGCATCGATGGCCCGCTTTGCCGCGAGGCCCAATGCACCGCGCTCCGGCAGTTGATCGTTAAGTCCCCCGCCCAGCAGCTTCTCGATACGGTTGCGGCGCAATGCCCAGAGCACCAGTGTCTGCGGTGCAGTCTCCTGCAGGGCCAGGAGCGCCAGAGCCGCGTTGATCGCCGAATGCCCGCTGCCCACCACCAGGGTAGTCTTGCCCGCATAAATGTCGCGCTCGGCGCCGAGGACGTCAGGAATGCCATAGGCTATGCGGGCGGCCAGCGCCCGCTCGCCCGGCACCGGGAGACCATCGACGCCCATGGGGTTCGGCTGGCTCCACGTGCCCGTCGCATCGATGACGGCCTGGGCGAGCGTCACCTGCTCGTTGCCCGCCGCGTCATGCCAGTGGACAGCGAAGGGCGCCTTGTCGCGTCCGCCGGTGCTGACCTTGTCGCGCCCCTGCCGGGTGATCGCCGTGACCGTGGCTCCGAGCCTGAGATGCGGCGCCAGCTGCGGCAGTTCTGCCAGCGGCTTGAGATAGCGCGCCACGATTTCGCCACCGGTCGGCAGCTCCGTCGGCTCCGGCTCGTCCCAGCCATTCGCCTTGAGCAACTCGCGGGCGGCACTATCGATGTTGTAGGCCCAGGGCGAGAACACCCTTACATGCGCCCATTGAGTGAGGCTCGCGCCCGCTCCGGCGCCCCTTTCGAAGATCACCGGCACCATGTTGCGCGTAACGATCTGCGCTGCCGCCGCCAGCCCCACCGGACCGGCGCCGATCACCGCGATTGGAAGTGTGTCGCTCATAGATTCGATCCTTCTAGAAAAATAGAAATTGATGTCAAATGAGAGAGCGGCTCAGGCCGCTGCCTCGGCGTCCGTGGTTGATACGCAGCCATCGGTGTCGGCGCAGCATTCGTCCGACAGATAGCCGATCAGGCCGTTCATGCTTGTGTAGTTGGCCCGGCAGATGAGCGTGGTCGCCTGCCGTTCCTGGCTGACGAGGTTGACCTCGAGCAGCTTCTTGAGATGGTGCGACAGCGTCGAGGACGGGATGTCGAGCTTGAGCTGCAGCTTGCCGACCGGCAAGCCGTTGTCGCCGGCCCGCACCAGCGTCCGGTACAAAGTGAGCCGCGTCGGATTGCCGAGCGCTTCGAGCTGCGATGCTGCTGTTTCGATGTTCATGGAAATAGCATAGCGGTCGCTGCGACCGTGTCAAGCCTATTTCGACAATCGTGGAAAGAGCGTCATAAAACCTTCACTGGACCTGCCGGGATCGCATCGATAATCCTCGATATATGGAAACCAGTAACGCCATCGACGTTCTCGCCGCACTCGCCCAGCCGACCCGGCTCGAAGCCTTTCGGCTTGTCATGAAGAACGAGCCGCACGGGCTGCCAGCCGGCGAAGTGGCACGCCTGCTCGACGTGCCGCAGAACACCATGTCGACGCATCTGGCCATCCTCAGTCGCGCCGGGCTCATCTCGTCCGAGCGCCGGAGCCGCTCCATCGTCTATCGCGCCGAGATCGACAGGGTCCGCGAGATCGCGAGCTTCCTCGTCAGCGATTGCTGCGGCGGGCGGCCGGACCTCTGCGCGCCGCTGGTCGCCGAATTCACCCCCTGCTGTACGCCAAAGGAGGCGGGCAATGCCTGCTGCTGACCGAACCTACAATGTGCTCTTTCTCTGCACCGGCAATTCCGCTCGCTCGGTGCTCGGCGAAGCCCTGCTCAACCATGTCGGCGCCGGCCGCTTCCGCGGCTTTTCGGCCGGCAGCACCCCCAAGGGGCAGGTGCATCCGATGACCCTGGCCGTGCTCGCCGAGGCCGGCATCTCGACGGAGGGATTGCGCTCCAAATCCTGGGAAGAGTTCGCCAGACCCGGCGCCCCTCAGATGGATTTCGTTTTCACCGTCTGCGACAACGCCGCCGGGGAAACTTGCCCGATCTGGCCCGGCCAGCCGATGACCGCGCACTGGGGTATCGAAGACCCGGCCGCCGTCACTGGCCCGGAGTTCAAGCAGCGCCAGGCCTTCGAGGACGCGCTGCGCTTCATGCGCAACCGCATCGCCGCCTTCATCAACCTGCCCATCGACACCATCGACCGCATGGTGCTGAGCTCCAAACTCCGCGGCATCGGCGCCATGGACGGATCGACCGGCAAAGCCTCGGGCGCGGCATGACGCTGGCGCGCCGCGTCGCTGCCGAGGCCCTCGGCATGCTGCTGCTCACCGCCACGGTGATCGGCTCGGGCATCATGGCCGATCGCCTGACCGATGACGTGGCGCTGGCGCTGCTCGGCAATACCATAGCCACTGGCGCCATTCTCTTCGTGCTGATCACGCTCTTCGGCCCCCTCTCGGGCGCGCATTTCAACCCGGCGGTGACGCTGGTCGCAGCCATTCGCCGGGACCTCCCCTGGCGCGAAGCCGGCTCCTACGTGCTGGCCCAGATTGCCGGCGGCGTGCTGGGTGCGCTGCTCGCGCATCTGATGTTCGAGGCGCCCGCGCTGAGTTTTGGGGTCAACGTGCGCACCGGTGCGGCGCAATGGCTCTCGGAGGGTGTCGCCGCTTTCGGCCTCCTCCTCACCATCCTGGTGGCGCTGCGGCACCGGCCGCAGGCGATCCCGGCGCTGGTCGGTTGCTATATCACCGCTGCCTACTGGTTCACCGCATCGACGTCCTTTGCCAATCCGGCCATCACCGTTGCCCGGGCGCTGACCGACAGCTTTGCCGGCATCCGGCCGGTCGATGTCGCGGGCTTCATCCTGGCGCAACTGGCCGGTGCCCTGCTCGCCTTTGCCCTCTGCCGCTGGCTCCTCGAGGAGAAACCCGCATGACCGTCACCATCTACCACAACCCCGATTGCGGCACGTCGCGGAACACGCTCGCCATGATCCGCCAGTCCGGGGTCGAGCCGATCGTGATCGAGTATCTCAAGACCCCACCCGATCGCGCCACGATCATCCGGCTTGTCGCCGATGCCGGACTGACCCTGCGCGAAGCGTTGCGCCAGAAGGACACGCCTTACGAGAGCCTCGGGCTCGGCGATCCGGGGCTGACCGACGACGACCTGCTCGACGCCATCGCGGCCCATCCGATCCTGCTCAACCGGCCGTTCGTGGTGACGCCGCGCGGCACCCGGCTCTGCCGGCCGTCCGAACGCGTGCTCGATATCCTCGAGAACCCCGATATCGGCCCCTTCACCAAGGAAGACGGCGAGGTGATCATCGACGCCGCGGGCAAGCGCCTGCGCTAGACACTTCCGGGTTTGCCCCCACCCCCGCATCGGCTAATGTCCGGCCCCGAACAAAACCGGAATCGCCATGCATCTGCTGCTCGTCGACGGCTCGTCCTATATCTTCCGCGCCTATCACGCCCTGCCGCCGCTGACCCGCAAGTCCGATGGCCTGCCCGTGGGCTGCGTCGCCGGCTTCTGCAACATGATGTGGAAGCTCACCGAGGATCTGAAGGGCGAGGACGAGCCCACCCATATGGCGGTGATCTTCGACTATTCGAGCAAGACCTTCCGCGACCAGATCTACCCCGAATACAAGGCGCACCGGCCGCCGGCGCCCGAAGAGCTGGTGCCGCAGTTCCCGCTGACCCGCGCGGCCACCAAGGCCTATGGCTTCCCCACCATCGAGATGGAGGGCTGGGAGGCCGACGACATCATGGCCACCTATGCCTGCATGGCGCGCGACGCCGGCGGCAAGGTCACCATCGTCTCCTCCGACAAGGACCTGATGCAGCTCATCGAACCGAACGGCTCGATCCGCCTGCTCGATACCATTCCGCGCGCCGGCCAGCCGCCGATGCGCTGGATCGGGCCGGACGAGGTGCTGGCCAAGTTCGGCGTGACGCCCGACAAGGTCATCGACGTGCAGGCGCTCTGCGGCGATGCCGTCGACAATGTCCCGGGCGTGCCGGGCATCGGAGTGAAGACCGCCGCCGAGCTGATCAATACCTTTGGCGACATCGAGACGCTGCTGAGCCGCACTGCCGAGATCAAGCAGCCCAAGCGGCGGCAGATGCTCGAGGAGAATGCCGAGCTGGCGATCATTTCGAAAAAGCTGGTGACGCTCAGCCGCGAAGTGCCGGTGCCGATGCCGCTCGACGCGCTGGTGCGCCAGCCCTTCGATCCCAAGACCATCTTCCCGTTCCTGAAGGCGATGGAATTCTTCGCCATTGCCAAGCGGCTCGGTGGGCTGCTCGACGCCGATGTCGACCAGTTCGATCCCGACCCGGAGCTCGCCGCCAAGCCGGTGGCGCCGGTCGGCTTCGACAATGCCGCCCGCGCCGAGGCCCGAGCGGCTCGCACCGAGGCCGAGGGCCGCGCCGGCGCCGCGCCGGTGCTGCACGCTGCCGCCATGCACGCCAAGATGAAGGCGCTGCCGATCGATCATGCGAAATACGAGATCATCCGCGACGCCGAGGCGCTGCAGCGCTGGATCGATGAGATCTATGCCACCGGCATCGTCGCCACCGATACCGAAACCACCGGGCTCGACAACCAGACCGCCGATCTCGTCGGCATCTCGTTTTCCACCGCGCCCGGCAACGGCGCCTACCTGCCGCTCGGCCACACGGTGGGCGAGGGCGACATCTTTGGCGGAGGCCGCGCCGAGGGCCAGATGGACATGCGCGAGGCGCTGGCGCTGCTCGGCCCGGTCTTTGCCGACCGCTCGATCCTAAAAATCTTCCACAACGTGAAGTACGATCTCGGCATCCTCGCCCGCTATGGCATCGAGGTGGCCTCGGTCGATGATAACCTGCTGATGAGCTATGCCCTCGACGGGCCGCAGTTCAACACCATGGGCGAGCTCTCGTCGCACTGGCTCGACCACGCCGGCATCTCGATCAAGGACCTGATCGGTACGGGCAAGACGCAGAAGACCTTCGCCCAGGTTTCGATCGAGGACGCGGCCAAATATGCCGCCGAGGATGCCGATCTCACCTTCCGGCTCTGGCATGTGCTGAAGCCGCGGCTCGTGGCCGAGAACATGACCACGCTCTACGAAACCATCGAGCGCCCGCTTGCCCCTGTGCTCGCCCGCATGGAAGGCCGCGGCATCACCGTCGATCGCGGCATCCTCTCACGCCTGTCCGGCGACTTCGCCCAGCGCGCCGCCGCGCTCGAGGCCGAGGCCTATGAGCTGGCCGGCTCGAACTTCAACCTGGGCTCGCCCAAACAGCTCGGCGAAATCCTCTTTGACCGCATGGGTCTCCCCGGCGGCACCAAGACCAAGACCGGCGCCTGGTCGACCGGCGCGGATGTGCTCGAGGAGCTCGCCGCCAAGGGCATCCCGCTCGCCCGCACCATCGTCGACTGGCGACAGCTCACCAAGCTCATGGGCACCTATACCGATGCCCTGCCCACCTACATCAACCCGCGCACCGGCCGCGTGCACACCACCTATTCGCAGCATTCGGTGCTCACCGGCCGCCTCTCCTCCAACGACCCGAACCTGCAGAACATCCCGGTCCGCACCGAGGATGGGCGCAAGATCCGCACCGCCTTCGTGGCGTCGCCGGGCAAGACGCTGATCTCGGCCGACTACAGCCAGATCGAGCTGCGCGTGCTGGCGCACATCGCCGATATCCAGGCTTTGAAGGACGCCTTCGAGGAAGGCCTCGACATTCACGCCATGACGGCGAGCGAAATGTTCAAGGTGCCGATCGAGGGCATGCCGTCCGACGTGCGCCGCCGCGCCAAGGCCATCAATTTCGGCATCATCTACGGCATCTCGGCCTTCGGCCTCGCCAACCAGCTCGGCATCGATCGCGGCGAGGCCGGCGAGTACATCAAGACCTATTTCGCCCGCTTCCCCGGCATCAAGGACTACATGGACGAGCAACGCCGGCGGGTGAAAGCCGACGGCTTCGTCACCACCATCTTCGGGCGCAAGATCAACTTCCCCAACGCCAATTCTTCCCATGCCGCCGAGCGCAGTTTTGTCGAACGCGCTTCGATCAACGCCCCCATCCAGGGTTCTGCCGCCGACATCATCCGCCGCGCCATGATCCGCATGGAACCGGCGCTGAAGCAGGCCGGCGTCGAGGCCGACATGCTCCTCCAGGTCCACGACGAACTGATCTTCGAGGTCCCCTCAGGCACCGAGGACAAGGCCATGCCGGTGATCGTGCGGACAATGGAAGGCGCCGCGGCCCCGGCGGTGAACCTGACGGTGCCGATCAAGGTCGACGCGCACGCTGCGCATGATTGGGACGGGGCGCACTAAATGATCATACGCAATGGAAACAGTTTCAGATATATACTTTTCTAGATCAGACAAAGGCAGTATAGCAATTTCGCCTGTACCGGCGGCTCGAGGCGTTCTCGTTGGGGACTGTGCTCCCCCTCGTGCTCAAAAGAGATATGAGCGGCCATAGATAGAGGAGTTGTACGATGTCTAGTACGTCGCCAATTACGTTCTGTCTAGGTGGGGTGCGATGTAGTCGATTTTTCGGAACAGCCCAGAGCTGTCCTGTGATCGGCTAACATACAACCCGGGCGGGGGGGGGGGGGGTTATCAA
>JAEZKB010000252.1 GCA_023415605.1 Pseudomonadota bacterium
GTGCTGGATCAGCACCTCGTAGGGCAGCCCCAGCGCAGCACCGAGATACTTCACGAACGAAGTCACGAAGGCGTCGAATGCCTGGTTCGGCCGCGACGGCTTGTTGATGCGCACGTCGCCGCCCGGAGGCAGCGTCGTGACCGTAAGGTCCTCGAGTGTCAGCTCCCCAGCAGCATCAGGCGTTGGGTTGCCATCAGGTCCCACCGGACGCGTGATGATTGGCTGGCCATCCTCGTCGAGTTCAGTGGGCTGCGTCTCGAAAGCGAAGAGATAGGCATCGTTTACCGCCGCCTTGAGTTCGGCGTCGGTGTAGCTGCTCAGCTGTTTGAGCGTCTCGAGGATCGTCGCGAAGAGCGGTGTGCCGCGCACCTGGCCAGGCCGGGTGATGTCGCGCTGCAGCAGCACGAACTGCACCATGCCGCTCGTCGCGCCTCGACGGGGCACATAGCTCCACTTGGTGGCGCCTGCCCGCATGACGTCGCCTGGGTGGCGATCGCAGATGTGATAGCCGAGGATCTCGCCATCGGCTGCGAGCTGAACGCCCGCCTGCAGCGTCGCCGAATCCGACATGCCGCGCGGGTTGCAGATGCGGTCGGCCTCGATCGACACCAGGCGCGTGCCGTAGGTCTCGCCCGGCCGCTTCCGCCACCGGCGCGCAATGCCGATGTCGCCACTGGCGTTCGATGACCAGTACCAGGTGCGGTAGAGGTCACGCAGGTGCTGCTGGCCCGTGAAGTCAGCCTCGCGCTCGAAGATCTCCCACTCGCGCTCGATATCGTACTGCTGCTGCTGGACGCGGTCTTCGGCCAGGCCGAGCACTTCCCAGTCCAGGACGGAGCGCAACTGCAGCCCGGCGCCGATGACGCCGGTCGCCTTAGTTTGCAACGCACCATGGGCGAGCGGATGATTGCGATCGAGATCCCGCGAGCGCGCCCGGAGCGTCGGCAGGTCCGGCAGCTCATCGGACGCTGCACTCGTCTCTTCGTTCGACCGCCAGGTCGACGTACGACGCGAATTGCGCCGGCCGCCCTCGAAGCCACCACGCTGCCCGCCGACACCGGCGAGTGCCATGGCGCCGCCCTCCATCGCCTTGGCGACGGCATGGCCGGCCTTCTTCATCCCCACGGCCATGCGGCCCCGGAGGCTGGATCTCTTGGCGGGTTTGAGCATCAGTTACGGATGTACCGGCTGGTGGAGCGGCCCGAGGCCGTCCGGTTGAGACGAAGGATCCAGTTGTTCCAGTAGGTGATCCGGTTGCCGACCTCCTTTAGGTCCGCCCTGGTCAGCGTGCGGCTGCTGCCGTCGACGTCGATCGTGTAGCTCTGGCTCGTCGCCAGGGACTCTTCGGCGGCCAGCCACAGGGCGAGCTTGGCCTCGGCGTCGGCGAGCGTGATCGCGGGCATCAGCTGGAAGTCCTCATGGAGCGGCGCCGGTACCGGCTGCCAGGTGAAGCCTGCCCCCTGCCCTGCGGCGGGGTCTCGGCCGTTTTAACTGTTCCGTTCGGGAACAGTTTTCCTGCCGGCGGCGAGCCAGGCAGGACGTCTTCGAGATCCAACTGCACTTCGAGCAGCGGTACTTCGCGCTCGGCGGCATAGGCGTCCCAGCGGGCATCCATCAACTCGCGCGTGGCGCCGGCGATGCGCACCCAGGCCGCCTCTGCCTGGTTGAGTGTATCGAGGGCCTCGTTGCGCACGTTCGGGTCCTCGATCCACCGGTACTCCTTGCCGCCAAACCGGTTGCGAACTTCCTTGCGGGTTTCCGAGGTGACCTGCTGGAAGTAGGCTTCCGGCAGGCCGTCCGGCAGGTCGATATAACCGCGCTCCAGCGGGTCGACCTTCTCCAGGTCGCGGTACACCGTCCACTTCATCACCGAAGCGGCGAAATTGTAGAACCGGCGCGAGTACGGCAGCTTCTTGCCGGACTTGCTGACTTCCTTCTTCACCCGGATCAGCAGCGGCGCCGCTTCTGACGCAACGCCGCGCACCATGATGACGCGCGATGCTGGGTGCTTTTTCGACCACCCCCAGACGTCCTCGGTCCAGGCATTGCCGTCGATCGCCAGCATGTCGATCGTCAGCTTGCGGCCATAGGCGTTCTCGAAGCCCTGCAGCAGCAACGCGTCGAGCTGCTTGTGCGCCTCGAGCGACGAGATGTGATGCGGGATCACTCCATAGGCGATGATCGCCCGGCGCAGTCCCTTGCCGCGCGCAACGACCTGCCACTCGACACGGTCGACCTGGCAGTCCACGCCGCACGTCAGCACCATGTACCCGGCCGGGATCTGGCCGACTCGCCGCTTCGATTCCGCAGCACGGTCCCGCAGCCCTTCCCAGGGCGGGGCCACGCCGGTGGCTTTGTAGGCCCGACCGACGACGTCGTTGAGGAACGTCTGCTCGGCTTTAGGGTCGCCCTTGGCCTTGAACCAAGCGCGCGCGATGCGCTCCCAGCTCATCAGGTCGGAATAGGCAGACCAGATATAGAAACTGCGATGGAACCGCAGCATTTTCGGATTGTCGGCGCGCCACTCTCCCCGCCGGCGCATCTCAGGCCGGTGGTGCTGCTCGATGACCGTGCCGCACTCGATGCAGGTGAAGTGCGCCCGCTCCGGGTGCTCTTCGTCGAGATTGGCCAACATGTTCTCCCATTCCAGCGTCTGCATCGCATCGCAATGCGGACACGGAACGTAGAAGCGCTCCTGGCTGCCATCGTTGTAGTTGCGGGTGATCTTGCACCCGGGCTCGATCAGCGGCGTCGAGCTCTTGAGGATCTTGGCGAACTCGCGCGAGTTGCTGCGGCTGTCGGCCTGCCCCTCGTCGCCCTCCCACTTCGAGAGATCGTCCTGCACTTGCTTTTCGATCGAGACCATGCTCGTCGAGGCCTCGGAGTTCGACCCCGAGATCAGCAGCGCGCCGGCGCCGTCGGTGCGCTCCTTGTAGAGCACTGAGTTGCCGCCCTCGCGCGACTGCAGCGGAAAAATCGCTCGCAGCCGCGGCGTGCCGCGAATGAAGGGCATCAGCTTCATCTTCGACCAGCGGGACGCATTGTCCTCGGTCGGGTGGATGAACATGAAGTCGCATGGCGCCATGTCCATGGTGCCGCCAGCGAATACGTTGCCAACCACCGTCTTGCCGATCTGGGCCGAGCCACGCAGCGTGACGATGCGGCACGGATCGTCCGGCCCCAGCGCGAACAGCGGGCCGTCGAAGTAGCCGAACCGGTCGCGGTTGTAGGGGCCCTCGAAGGCGCTCTCGCGCTTGGAGAACACGATGTTCTCCTCGGCCCACTTTACGTAGTCGACCTTGGGCGGCGGCATCAGCACGTCCGCCAGGGTCTTGTTAGTCACTCGCTCAGCGTTGGCGACCGTCAGTGACATCTCGCTCACGAGAGCACGATGTCCTGTGTCTTCGGCATCAGCTCGGCGTCGGCCGCCAGCTTCTTGGCCGCCAGCTCGCGCTTTGCGTTCATCGCCTGCACGATGATGTGCTGCAGGTCGCGGTCCGGGCAGTCCGGAAACTTCGCCGTGATTGCCGCGGCGATGTCGGGCGCCATGCCAATGAAGAGCTGCACGACGTCCTGGGCGGCGCGGCGCACTTGACGCTGCAGTTCATCGACGGGCACCAGGCGGCCGAGGTGCTCGGCCTCCTCGACCTCCTCGCGCCGGTTGCGGCGCTGTTCCTGCTGGAGACGCTCGAGCTGGATCAGCTCGGCCGTGTTGCCCTTCTTGAGCGGCGAGGCATCCGGCGCCGACAACGGCAACTCGCCGGCGCTGTCGCCACCGACGACGGCCGTCTTCAGTCCGTTCCCAAGCGCCTGGCCGACATTGCGGCGCGCGGCGATCTGGGCCTCGGCAACGGGCACGCGAATCCGGGCGCTGCGTCCGGTTCCCTCCAGGGCCTCTTCGTCGAGGATGCCTTCGCTGATGTACTGGCTGACCCGCGCCGGCGACACATTGATGTGCCGGGCGAAGTCCCCCTTGGACATCGTCTCCACTTAAGCTCTCTTAAGGCTCTCGCTAAACTGGAATTAAGGCTCCTAAAACCCTGTCAGACTGGCGAAAGTCCGAGGGGTGAATTACCCGCAGGCCGAGCCATTCCCGGAAAGGACCCGCGACCTCATCGGCCCGTATGCTTGGCCAGCTCGGCGTAGAAGTGGCGCGTCCAGTAGGGCTCGAACACCCGGTTGACCTTGGCCATCGTGGCCTGCCCGAAGTCGTAGCGCTTGCGGTACCGAGGCCGCGCCACGAACATCAGCACGCCCCGGATCGAGTTGCCCTTGCGCTCGTAGATGCCGCGTGGCAGCCGCCCGATGCCCCGCTCCTGCCGTGCCCCCGAGGGCACGAAGTAGCGCATGGTCACCCGCTTGGCGTTGCGCTTGGCCGACCGCGCCGTGCGGTTGGCCAGGTACCCCACCTCGCTGAATGCCTTGAGCTGGCTGAGGATACGCACGATCAGCGTCCCCGGCAGGTTGCCGTAGCCGTCGCGCTGCTGGCCGATGGCGGGGATGGCGAACTCGTCTGGACGCATGACGCCGGCCCGGATCAGGGCCAGCTCGAACGCTTTGTGCTGGCGGTTGCCCCCGGCTACCTGCGGCAGCAGATATTTCGTAGGCGCCCGGCCCGCACCCGGCTCATCCCGGATGTAGACCTCGGCCACCAGCACCGAGCTGGTCGCCCGGCGATAGAGCGGCGCCCGCTGGGTGAAGGGCGTAGGCCGATCGAACACGCCGCGGATCTTGTCGATCTCGGCGAAGCGTGCCTCCTCGACCGTGTCGTTGAGCGCATTGCGCGTGATCGAGGGTACCCGGACCGCCGCCCAGGCGGGCAACTCCCGCTGGATCGAGGCGATGTCCGCCGTGAACTGGAGCGAGGCGCCCGCCACCCGTCACCCTCCTCATTGAGCCCGTCATCGGCGGGCCGGATCAGGAGGAAGGGCCCCGCTGCAGCCGGGCCCGTCCTGAAGTCAGTGCTGCTGGCGTCAGCTGCGCCAGCCCGGATCGTAGTGGCGGCTGCAGGCCGGCAGGCGGTCCGCGACGAGGCGGCCATCGGCAAGCTCCACGGCGACCCAGGCCGGACCGTTTGCACAGTCGGCGCGGGCAGCGCCGGAGGGACTGAGCAGCGCCGCCACAGCGACATCGACATCGAGCAGTTCGACCGCCTGGAACACGCGGCAGTCGAGGCCGGCATCAGTCATGCCAAGCACGGCCAGGTCATCGGTCACGTCACAGATCGGCGCCACGGCCGGGAAGTCGTCAGTCGTCGCAGCGAGCGCCGGCGCAGCCATGGCGGCAACGCTGAGCGCGGCGATACAGGCAAGGGCACGCAGGCCCGTCAAGAGCTTCATGGTAGACCTCCAATGTTGGGGTAACGGCGACGAACCCTAAGGATACGACAAAGCCCGCTGGCAATTCCCAACGGGCTTTTCTGGTCGCAACTGTCGACGTTGATGGATTCGGTACGTTTTTGTTCCCGAGTCGTCAATCGGCCTCGTGGCGCTTGCGCAGCGCATCGAGCGCTACCTCCGCCACGCCCTCCTCCCGCGTCGCCACCGCCACGCCCGAGGCCCCGAGCCCCCACTCCACCGGCACCGCCTCGCGCAGGCGGCGCACCCTGCCCTCGCGGCCGGGCCGGGCGATGAGGCCGAAATGCTCGACCAGCCGGTCGACCGCATCGAGCACCTGCGCCTTGACCCGCTCGCCGCTGCGCCCGCCCGGCGCCACGCCCAGCCGCCGCGCCAGGTCGCGCACGCTCATCTCGTGGCAGACGACGTTCTCGACCAGGCTCGACTGGAACGGCCCCAGCGCCTGCACCGCATCGGCATAGCGCCGGCGCGCATCCATGCCGCCATCGGCCGGATTGGTCGCCTTGCCCGAGACATCCACCCGCGGCTGGCTGTAGTCGATGGCGCCGGCGGCGCCGATCAGCGAGCCCTCGTAGTAGCTCCGGTACCGCGACGCCGCCTCCCGCTGCTCGTCGCTCAGCCCCTTGACCCGGCTCAGCCCGCCGATCAGCAGCGTCACGTTGACGGGCGCCGCATAGGCCCGGACGATGCGCAGCTCGCCCTGCGCCGCCCCCTCGATCAGCCCTTCGGTGAGCATGGGGTTTTCCACCGTCCGCACCTCGACCACCGGCCGGTGCATTTCCGCTGCCAGCATCCGCTTTCTCCGTTCGTCGCCGTTGCCCATCTTCCCCAGCCCCTGCACCTCGCCTACCCGGAACGCCGCTGGTGCGGCGGCCCGTGCTGGCGCAGCCAGGCCTCGAAGTCGGCAAGGGAGGTGAAGCCGGCGCGTTGCTCGTCGGTCAGCGACCACCAGCCGCCGAGCATGCCGCGCATCATGCCGTGGTCGCCGCGATACTTGCCGCGAATGGCGGCTTCGATCGGGTCGCCGGATGACGCTGGGGGCGCAGCTGCAGGCGGCTTGCCGCCGGGCAGCGCGCGCATCAGCGGCAGTTCGCGCTGCCGGCGATCGCCCCTGGTGCCACCCTCACCATCGAGATTGGTGTTTCTTCTCAGGTTTTGGCGGACTCTGCCGTCCGGGTTGCCGGACACGGGAGTCCGGGTTTGGCCGGGTAACTGTTCCGCGCCGGAACCGTTCTCGGCCGCCGCCGCATGCGCCCGCAGCCGGTCCCAGTGCAGCCGGTAGGCATTGCGCCGGCCGCTGCCATGCACGGCGCGGACGATCAGCCCCGCCGCTTCCAGCTCGGCCAAAGCGCGCCGCACCGAACGCTCGGAAAGCCCTTCCTGCCGAGCCATCCCGGCCACGGACGGGTCACAGCGCCCGCTGGTCAGGTTGAAGTGCTCGATGATGCGGCCGCCGATGGCGCGCGCTGCTGGCCGCAGCCCCGGCATCATCAACAGGGCGGCTCGTGCCGTGGCCTTGGTACCGCCGCCGCCCGCCGTGGCCGCGCCGGCCATCACCGGCCCAGAGTCCGGGTTTGCCACCGGCGAAACCGGACTCGGCGTGGCCGCTGTGGCGACAATGTCACCGCTCAAGGCGGACTCGACCGCCCGCTCGCAGGCCCGCCGCACCCGGCGCTCGCGCGCCAGCCGCTGGTGCTCGGCGGCG
>JAEZKB010000100.1 GCA_023415605.1 Pseudomonadota bacterium
GTCTCGGCGCAGGGTCGGTCGCAGCCGGCGACGTCGGACGCGGAATGAACAACAGGGCAAAGGCGCGCTGATAGGCGGTGACCTCGCCGAGCTCGAGCAGCGCATCGAGCACCAGGCAGACACCCTCCTCGAGCGCCGCCGCATGGCGCACGGCATCCTCGCGATGGGCGGATTTGAGGTGTGGGCTCATGGGCTGCCCACCGCAGCTAGACGGTGCGGACCCCTTCTGCTCATATGATGGGCATGGGGAAGAAGTGGGGCTGGGCGGTCGCGCTGCTCGTCTGCTGGGGGTTGGTAGGCGGCATCATCCAGATGCACCGCACAGGATGCTTTGCGCCGCTCGATGAGGCCTGCAATAGCGGACTGCTTACGTTCGTCGGCAACGCAATTGTCCTGGATTGGGTCTACTCGTATCAGTCCCTCATCACAGGAGTTCTCACGGTCTTCGGCGCATCCTTGGTAATCATCGCCACTAGGATGCAGCTTGAGGCCAACCGCCGCGACAGAATAGAAGAGCGTCGGGAACGCTGGTACATCGCAGTGTCGCAATTGCACTCGATCCTCGCCAAGGCGCATGATGCCTTCGGCGGCGATGAGCAGCTGGCCAGCCTTGTTACTCCGAGCTATCTGGCCATGATGGGTGAGTTCGCGCGCTACAGCGGCGCGCTCGCTGGACGCTTCGAAATGGCTGCTCGGGCAATCGACGCCGGGCTTCGGGCCGATCATGAACTCTTGTCCGCACTCGATTTCGACCCTGACGGTCGGGATGCACCGAGGAAGTTCATGGGGAGTTCCGTAAGGGATCTGGGCGGAGCGTTCGGAGAACTGGCTCCGAAACTCGCGTCTAGTCTTTGGCGTGCGATGGACAGCGACGGCAAAGTGACGATGCCAAGCCTGCCAAAGGCGGATCTTCTGCAAGCAGCCAAGAACTGGGATGTCGATAGCGCGGATCTGCACTGGCTGGAGCCATACTTTGATCGCTAAGCACGTCAAAACAGCCTCCCCTGCCCTTCGGTGATGAAGGTGGCGAGGCCGATCTCCTCGAGCTTCCAGCGCGGCAGCTTGATCGGCACGGCCCTGTCCACCCGCCGCCCGGTGGTCCAGCCGCTTTCGCGCTCGCTATAGGCGAGCAGGCCGGGCTCGACCTCGATGAGGCTCAGCGGCAGCCAATGGGCATTGTCCGGGTCGTCGTTCTCGGCATGCACCAGGACGCTCGTCGCCCGCATCCGGTCGACCACCACGCGGATCGGCACCAACTCGCGCGGCTCGTCGCGCGGCGCATAAGGATGGTCGCCACCCTCGGGCCGGAACATTGAGCGATCGGAAAAGCCCTGCCGGGTCATTCGGCCGCTCCCGGCGCCGATCGGGCGGGGAAGCCGTCGTGCAGCACGCCGTCGAGCAGCCGGCCGGCGCGGCCCTTGCCGACGTCGATCATTTGCTGGAAGGGCTCGAGATCGAACTCCGCGTCGCCAAGCAGCCGGTCGACTTCGGCATCGGTGATGATATGCCCATCGCGGTGCAGCAGTGCGCCGCGCGCATGTTTGCCGGCACGGCCTAACAGAACGTCGACCGGATCAGACGGCGCGAAGGCCCCCCACTGCTTGAACAGGAACGGCACGCCGGCCGCGGCGCACTGGTCGCGCAGGCTGCGCACCCAGTCCGGATGCATCGGCCGCGCGCCGGGTCCGCTCTCGCCGCCGGCAACGACCCAATCGATCTTGGGCGTCTCGTCGCAGAGAAAGCTCCGGCAACAACTCGGACAAATACAGTCTGCATCGTCCCAGCCGCGGGCGAGGTGGACAAGCTCACTGGATCCAGACCAGCCGCAGTGCTCACATTTCGTCATGAAGAAATCAGGCGTGAGAAACGGCTCCCCGCCTGGACGAAACGCTTTTCTGGCCGTTGGCAGCCAGCGCTTCCACTCCACCGGGCCCAGCAGCGGCTCCGCCGAGATCCAGCGCACCGCCGCTGGCGTTCCCAATAGCTCCGGAATGCGCTCATCGGCCCGCTTCTGATCCTCGACGGACGTGCCGAGCCAGACGTTCGGCAGTGGCCAGTGCGCCGCAGCCTGTATGACGAGCCGGCGCTTCGGCCCATCGACGCCCTCAGTCTTCCAGCCATCCAGGAAGCGGTTCGCGATGAGGCCAACCGCATCCCATGCGATGTGATTGTGGATGTTCTGCAGTCCATTGCCGGCGGGGCGTGTCAGATAGGCCCTCGCCCTTTCCGGTCGCTTGGTCAGCACCTGGAAGGTGTGCTGCGGGCAGAGCGCCATGACGGCAAAGATCTGGTCGAGTTGCTCGTCAGTGACCTTGGGGTGGAACAGGTCGCCGTGCGCCGCGACGAAGATCATGCGCGGGCGCTTCCAGCGCAGCGGCTGATCGAGCCAGCCGTCGTTGAAGCGCACCTCACCGGTGAACTTGGCTTCGCCGGCGGCATTGAGCCGGGCGAGGCCCTTGCGGCTGGGGTGGTGCTGCAGCCGCGTCGCCGCCAGCCGCGCCGCATAGCAATGCCGGCAGCCCTCGCTCACCAGCGTGCAGCCGGTGATCGGGTTCCAGGTGGCATCGGTCCATTCGATCGGGGTGTTGTCAGCCATCGAGCAGGCCCTCGCGGGTCAGGCGGGCGCCCTGGGCGGCGTAGCGGCGCATCTCGTCGCGCAGCTTGTCCGGGTCGTCGAGGTGCCACATCACGTTGATGCCGGCATCGTCATAGCGGGCCCGGCGATCGCCGGCCGGCGCCGGCAGCCTCACCCCGACGCAGGCCCGGGCGATGAGCTTGCGGACATAGTCGGGCCGCATGCCGACACGCCAGCCGATATCGGACGGCTTGTAGCCGGCCGCGGCCAGGAACAGCACCCGCTGGTGCCGCTCCTCCTTTTCCCTGAGCCCCCGCGCCCGCCGCAGATCCGCGTCGATCGCCGCCAGCGCGTCCTTCGGTCCCCCGGCCTCCATCGCCGCCCCCTATTCCGCCGCTTCGCGCTGGGCGTCGTCGTCTTCGTCGAAGCCCTCTTCGTCGTCGGGGCCGAGGCCATCGTCCTGCTCGTCGGCCTCGGCCGTCGGCGGCGGCGTCACGTGGCAGGGGCCGGCATAGCTCGCCGTGCGCAGCTGCGGCGGCAGCCAGCCCTGCGCCTTGGCCTCGACAATGGCCTTGCCGGCCATCGTCTCGAGCTTCCCATCCTTGAGCTTTTTGCCGGTGATGTCCTCATAGGCCAGCGCGATCAGCGGCTTGCTCAGGGCTGCGAAGTAGGGCTCGGGGTCGAAAATGATCGGCCCCATAGCCTCAAGGACGAGCCGCTGACGAGCCGAGCCGTCAACCGCGACGCCGAAACTCAGCAGCTTGGCGAGATGGCGCGTCAGCGCCTCCGTGTCAGCCGACTGCGCCCAGGTGAATACCTCGGCGAAGGTCAGCCCCTGTTCGGGGGGCGTCTCACCGTCGCCGACTTCGACAGTGAATTCGGCGGTAACCTGGAACGGGTCGTAATCGCTCCAGTTCTCCTCGAACACTTGCGCATGCAGTTGCGCCACCAGCACCCGCAGCGCCAGCAGAGGATCTGCGCTTAGGCGCTCGGCCTGCCAAGCCGTCAGGCCAACACGCATAGCCGTAAGCGCCTCATGCCCGGGCGCGTGAAGGCTGCCCACCGGCTGGGTCTTCGGCCTGTTGTCGTCGGGCAGCACCGTGTCCTTCTTGACCACGCCGCGTACCGTGGCACGGCTGAAGTCGGGGAAGTAGACCACACCCGAGAGAGCCTTCTGCTCCGGCGTGAACGCCGCCGTTTCGCCCTCTCCCTCGGGCCGTAACTTGCGACCGTAGAACACACCCCACCAGTCGCCACCGAACTCGTCGATCGACTCCACGAACGACCATCCCTCGGCCTTCCAGGCCTCGACCTGGGCAGCCGTCTTCTCGACCGCCAGCCGTTCGATAATGTCGTCGCTGATCCAG
>JAEZKB010000005.1 GCA_023415605.1 Pseudomonadota bacterium
GGCCGGAATGCACTGAGCTTAGCTCAGCTTACTTGATTGCGTCCCACGAGGCCTGGATGCCATCGGCGACTTCCTGGGCAGACTTGCCGCCGACGAAGTCGACCATGCCGGTCCAGAACGAACCCGCACCCACCGCGCCCGGCATCAAGTCGGAGCCGTCGAAGCGGAAGGTGGTGGCGTTGAGCAGGATCTCGCCTTCGCCCTTGAGGGTCTCGTTGCCGTAGGTCTCGGTGTTGGCGGCCTTGAGCGTCGAGAGGAAGCCGGACTGGGCCATCCAGATTTCGTTCGAAATCGGGTTCATCAGGAAGTCGATGAAGGCCTGGGCAGCCGGGCTGTCCTTGGTGATGGTGGCGAGAGTGCCAGCGCCGAGCACGGGCTTGCCGAGATCCTTCTCGGTCGAGGCCGGGAAGTAGAAGAAGTCGGCGTCGGTGCCCAGTTCCGTGCCTTCCGGGAAGAAGGACGGGATGAACGAGGCCTGGTGGTGCATGTAGCAGCTCGGCGGGACCTGGAAGAGGCCCAGCGGGCTTTCGCGGAAGTCGGTGGTGCCGACGGCGGCGGTGCCACCGGCGACCTTCTTGTCGTCCTTGGCGAACCAGCCGAATTCCTCGAGCACGGCGACGACCTTGGGGTCGTTGAACTTGAGATCGTTCTTGACCCACGCGTCATAGTCTTCCGGCGTGTTCATGCGCAGCATGAGGTCTTCCACCCAGTCGGTGGCCGGCCAGCCGGTGGCGCCGCCCGAGCCGAGGCCGATGCACCAGGGCGTATTGCCGTCGGCGACCATCTTCTCGGTCAGGGCCTTGAGGTCTTCGTAGGTCTCGGGGACTTCGTAGCCGGCATCGGCGAAGTTATCCGGCGAGTACCAGACGAGCGACTTGAGATCCGACTTGTAGGGAACCGCGAAGAAGGTCTGGTTGCCCGAAGCGTCGGCGTAGGTGCCAAGGCTGACGAACGAGGAGCCGGCAGCATGCTCGGCCTCGACGCGGGCCTTCATTTCGTCGCCGAGCGGCGTCAGGTAGCCCTTGGACGCCATGTCGGCGAGCAGACCCGGCTGCGGCAGGATGGTGACGTTCGCCGAAGAGCCGGCGGCGGCGTCGATCTGGGCCTGCTGTTCGTAGTTTTCCGACGAGCCGTATTCGACGTCGACGCCGGTAGCGTCTTCGAAATAGGCGAGCACGGTCAGGAACTGCTCCTGGTCCCCGCCTTCACGCCACGGGCCCCAGATGGTCAGCTTCTGGCCGGCGAGATCCTTGTGGGCGTCGGCGAAAGTCTGCAGCGCATCCCAGCTGAAGGCGCCCTCGCCCTTGGGATACTTCAGTTCCTGGGCCTGGACGGCCGAAAACGAGAGCGCGATGACGGAAACGCCCGCCAGTAGATATTTGTGCATGTAGTCCTCCCATGGCACAGCTGTCTTGGTCCGCACCGGCCATATTCGAGCCGGGGGATAGTCTTTTTTGTGGCGCCGGTGCCGACACTGCCGCTGACAAGAAACCCACCCGTCGCGGAACTCTTCCGGCCCCCTGGCGCCCGCTTTCACCCTGATTCCCAAAACGTTTTGGTTCCAAAACGTTTTGGCAGCCCGAAATCCAAGCAGCACAGGGCGGTTAGCGATGCCACAATGTGGCACAAAATGCGGCGGCCGGGCAAGGGGACGCCGGATGGGGCACCGCCGACGTGAACAAGGGCGGCCCTTAGGCCGCCCTTCGAATTAACTGGATCGTTGCACCCGCTAGTTGATCGGTCGCTCGCCCTCGCGTGGGCGCTCGTAGAGGCCCACGATCTCGCCCTCGGCGAGTACATGGCCCTCCATGGCGGCCAGTACTTCCTCGCGCGTCTTGCCAGGGTCGATGCCAAGTGTCTCGACGTCGAGGGCAAAGACCTGGAAGTGATAGTGATGAGCCGGGTCACCGAGTGGCGGGCGGGGACCGAGATAGCCGGTCTGGCCCTTGGAGTTGGTGCCCTGCTTGGCGCCCTTGGGATCCTGCAGAACCGGATCGGTGGGCAGACCTTCGCGGAGCCCAGTCGCGGCGCCGGGGATGTCGTAGATGACCCAGTGGACGAACGGCTTGGGCTCGGCTGCGTCCGGATCGTCGGCGATGACGACGACCGACTTGGTGCCATCGGGAGCGCCCGACCAGTCGAGCTTGGGTGACGCGTTGTCGCCCTCGGCCCCATGCTTGACCGGGATCACCTCTTCATTGGCGAAGCTGGCCGTCACGGTGATGCCGGGGTCGGCCTCCACGAGGTTGATGGCGATGTCTGACGGAGCCGGCTTGGGCATGGCATCGGGTAGAGTGGTCTTCTCGGCTGCAGTGGCGGCATCGCCACCCTCATAGCTGATGCGGTAGAGGATACCGTTGAAGTCGTCGGCCAGCAGCAGCGCGCCGTCGGACGTTTCGACGAGCCCGGCGAGCCGACCGAGGAAGCCGTAGCCGTCGTCTTCGCCTTCGATCAGAAAGCCTTCGGCGAAGTGATCCCAAGTCTTCGGGTTGCCGTCCTCAAAGTCGACGCGAGAGATTTCATAACCGCTCGGCGGTCGGCGGTTCCAGCTGCCGCGCTGGGCGATGAAGGCATCGCCGCGATATTCCTCAGGGAAAGCCGAGCCGGTGTAGAAGGTCATCTGCATCGGCGCGCTATGAGCGGTGTAGCCGACGAGCGGCTCCTCGCTCATTGCCGCCCACTGTTCGAGCGTTATGCCTTCGGGCGGATTGTCCTGCGGATTGAGCTTGGAGAAATCGTAGACATAGGGCCAGCCATATTGCTTGCCCTCTTCGATGAGGTTGAACTCCTCCTGCTGTTCTTCGTCGCCCAGCCAGTCGATACCGTGGTCAGCGCCGAACAAGCGGCCGGTCTGCGGCTCGAACCCGAAGCCGATGGTGTTGCGCAGGCCACGCGCGAAGATGGTGCGGCTGGTGCCGTCCTTCTTGGCGCGGAGCATGGTCGCGCTTTCGGGGTTGGTCTCGGCGCAGGCATTGCAGGTCGAGCCGGCGCTGATCCAGAGCATGTCGTCCGGGCCGATGGCGATGGTGCGGTTGGGATGCTGGCCGCCATCGGGCAGGTCGTCGATGATGCGCTTGAGCTCGCCGAAGGTGCCGTCGGCGTTGACCGGCGCTGTGTAGATTTCGTTGACGGTGGCGAGGAACACCGTATCGCCGTCGAAGGCGATGCCATGCATACCGGGCCGGGCGGCGACGGTGGTGAAGCCTTCGAACTTGCCGTCGCCATCGGCATCGTCAAGGCGGATGACGTCGCCTTCGGTGCGGCGGGTGGCGTATGTGTGCTCGCCGTGGACGGCCAGCATGCGGGTATTGCCCATGTCGCGTCCGACGACCTCGACGGCGAAGCCTTCGGGCACCTTGACCATGGCGGCCAGCTCTGCGTCGTCGCTGACAATGATCGGCTTTGGTTCGAGCACCGAGCCCTCAACGGTGGCGTCGGAATACTGACCGATGTTGCCCTGAGGCTGAGCGAAGGTGGTGGTCGCCAGCAGTGCCGCAGCAAGGCCGGCGAGCGCAATGATCTGCGGTCGCATGAATGTCTCCGGTTTGGTGAGACACCAACTTGCCGTGCGCCATTTCGATCCAGGCGAACGGCTGCACGTTTAGGCGGCGTGAAACTTCTCGCGAAGGGCACGTGCCAGGCGGCGTGCTGCTTTGCGGCTCTTGCGCGTCGCGGCGAGAACGACCCGGGCCTCACCCTCGGTGAGACCAAACTTTTCGGCCAGCTTCAGCGGACCATATTGTGGCTTGCGGCGAGACGTGTCCGGCATTGTTGAGTGCAGCTTGCTGGTGTTCGTCGAGAAGGGCAAGCCGGCAACAGCGCACAGCAGGCGACCATTGCCGGCACTGATCAATGTGGCTTCAGCACCACCTTGGTCCACTCGTTCTGATTGTCGCGGAAGTTCTTGTAGCCTGTCGGGGCTTCTTCGAGCGGCAGGCGGTGGCTGATGAGGAAGGTGGTGTCGATCTGGCCCTCCTGGATGCGGCGGAGCAGATCGGCGGTGTACTTCTGCACGTGGGTCTGGCCGCCGCGGATTTCGAGGCCCTTTTCCATCATCGCGCCGAGCGGCCACTTATCGAGCATGCCGCCGTAGACGCCGGGCACGGAGACGCGGCCACCCTTGCGCACAGCGAGAATGGCCTGGCGCAACGCATGGCCGCGATCGGCGCCGACGCCGATCTTCTGCTTGACCGCATCGACGACATTGTCGGGCGACCAGCCATGCGCTTCCATGCCGACGGCATCGATAACGGCGTCCGGACCGATGCCGCCGGTCATTTCCATCAGCGCTTCACGGACGTGCGTCTCTTCGTAGTTGATGATCTGCGCGCCGAACTGCTGCGCCAGCTCGAGCCGATGCGGGTGGTGGTCGATGGCGATTACCTGCGCCGCACCCATGATCGCGGCGCTCTGCACGGCAAAGAGTCCGACCGGTCCACAACCCCAGACGGCGACCGTGTCACCCGGCTGAATGCCGGCATTTTCGGCCGCCATCCAACCAGTGGGGAGAATGTCGGAGAGGAACAACACCTCGTCATCGTCCATGCCATCGGGGATGACGATGGGGCCGACATCGGAGAACGGCACGCGGACATATTCGGCCTGGCCACCGGCATAGCCGCCGGTCAGGTGCGAGTAACCGAAAGCGGCGCCCATGGCGTGGCCGTAGAGCTTTTCGGAGGCGTCCTGCTTTTCGACCGGGTTGCCGTTGTCGCAGGCGGAAAACTGCTGGTTCTCGCAGAAGAAGCAGTGGCCGCACGAGATGGTGAAGGGCACCACGACGCGCTCGCCTTTCTTGAGCGTGCTGGATGGGCCCACTTCGACCACCTCGCCCATGAATTCGTGGCCGAGGATGTCGCCGTGCTTCATGCCGGGAATAACGCCGTCGTAGAGGTGAAGATCGGAGCCACAGATGGCCGTCGAGGTGATCTTGAGAATGGCGTCGCGGGGATTGATGATTTCGGGATCCGGGACGGTATCGACCTGAACCTTGTTGATGCCCTGCCAGGTGAGTGCGCGCATGGAAAGTATTCCTTAGTGCCGATGCCAGATGGGGTTAGCGATCTCGCCGGCTTCCATCAGCATCTTGAACCGTTTGAGTTCGTGCCGGGCCTGGATGTTGGGCTCGGCGGCGAAGAGTTTGGCAACGAGCCGGCCGAGGTCGCCGGCGGGTGGCTCGTAGGCAATGTTGGCCGTCACCACGGTGCCGCGGCCGCCGGGGGCATCGGCGAAGGTCACCCTGCCCTCGGTCTTGATGTCCGACCCCTCCACCGAGCGCCAGCCTATGGCTTCGCCCTCGACCACATCGACAGTCTCGGTTTCCAGCTGGACGGTCTGACCGGCCGGCGCCTTCACGGTCCAGACCGCTCGATCGGGCCCTGTTGGCTGGATACTTTCGATGGCCACCATGAAGCGTGGCAGGTTCTGGAAATCGCGCCAGAAGGCGAAGAGTTCGGTACGCGGCCGGTTGATCAGCACGCTGCGGCCGACAAAGGCGAGATCGTCTTCCTTGTCATCCTTCTTGGTGCGAAGCGGGGCGTCGTCGGTCTGCATGTCGTTGGACAAGATCGGTTCTCCTCAATGCGGCCTGCGGTTGGGGCGTATCGCCCTTCCCGCAAGCCGTGTCGGGTGGTTCCCGTCGCAACCTGCGTTCGTCCGATCAGTTCCGCCCAAGCGGTGAGGCGGGGCCGGGGAACCGTCGCGCAGCTACGAAGTTGGGTTGGTCGGCCGGCGCCCGGCTCCGGTCGATCGACTGCCACTCGATGAAGGGCGCTGGGGCAAGCGGCAAAGTCGGAAGGAGTGTAATGTCATGTCACTGGCAAAGAAGTATGGATTTGCCTGGGTCACGCTCGGATTTCTGGTGATCAGCCTCATAGGGCATTGGGTGTTCGGCTGGTTCGCCTACATCGACGAAGCGGCCACACACCAGGCGCCGGTGCAGGTGGGCAGTTACATCATCGAGATGCTGCGCGACACGTTCGAAAACTGGCAGTCGGAGTTCCTGCAGCTGCTCTGGCAGGTCGTTGGTTTGACCCTTCTCCTCTATGTCGGCTCGCCGCAGAGCAAGGAGAGCGAGGACCGCTCGGAAGCCAAGCTCGACGCCATTATCCGCAAGGTCGATCCCGATGCGGACCGTACGCTGCGCGACATCGAGAAGCGGTACCCGCAAGCATGAAGACGAAGTTCGGCTACCACGCCTCACATGAGCAGTTCTCGCCGCGCGAACTGCTCGACCTGGTGCAAGCCGCAGAGGCGGCGGGGTTCGACTGCGCCAAGTGTTCAGACCATTTTCATCCGTGGGGTGAGGCACAGGGACAATCGGGCGCAGCCTGGCCGTGGCTCGGCGCTGTGATGCAGGCAACACGGCTGCCAATGGGTATCGTCTCAGCGCCGGGCTATCGTTATCACCCGGCCGTGCTGGCGCAATCGATCGCCACGGTCTCTCAGATGTTCGAGGGGCGGCTGTGGGTGGCGCTGGGCAGCGGCGAGGCGATCAACGAGGCGATCACCGGCCTGCACTGGCCGGAAAAACCCGAGCGGAATGCGCGGCTGCTCGAATGCATCGACATCACCCGACGCCTGCTGGCAGGGGAAACGGTGACGCATCGCGGCAGGGTCCAGGTGATCGAAGCAAAGCTCTATTCGCGACCGAACGGTCCAGTGGCGCTGTTTGGCGCTGCGGTGTCGCCAGACACAGCGGCCCTGCTCGCGCCGGAGGTGGATGGCTTGCTGACCACAGGCGGGGAGCCGGAGGACACGGCGAAGGTAATCGAGGCGTTCCGCAAGGCCGGGGGCAAGGATAAGCCGGTGGTCCTGCAGACGGCGATCAGCTGGGCGCCAACCGAAGACGAGGCGATGGCCTCGGCCGTCGATCAGTGGGGGCACGCTGCAGCGGCGATCGGCGAGGTCACCTGGGACCTGCGGCGGCCCAAGGATTTCGACACCGTCAAGCAGGCGATCCGGCCGGACGACATCACCAAGGCGGTGTTCGTCTCCGCCGATCTCGATACGCACATCGAGCGGCTCAGGGCTCTCGCCGAGCTGGGTCCAGCAGAAATCCACCTGCATCAGGTGGGGCGCAACCAGCGCGCCGTTATCGACCTCTTCGGCAAGGAGGTGCTCCCAAGTCTGCGGGAGCACTGAGCAGCATCAGTCGGACGCTGGATTAAGGTCCAGATCGACATCGTTGGGGTTGGTGCTCCACTCTGTCGGATCGGCCTTTTCGAGGCTCTGGACCAGCAGGGCGGCTTCCTCCTGCTCCAGCGCGGTCATGCGGCGACCCTGGTAGATGATGGTCTCGTTGCTGGTCGCGT
Organism: Pseudomonadota bacterium; assembly: GCA_023415605.1. Lineage (GTDB taxonomy): Bacteria > Pseudomonadota > Alphaproteobacteria > Rhizobiales > Devosiaceae > Devosia_A. The sequence continues at coordinate 7,314 of JAEZKB010000005.1, forward strand.
CGACGATGGACATGCCGTGCTTGTCGGGGGTGACGGTAAATTGGCTCATGGCTCTCTCCTCAAGCTGGTGGTAGGGATTAACCTCTGCCGCGGCTTCCTGTTCCCCGACGGATCAACGACCTGCCGCAGCGGGCTTGGCGTGAACGCTGCCCTGCCTTAGCTTGGCGCGGCTATCGAGGGAGGGGATCCGATTGCGCATTCTGGTAACGGGGGCGACCGGAAAGGTCGGCCAGGTTTTCATTGCACGCCTCTTGGCGGACGCGCGTTGGCCGGATGCCGAGGTGGTGGCGCTCTGCCACAACCGCACGCCATCGCCCGTGCCGCGGCTCGAGACCGTGCACGGCTCGATTTCGGACCGGGCGGTGGTGGCCCGGGCGCTCGCCGGCGTCACGCATGTGGTGCATATGGCGACGGTCAAGGAAGACCCGGTGATGGCCATGGATGTGTCGGTCAAGGGCATGTTCTGGCTCCTCGAAGAGTTCCGGGAGAGCCCGACGGCCGAGCAGTTCATGCTGATCGGCGGCGACTGTGTCGTGGGCCATTGCTTCGTGCCCTATGACGCACCGGTGACCGAGACCTCGCCGCGACTGGCCTATCCGGGCGTCTATGCACTCTCCAAGGTGCTCGAAGAGGTGATGCTGGAACAGGCGCAGATCCAGTACGGCGTCAACGGCACAATCTTGCGGGCGCCGTGGATCATGGAGAAGGACGATTTCCGGTACGCGCTGAGTTTTGGCGAGGATCAGTTCGGCGGGCCGGGCTGGGACACACTGATCAGCGATGCGGCGCGGCGCGACTATGCCGCCAGCAACAAGGTGCCGGTACTGATCGCGGCCGACGGCAAGCCACTCAAGCGCAACTTCGTGCATGTCGAGGATCTGGTGAGCGCCATGCTGTCGGCGCTGGACAATCCCGCCGCGCGGCAGCAGCTCTTCAACGTCGCGATGACCCGGCCGGTGGACTATCTCGAAGTGGCGAAGCACCTCGAAGGCCGGGGCATGACCGGGGTCGAGATCGCGACGCCGTTCCATTCCAACGCACTCGACAATGCGAAAGCGCGGCATCTGCTGGCGTGGGAGCCGGAGTATGACCTGGCCCGGCTGGTCGATGCTGCCTTCGACTATGTCCGGGCGCCCGACGATGTCCGCAAGGTCTGGTACGTCGGCTGAGACCACCTTTCCCTTCCGCATAGTCATTGCCCGGCGGGCATAGCCCGCCGGCGGTGACGGTCCCTTTCGCCACTGCCTATTGAAGCGGGCACGGGTGGGCAATATGCGCGAAAGGGACATTCATGACGCGACGCAGGACACATTCCGCACTGACGCGGGGTGCTGCCTTGACGGCGGCCATCACCTTGTCGGCCGCGGTCAGCCCGCCGGCCCAGGCCAATGACGTCGTCGACGAGATCGGACACTTCATTGCATGTTTCGGCTGGATGCTGACCGATCCCGCGGCCCACGCTGCCAACTGCAACCCGGGCACGCCGGAAGTGCGGCTCGAGTCCCTGGCGACGCCGGGCAGTGCCTCGGGTCCAGCGGCGGTACTCGAGGGACCGACGGGCGAGGAAGAGGAGCCGGGCGGTAGCGGCGGTTCAGGCTCAGGGTCCGGAGGCACTGGCACCGGCGGATCGGAAGACGACGACGAGTTCTAGGTGTCGGTCCGGGGCGTCGGCCAGTGCCGGCGCCCTAGCCTTTGCTGTACCAGCCGTCGCCCCGCAGCAGCGCTAGACGGTTGAAATAGTCTTCGTACATGCCGGCGATGGTATCGAGCGAGAAACGCTGAATGGCGTAGTCGCGGATGGCCTGGCGATCGAGATCCGGGGCGCGGCGGGCCGCTTCGACAAACTCGGCAAACGTGCGGCAGCGGAAGCCGGTGACGCCGTGCTGCACCGTCTCGGTGAAGGCACCCCAGTCAGTGGTGATCACCGGCGCGCCGCTGGCCATGGATTCGACCACGACCGTGCCGTAGGGCTCGACGTAGATGGTCGGCACGAACACGGCCTTGGCGCCCGCCATCAGGTGGGCACGTACCTTCGGCCCGACCTCACCCACGTGGCGGGTCCCAGCGGGCGCCTTGCCGGGTCCGGCAAGCACCAGCGTCTCGCCCAGTTCGCGGCAGACATCGATGGCGACCTTGTAACCCTTGCGGCCGACCAGACGGCCGATGAAGAGATAGTAACCTTCGCCGTCGTCGCGGGTGGGGAACTGCGCCATATCGACCGGTCCGGGGATCACCGCATCGAACCAGTGGCCATTGGCGGTGAACGGGTCGCCGTTCGATTGCGCGCCATAGATCATGTGCATCCAGGCGTAGCTCTCGAACACCCGGTACTTTGCGAAAGTGCGGTTGTAACCGATCCCGTATTCCACCGAGATCGCATCAGGAAACGCGTCGGCGACCGGCTTGTGCGGCACGCCGCCGCTCAAGAGGATGAAATCGTCCGGACGCAGGCGCCTGCCGATTTCGCGGATCGCATTCTCGTTGAGGCGCTTCCACCCGGGCGCGCGGGCACTCCAGACCGTATTGGTGTAATGCCGGTCGCCCACATGGGCGAGCCGATCCGCTTCGGAAAAGCAGGTCACCAGCTCGGTTGGTGGCACCTCGGCGCGGTCGCCGGCGTAGAGGATCACCTCATGGCCGCGGGCCGTCATCATCAGGGTGAACTTGCGGAGTTTGTCGGTATAGGCACACGACGAGAACTCGGAGGTGACCTGCGAGTGCGGCAGGCCGACGAGGTGAAAGCGCATGCGCGCATGCTAAGGGCGGCGCGCTCAATCCGGAATGCGGCTCAGGCTATGCGCCCGAGCCAAAGCATTGAGAGACCGGCAGCCAGCAGCGAGAGCAGCGCCCCGATACCGGCGAAGATGAAGGCGATTTCGGTGAGCTTCTTCTCCGCCACCAGCCGGGTCGAGAGCGAGTCGTAGACCTCGTTCAGCGCCTCCGACGAGGCGGCCTCGAAGTACTCGGCCTTGGTGCGGTCGGCGATGTCCTGGAGGGTCGTCGCGTCGAGCATGGCGCGCATCGAGCGGCCGCCGAAGTCGACGACGTCGCCAGCAGTGGAGCCGAAGCCAACCGTGTAGACGCGCACACCGTAATCCGCCGCAAGGCGGCCAGCCTCGATCGGGTCCGGTCCCGTCGTAGTGGCGCCATCGGTCAGGAGGATCACCACGGCGTTTTCGTAGGACCCAGGCTCCACAGGGATATGCGCCGGCCTGTCGTTGGCCGGGGCGTCGAGCGACCGGCTCTGCATCTCGCGGCTATTGAAGGCGCCACCAAAACTCCGCGAGCCCAGTTGGTCGCGCGGGTCAGAGCCCTCGATCTGGAACTCTTCCTCGGGGAAGATGGTCGCCAGCGACATCAGCACGCCAGCGCCTACGGCAGTGCCGCGCCTCAGGTCGAAGCTATTGATCGCGGCGGTGAGCAGTTCGCGGTCGAGTGTGGGCGCCTGCACCAGAGCTGCATTGGCCGCAAAGGCCACGATGCCGATCTGCACTTCGATCGGCTGCTTCTGGATGAAAGCCTTGGCCGCCTCCTGCGCCGCGACCATTCGCGAAGGGGCAACGTCCTGCGCCCGCATCGAACCGGAGACGTCCATGGCGAGAATGACTGTGGCGCGGGATGAGGCCAGGGTCACTACCGCCGCGGGGCGCGCGACGGCGAGGATCAGCACGGTGATGGCGAGGAGCAGCAGCACGGGCGGGACATGGCGCCGCCAGCCGATCGACTTGCCGATGGCGGCCTTGACCAGGGGCAGATTGGCAAAGCGTACCGCAGCCTTCTTCTTCCTGTGCATCAGCCAGACGTAAAGCGCGATCAGCGCCGGCACGATCAACAAGAGCCAGAGCATTTCGGTCCAGATGAAGGTCATGCCACCACTCCCAGCCTTTTGCCGCCAGTTCCTCGCATCGCCGCGAAACGAAGGATGGCGTCGAGCAGATCGTCCGCCGTCGACAACTCGAGCGCATCGACGCCGGCGGTCATGAAGCCGCCGACGATTGCCTCTTCCCACTGTCCGGCGAGCGCAGCAAAGCGGCGGCGGAAGCCGGGATCGGTGGTGTCGACAAAAAGCTGTTCGCCGGTCTCCGCATCTTCGAAGGCGAGGAGACCGATATCGGGTAGGCCCATTTCGATGGGATCGACCAGCCGGACCGCCAGTGCCTCGTGGCGCTGGCTGATGGCGGTGAGCGTGCGCTCCCAGCCCGGCTGCGAAATGAAATCGGAAACGACGAAAACCACCGAGCGGCGCTTCAGTGCCCCACCGGCACGCTTGAGGAAGGCGCCGATATCGGTGGCCGGCGCCCGCAGGCGACGTGGGTGGCTCATCACCTTGTCGAGCAGATAGGTCACCTGGCGCCGGCCGGCACGCGGCGGGATCATCAGCTCGTTGACACCATCAAAGAGAATGGCGCCCACCTTGTTGCCGTGGTGCACCAGCAATCGCGCCATGACGCCGACAAACTCGGTCAGGATCTCGCGCTTGGTGCGATCGCTCGAGCCGACATCGACCGATGGGCTCAAATCCAGCAGGAACCAGGCGGTGATGTCGCGGTCTTCGTTATAGACGCGGACATGGGTCACCTGGGTGCGGGCGGTGACGTTCCAGTCGATATGGCGGATGTCGTCGTGCAGCTGGTATTCGCGAAGATCCGCGAAGTCCAAACCGAGGCCGCGGAACAGCGTGCGGTAGTCGCCCTGAAGCAGGCCGTCGAGCTTGCGCACAACCGTCCATTCGAGGCGGGAGAGGAGCCTCTCAGCTTGCTGCTGCGACACGGACATGGCTTTGCAACGGCTGTTCGGGCGCGGGCACGGCCCGGAGGATCTTGGTGATGAGGTCGTCGGGCGTGACGCTCTCCGACAGTGCCTCGTAGCTCAGCGCCAGGCGGTGGCGCAGCACGTCGGGAGCGATGTCGATGACGTCCTGCGGCAGCACGTAGTCGCGACCGCGCAGGAAGGCGAGCGCCCTGCCCGCTTCGATCATGGCGATCGAGGCGCGCGGGCTGGCGCCGAAGGTGATGAAGCGGCCGACATCCTGCAGCCCCACCGCGTCGGGCGTGCGGGTAGCGCCGACGAGCTTGACGGCAAACTGGATCAGACTCGGGTCGACATAGAGTTTCCGCGACTCCAGCTGTAGGTCGATGAGTTGCGCGGTGGTGGCGACCTTGTTGACTGCCTGCATGGCGCCGGTGACGCGCGAAACAATGACGAATTCCTCCTCCTCCGTCGGGTAGCCGACCAGAACCTTCATCATGAAGCGATCGACCTGTGCTTCGGGCAGCGGATAGGTGCCCTCGGTCTCGATCGGGTTCTGCGTTGCCATAACCACGAATGGATTCGGGACGGTGTGCGTCTCACCCGCGATGGTGACGTGATGCTCCTGCATGACCTCAAGCAGGGCCGACTGCACTTTCGCGGGCGCGCGGTTGATTTCGTCCGCCAGCAGGAGGTTACAGAAGACAGGGCCGAGGGAGGTAGCGAACTCGCCATCCCGCTGGTTGTAGATGCGGGTGCCGACGAGGTCGGAGGGGACGAGATCGGGGGTGAACTGGATGCGTTTGAAGCTGCCCTGGATCGCGGTCGCCAACGTGTTGATGGTCAATGTCTTGGCAAGGCCAGGCACGCCTTCGACAAGCAGGTGACCGCGGGCCAGAAGCGCGATCAGCACGCGTTCGAGGAAATGGTCCTGGCCGACCACCACTTTCTTCACCTCGTAGAGCACCTGCTCCATCAGCGGGTTCGGGGTTGGCGTGTCGGTCTCGGTGGCCATGTCGTGTTCCCTTGGTGCTAAAGCGGCGAGTCTTCGACAGCTCCGCCGGCGTCCTCGATGGTTGCGGCAAAACCGATGCCGGCGAAGGTGCGGATTCCCGACGGGTTGAGGATGGCGGTGACGATGCCCACCACCTCGCCATCGGCGTTGACGAGTGGGCCGCCGGAATTGCCGGGGTTCGCCGCTGCATCGAACTGGATCATGTTGCGCATGACGGGCGATCCCTCCTGCTCGAAGATGGGGAGGAGGCCCGAGACCACGCCGGCCGAGGCCGAGGGGC
>JAEZKB010000113.1 GCA_023415605.1 Pseudomonadota bacterium
AAAGAGGTCCGGCCGAAAATAGGGCGCGCCGGCGAAGACGCAGCAATCGGTGTGCTCGTTGAGCCAGAACGACGCGCGCATGGCGTCGCCGAAATAAACGTCGGCCTTGTTCTCGCGCAGCGCGTCGAGGGCGGCGAGTTCGGTGTCGAACTCCGCCAGCTTGACGTCCGGTAGGTAGCGGACCACGAACTCGGCATGGGTCGAGCCGCGCCGCACCGCGATGGTCTTGCCGCTGAGCGCCGCCGGGTCGAAATTCTGTGCATCCTGCAGCCGCGCCACGAACCGGCCCGGTAGCGCCAGGTAGATCGAGGAAAAGTCGAACATCGCGCCGTTTTCCGGCGTCAGCGCCAGTCCGGCGATCAGCGCATCGCCCTGGTTGTCCTCTAGCGCGCGACCCGCCTGCTCCCACGGCCAGGCCTGGATGGTGCAGGTGATCTTGATCTCGCTGCAAAGGCTACGCGCCAGATCGATATTGAAGCCGATCAACTCGCCCTTGTCGTCGCGGTAGTTGAAAGGCGGAAAATCCGCCGTCGTCAGGAAGCGGATCGACGGCACGCCGGTAAGGTTCGGCGTGAGGTCACGGGCGCTCGGATCGACATGATAGGGTAGCGCCTGCCCCGCCGCCGCGCCCAGACCCAGAACCATCGAAATCGCGAAAAAGCTGAGGAGGCGCATGGCGTTCTGCTTGGGGAACCGTTCTCGGCTTATGACGCAAAATCCCGGCAAAGGCGAGGCCGTGACGCGGCTTCTCCCAGCAAAGACCTGCACGTCACGCCTACGTAACGCCACGGATGCTTGGCTGATCCCGTACGTGACGCTGCATACGCATGCTTTTGGGGGACTGCGTAGGCCATGAACCTTGTCACCGGCGACATAACGGGGCTCGTCCGCCAGGCCGAACTCTGCGCCTTTATCCTGCGCCGGCCGCTGGGGGATGGGCAGATGGTGGCCGTCGAGGCATTGCGGCTTGGCGTCGACCCCCTTGACCTCTGCGCCCGCCGCTTCGATCTGGGCGACGTGCTGGTGATGGAGCGGGCAGCGCTTTGGGCGGGTATCGAGTTCGCGGAAGCAATCCCGCAGACCATCCGTGGTAGTGCCCATCTGCTTCGGCTCGACGGGCTCGAAAAGATCCGCGCTGTGCATGCCGAGGTCGATGGCGAGGATCGCACTTACTTCGCGCCCCGGATCGGGGACATCCTCGCGCTGCGCGACATGGTCGAACGAGGCGGCCTTCGGTACCGGCTGATCCTCACCCCGCGCACCGCCCTGCGCCAAGCCCTCGCCGATGCCAACGCGCCCGCACTGCTCGCCGATGCTCGCCAGCGGCTGGCGCGGCGCTGGCCGCATGCGACAGCCTCGCTCGATCTGAGCAAGCGCCTGCGCATCGCCTTCGTTGCCGCTCTCGCCGTCATCGTTACACTGACGGCCATCGCGCCGCTGCTGGCCCGGCCGCTGCTGCTGCCGTTCCTCGTTGTCCTCATCGTGGCGCCGGCTTTGCTCCGGCTGTTCGCTGCCCTCCACCGTCCGCAGCGCAGCGACGATCCAGCGCTCGCCGATGCCGATCTGCCGCACTACACCGTGCTGGTGCCGCTACGCGACGAGGCCGGCATGGTGCCGCAGCTCTTCGCCGCCCTTGGCGCACTCGACTATCCGGCCGAAAAACTCGACATCGTCTTCCTCGTCGAATCCCGCAGTCCAGAGACCATCGCATTGGCGCAGGCCTGTCTCTACGACGCCCGGTTCGAACTCTTCGTCATCCCTGACGCGCCCCCGCACACCAAGCCGAAGGCGCTCGACTATGTGCTGCCTCTAGTGCGCGGCGAGCATGTCGTGGTCTTCGATGCCGAAGACATCCCGGCGCGGGACCAACTCCGCCGTGCCGCCGAACGCTTCGCCGCGCATCCGGAAATCGATTGCCTACAGGCCGAGTTGCGGATCGACAATGGCGCCGAGAACTGGCTGACGGCGCTCTTTGCCGGCGAATATGCGGGCCTCTTCACCCTGCTGCTGCCGTGGTTGGCGCAGCACGGCTTGCCGCTGCCACTGGGCGGCACCAGCAATCACTTCCGCACCGCCGCCCTCCGTGCCGTCGGCGGCTGGGATGCCTTCAACGTCACCGAGGATGCCGATCTCGGCGTCAGGCTCGCCCGCATGCGCTCGCGCACCGGTACGCTCACCGTCGCCACCGCCGAGGAGGCGCCGATCCGGTTGGGCGCTTGGATGCGCCAGCGCACGCGCTGGATGAAAGGTTGGATGCAGACCTTTCTCGTCCACAACCGCCACCCGGTCCAGTTCCAGCGCGATATCGGCTGGCGCGGCTTCCTGTTCTTCCAGATCTATGTCGGGAGCCTCATCGCCTCCTCGCTGATCCACACCGTCTTCGCTATGACCATCGCCGTGCAGATTGCGCTTTTCGGACTGGGCTTTCCGCACTTGGTCGAGCTTTGGGACGTGCTCTATGTGCTCGTCCTCGTCATCGGCTATGGCGGCGCCTTCGGCATCGCCTTGGCCGGTCTCGCCCGCCAGGGAAAGCTGGAGCTCGCGGAGTTTCAGTTGCTCCTGCCGGTCTACTGGCTATTGCACGCCATGGCTGCCGTCCGCGCGGCGCTCGAACTCATCACCCGTCCCTACTTCTGGAGCAAGACGCGCCACGGCGAGACGCGGATGGTGCGCCTGGCGCGGGAGCAGCAGACTTGAGCACTTCCCTCTAGTCAGGTGCCCCTCCCCCTGCGAGGAGAAGGTAACAAGACCGGCGTGAGGACGGCAGATAGAGGACGTCGTCTCCTCACCCCCGCCGCGCCTTGTCGATCGCCGCCACGTCGATCTTGCGCATGGTCATCATGGCCTCGAAGGCGCGCCTGGCTTCGTCGCCACCGGCGGCCATCGCTTCAGTCAGTGTTCGCGGCGTGAACTGCCAGGAGAGACCCCATTTGTCTTTGCACCAGCCACACATGCTCTCCTGCCCGCCGTTGCCGACCACGGCATTCCAATAGCGGTCAGTCTCTTCCTGGTCTTCCGTGTTGATCTGGAAGGAAAAGGCTTCCGAGTGCTTGAATTCCGGCCCGCCGTTGAGACCGAGGCAGGGGATGCCGAACACGGTGAACTCGACGGTCAGCACCTCACCCGCCTTGCCCGACGGATTGTCGCTCGGCGCGGTGCGCACGGCTGTGATCTCGCTGTTGGGAAAGAGTCCGGTGTAGAACCGCGCGGCTTCCTCGGCGTCCTCGTCGTACCAGATACAGATGGTGTTCTTGGGAATGTTCACGTCGTGCTCCTTCAAAATATTGCAACGGAAATGCGATGGAGCGCACGATGTTCCGGAACACCCCTGGCTAGCGGTACCGCTCCAGCCCCAGATCGCTGGTATCGATCTCGGCCTTACGTCCGGACATGATGTCCGCCAGCACGCGGCCCGAGCCGGCAGCCATGGTCCATCCCAGCGTGCCGTGGCCGGTATTGAGATAGAGGTTGTCGTAGCGCGGTGCCTTGCCCAGCACCGGCGTGCCGTCGGGCGTCATGGGTCGCAGACCGCACCAGAAGCTGGCGCGAGCGGCATCCCCCGCCTCGGGGAAGAGGTCGCGGAGTGAGCGATCCAGCGGACCGCGACGCGACGGGTGCAGAGTGGTGTCGTAGCCGGCGATCTCGGCCGTGCCGCCAACACGGATGCGGTCGCCCAGACGCGTGGTGGCCACCTTGTAGGTTTCATCCATCACGGTCGAAACCGGCGCTACCGCCGCATTGGTGATCGGCACCGTCAGCGAGTAGCCCTTGATCGGGTAAATGGGCACGCTCAGCCCGAGGTCTTTCACCATCTCGGGCGAATAGCTGCCCAGCGCCACAACATAGGCGTCGGCTGTCATCTCCCCTTTGCCGGTGACCACCGAGGTGACCTTTCCGCCGTTCGCGTTAATGCGCTCGATGGTGGTCGAATAGTCGAACCGGACGCCCATGCCCTCGCACAGTGCCGCCAGCTTCTCGGTGAACATCTTGCAGTCGCCGGTGTCGTCATTGGGCAGTCGCAGCCCCCCGACGAAACCGACTTTCGCAGTCGCGAGCCCCGGCTCAGCCGCAATGCACGCCTTGGGGTCGAGCACCTCGTAGGGCACGCCATACTGCTTGAGGACTTCGACATCGCCGCCGATATGGTCGAGCTGTTTCTGGTAGCGGAAGAGCTGCAGCGTCCCCTGCTCGCGCCCGTCGTAGCCGATGCCGGTTTCGGGCCGCAGCGCGATCATCGCCTCGCGGCTATATTCCGCCAGCCGGACCATGCGCCCCTTGTTGATGGCGTAGGCCTTCTCAGTGCAATTGGCGAGCAGCTGCAGCCCCCAGATCCACATGCGCGGATCGAGCTTGGGCCGCAGCACCAGCGGGCCGTCGGTCATCAGCAGCCACTTGATGGCCTTGGCCGGAATGCCCGGCCCCGCCCATGGCGACGCATAACCGTAGGAAAGTTCGCCTGCATTGGCGAAACTCGTCTCGAGTCCCGATCCGGGCTGACGATCGACAACCGTCACCTCATGCCCCGCCTTGGCCAGATAGTAGGCCGACGTGGTGCCGATGACGCCTGAACCAAGGATGAGCACTTTCATGCCCCCATTTTTTACCACTTGGTAAAATCTGCGCAAGGTGGTTCGCCTGACCGCTCACCACTATCGGCCAAATAGCTACTTGCGGGCAAAAGCCCGTTGATTGAGTATCCGCCCGCAAACAGAGGCATAAAATCTATGGCGCAGCGACAGGAGACATCCGGCAACCGGCTCGATGACGCTGCGCGGGCTGGGTGGCTCTACTATGTTGCCGGCAACAATCAGGAAGAGATCGCGCAGAAGCTCGGCGTGTCCCGCCAGACGGCGCAGCGCCTTGTTTCACTTTCGGTCTCGGAGGGCCTCATCAAGGTGCGGCTCGATCATCCCATCGGCCGCTGCATGGAACTGGCCGAGACGCTCAAGCAGCGCTACGCCCTCGACTATGCCGAGGTGGTGCCCACCGATCCCTCCGCGCCTTCCTCCATTCACGGCGTCGCCATCGCCGCCGCGGCGCAGATCGAACGCTGGCTCAAGGGCAGCAAGCCCATAGTCATGGCCATCGGCACCGGCCGTACGCTCAAAGCGTCGATCGAACAGCTGACGCCGATGGAGGCGCCGCAGCACAAGATCGTGTCGCTCACCGGTTCCATCGCCCCGGACGGTTCGGCCGCTTTCTACAACGTCATCTTCAACATCGCCGAAGCGGTGAAGGCGCGGGCCTTTCCGATGCCGCTGCCAGTGATTGCGTCCTCGGCCGCCGAGCGCGACATGCTCTTGAGCCAACCGATGATCCGGGAGACGCACGAACTCGCCGGCAAGGCCGATGTCACGTTTGTGGGTATCGGCGACCTCGGACCCGAAGCGCCACTCGTTCAGGATGGCTTCATCAACACGGCGGAGCTGCGACAATTGCAGAAGGCGGGTGCCGTCGGCGAGATCGTCGGCTGGACCTTCGATGCCCAGGGCAAGCTCATCGACGGGCTCACCAACGACCGCGTTGCCAGCGCCCCTCTGCCCTCTCGGGAATCGTCGACGGTCATAGCAATCGCCGTCGGCGAGAAGAAAATGCCCGGCATCAAAGCCGCCCTCAACCGGCGCCTGGTCAATGGCTTGCTCACAGACGAACGCACGGCCGAAGCGCTGCTCAAAGCCAAATAACTCCCTGAATCCTCGAATTCTTTCGCAGATTTGCGTCGACTCCTGACGTACGTGCGTCACGAAATCGTCACGCACGCCGCTTGACTTCGACTTTCGGATGATGAGTAATTGCCCATGACCGAGGCAAATGCTCGTCTCGGATTTGGGAGGACATCGATGAAACTTCTACCGCTCATGGCGGGCGCGCTGGCGCTCACCATCGCCTCTTCCGCATCTGCTGAAACGATCACGGTCGCCACCGTCAACAACGGCGACATGATCCGCATGCAGGGCCTCACCAGCGAATTCACCGCGGCCAACCCGGACATCCAGGTCGAGTGGGTGACGCTCGAAGAAAACGTCCTGCGTCAGCGCGTGACCACCGACATCGCCACCAAAGGCGGCCAGTATGACGTGCTGACGATCGGCACCTACGAAGTGCCGATTTGGGCCAAGCAGAACTGGCTGCTGCCGCTCGACAATCTCGGCGCCGACTACGACGTCGACGACCTGCTGCCCGCTATCCGCGGCGGCCTCTCGGTCGACGGCAAGCTCTATGCCGCGCCGTTCTACGGCGAGAGCTCGATGGTCATGTACCGCAAGGACCTGATGGAAAAGGCCGGGCTCACCATGCCCGATGCCCCGACCTGGGACTTCATTGCCGATGCGGCCCGCAAAATGACCGACCGCGCCAACGACATCAACGGCATCTGCCTCCGCGGCAAGGCGGGTTGGGGCGAGAACATGGCTTTCCTGACTGCCATGTCGAACTCCTTCGGCGCCCGCTGGTTCGACGAGACCTGGAAGCCCCAGTTCGACCAGCCGGAGTGGAAGGACACGCTGCAGTTCTATGTCGACCTGATGAAGGATGCCGGCCCGGCCGGTGCCTCGTCCAACGGCTTCAACGAGAACCTAGCGCTGTTCCAGCAGGGCAAGTGCGGCATGTGGATCGACGCCACGGTCGCGGCCTCGTTCGTCACCGGCAAGGACTCGACCGTCGCCGACAAGGTCGGCTTCGCGCTGGCGCCCGACAAGGGTCTGGGCAAGCGCGGCAACTGGCTCTGGGCCTGGTCGCTTGCCGTGCCCGCCGGCTCGCAGAAGGCTGACGCTGCGCAGAAGTTCATCGCCTGGGCAACCAGCAAGGCCTACGCCGAGCTCGTCGCCTCCAAGGAAGGCTGGGCCAACGTCCCGCCGGGTACCCGCTCGTCGCTCTATGCGAATGCCGAGTACCAGGCTGCCGCGCCCTTTGCCAAGATGACGCTGGACTCGATCAACGCTGCCGACCCGACCGCGCCGACGGTCAAGCCGGTGCCCTATGTGGGCGTGCAGTTCGTCGCCATTCCGGAGTTCCAGGGTATCGGCACCACGGTGGGCCAGTTGTTCTCGGCAGCGCTTGCCGGCCAGACCTCGGTCGATGACGCCCTCAAGCAGGCGCAAGACGCGACCACCCGCGAGATGACCAAAGGCGGGTACATCAAGTAGCCTCCCGACGGCAAGAAGGGTCGCCCAGATTACCCCTCTCGGGCGGCCCTTCAGTCGGATCCAACCATCACTGCACCGGCGTTAAGGGGAGAGAACGCCAATGGCTACGCAGCAGTCGCGCACACTGGCGCGCATCATGATGGCGCCTTCGGTTCTCGTCCTGCTCGTCTGGATGATCGTGCCGCTGGTGCTCACGCTCTGGTTCAGCTTCCAGAACTACAATTTGTTGAACCCCGTCACGAGCTTTGCCGGCTGGTTCAACTACCAGTACTTCCTCACCGACCCGGCCTTCGCGCAGTCGATCGTCAATACGCTCCTCTTGGTCGGCGGCGTGCTGCTGATCACCGTGGTCGGCGGCATCTTCCTCGCTCTGCTGCTCGACCAACCGATGTTCGGCCAGGGCATCGTGCGCATCCTCGTCATCTCCCCGTTCTTCATCATGCCGCCGGTCGCGGCGCTGATCTGGAAGAACATGCTGATGCATCCCGGCTACGGCATCTTTGCCCGCATCGCCGACTTCATCGGCGTCGAGCCGATCGACTGGTTCGCCCAGGTGCCGCTGTTCTCGATCATCCTCATCGTCGCCTGGCAGTGGCTCCCCTTCGCCACGCTGATCCTCCTCACGGCGCTGCAATCGCTCTCGGAAGAGCAGAAGGAAGCCGCGGAAATGGATGGCGCCGGCGCGATCAACCGGTTCATCTACATCATCCTGCCGCACATGGCCCGGGCGATCACCGTGGTCATCCTGATCCAGACCATTTTCCTCCTCGGCATCTTTGCCGAAGTGCTGGTCACCACCGGCGGCGGACCGGGCTACAACTCGACCAACCTCGCCTTCCTGGTCTACCGCACCGCCCTTCTCTCGTTCGACGTGGGCGGCGCCTCCGCCGGCGGCGTCATCGCCGTCATCCTCGCCAACATCGTCGCCATCTTCCTGATGCGCGCGGTGGGCAAGAACCTGGACGCGTGAGGAGAAGCACATGGCAAGAGAAGTCACCCTCACTCGCAAGCTCACGTTCACGGCCCTCGCCTGGGCCGTGGCCTTCGTCCTGTTCTTCCCGATCCTCTGGACGATCCTCACCAGCTTCAAGCCGGAGGCCGAGGCGATCGCGTCGCCGCCGGTGGTCATCCCGAGCTGGACGCTGGAAAACTATCTCGAGGTGCAGAACCGGTCGGACTATTTC
>JAEZKB010000153.1 GCA_023415605.1 Pseudomonadota bacterium
CGCAGGGTCCTTGTCCTGACCAGACCACGCTCTTCGCGTTTCTCCAGTCGAACCCCTTTGGGCGAGCCGAACACAAGCGCACCCACGGCAGCAAATTAAGGCGGCAGATTACCTGTTCCTGCCAGACCTTCCCGGCTTGGCCTGGGAGCGACCGACGTCTCTCCCACCTAGCCTCGCTGCACCAATCACTCGTCATGATCTCGCTTTCGGTGCAGCGATGCAGTGAATCTACCTCACCCAGTAAGCGCGGGGATAAGTTGGGCGAGATTTCTGACAAGCGTCTGAATGAATTGCTGAAATCCTGAACGGCGGATGACGCAAAGCTGACGAAGAAGTCCAACGGTTTGCGTCAGAAAGTGACCCCTTGAGCCCAAGCGCGTGTTATGAACTTCTGCCGTCTGATGGTGACGTTGGTGTCGTCGCTGCCACGGGGCAAACGAAAGGCCGCCGGGATGACCCGACGGCCTTGATGGGTCAGTCGTCTGCGACGCTCACACTTCGCTGAGCTTGGTCCACTTGCCATCGGCCTGGCTCGATTTGACCGAGGCCATGATGAATTCCATGCCTTCGACGCCGTCGGCGAGGGAGGGTAGCAGGCCGGCGACGTCCTTGCCGTCGCCGCGGATGACCTGAGCGAACTGGCTGTAGAGCGTGGCGAAGGCTTCGAGGTAGCCCTCGGGATGGCCGCCCGGGATGCGAACGTTCATCGACGCGGCGGGCGGGGCCGATATGGCGCCGCCGCGGGTCAGCAACTGCTTGGGTTTGCCAAACTCGGTGTACCACATATAGTTCGGGTTATCCTGCCGCCACTCGAGACCGGCCTTTTCACCATAGACGCGGAGCTGCAGACCGTTCTCCGAGCCGACCGCCACCTGGCTAGCCCAGAGCATGCCTTTGGCGCCGCCCTGGAAGCGGAGCTTGATCTGCACGTCGTCGTCGAGCTTGCGGCCCTTGACGAAGCTGGTGAGCTCGGCGCTGACCGCCTCGGTCTTGAGACCCGTGACATAGCGCAAGAGGTTATAGGCATGGGTGCCGATATCGCCGATGGCGCCGCCGGCGCCGGAGCGCTTGGGGTCGGTGCGCCAGGACGCCTGCTTGTTGCCCGGATCGGCGGCATTGGTCAGCCAGTCCTGCGGATACTCGGCCTGAATGACGCGGATCTTGCCCAGCGCCCCCGACTTCACCAACTCCCGCGCCTGACGGATCAGCGGATAGCCGGTGTAGTTATGGGTGAGGAGGAACTTCGCGCCCTTCTTGGGCTTGATCGCCGCCAGCGCCCGCGCGTCCTCAAGGGTCGAGGTCAGCGGCTTGTCGCAGATGACGTGGATGCCGGCCTCGAGGAAGGCCTTGGCCGGACCGTAATGCACGTGGTTGGGCGTGACGATCGAGACTGCCTGGATGCCGTCCTTCCGCGCCGCTTCTTTCTGGGCCATCTCTTCCCAGCTAGTGTAGATGCGGTCGTCCGCGAGGCCGATATTGCGACCGGACTCGAGCGCCGTCTGCGGGTTGGAGCTCAGCGCGCCAGCGACGAGGTCGTAGTCGCCATCGATGCGGGCCGCGATGCGATGCACATAGCCGATAAAGGCGCCGATGCCGCCACCGACCATGCCCAGGCGAATGCGGGGTTTGCCGTTCTCTGCCATCTCTTCCCCCTCAGCTTAGGCCAAGAATCTTACGGTTGGCCGCCTTGTCGGTGCCGGCCGAAGCGAAGTCATCGAACGCCTTGTCGGTGACTTGGATGATGTGGCTCTGGATGAAGGGCGCACCCTCTGCCGCACCCTGCTGCGCGGACTTGATGGCGCATTCCCACTCGAGCACCGCCCAGCCGTCGAAGCCGTAGGCGCTGAGCTTGGAGAAGATGCCGGCGAAATCGACCTGCCCGTCGCCAAGCGACCGGAAGCGCCCTGCCCGCTTCACCCAGCTCTGGAAGCCGCCATAGACGCCGGATTTGCCAGTGGGGTTGAACTCGGCATCCTTCACGTGGAAGGCGCGGATGCGGTCGTGGTAGAAATCGATGTACTGCAGGTAATCGAGCTGCTGCAGCACGAAGTGGCTCGGATCGTAGAGCAGGTTGGCGCGCGGGTGGTTGTTCACCCGCTCGAGGAACATCTCATAGGTGTCGCCGTCATGGAGATCCTCGCTGGGATGGATCTCGTAGCAAACGTCGACGCCGTTCTTGTCGAACTCGTTGAGGATCGGGGTCCAGCGCCGGGCTAGCTCGTCAAAGGCCTCTTCGACGAGGCCGGCGGGACGCTGCGGGAACGGATAAAGGAACGGCCAGGCGAGCGCGCCCGAGAAGGTCGCGTGGGCGGTGAGGCCGAGATTCTTGGACGCCTGTGCGCCCCACATCAGCTGCTGCACAGCCCATTCCTGGCGTGCCTTGGGGTTGCCGTGCACGGAAGCCGGGGCGAAGCCGTCCATCATTGTGTCATAGACTGGATGCACGGCGACCAGCTGCCCCTGCAGGTGCGTCGAGAGTTCCGTAATCTCGAGCCCATGCTTGGCAGCGGTGCCCTTGAGTTCATCGGCATAGGTCTTGGAGGTCGCGGCCTTTTCGAGATCGATAAAGCTCGATACCCAGGTCGGAATCTGCACGCCCTTGTAGCCGAGGTCGGCGGCCCAGCCGCAGATGTTGTCGAGCGTATCGAAGGGTGCCTTGTCACCCGCGAACTGGGCCAGGAAAATAGCCGGCCCCTTGATCGTCTTCATGAAAATAATCCTCCTCGCATGACGCCGCGCCGGCTCATGGCCGGCCTAGTTGTGTACGTACCTCACCCCTCGCGAGGTCCGCGGATTTGTAGCAGTTTGCGCCGCTAACATGTCAGTGCTTACCTTGACCGGCAGCCCCGAACTGTCAAGGCGGAGCAAACGTTTGGACGCAGAGAAAGGGCCCCGCGCGGCATGCGTCAGGGCCCTCTTCCATTCACGTGTCGCGCCACTCAGCGCAGCAGCGCGCGGGCCTCGTCCGGCCCGAGGGCGGCAGGACGCTCGCAGGTGGTCTGCAGCGTGATCACCTGGCCGGTCTCGCCGGCCTTGAGGATCGAGGTCATGACATCGACGGCATGCAGTGCCACGTCGAGATCGCAGCGCGCCTTCTTGCCGGTCTCGATCGAGTCCATCATGTCGCTGAGGCCGGCATTGCGGTAGTTGGCACGCGGCGTGGGGGTATCGAGGTTCTGGTTGGCGACGCCGAACGGGTGATCCCAGGGAGTCACCTTCTCCTTGGTGCCGGCGCGATCGGTGATGGTCACGTCGCCGTTGAAGAAGTTCGGATCGGGCACGTAGACCGAGCCCTCGGTGCCGTAGAGCTCGATATTGTGGTGGCCGTGGCTGGAGACGTCCCAGCTGGCACCCAGGGTGATGATCGCGCCATTGTGGAATTCGAGGATGGCGTGGATCGTGGTCGGCGTGCCGACCTTGATGAAGGTGCCCTTGAACGGGCCTTCAGCGGTGACTTCACGTTCGGTGCGGGCCATGCCGGTAAAGGCGGTGACACGCTTGATCGGGCCGACAAGGCTGATCAGGTCAGTGATGTAGTAGGGGCCGAGATCGAGGATCGGACCACCGCCGGGCTGGAAGAAGAAGTCCGGGTTCGGATGCCAGTGCTCCATGCCGCGGCTGAGCACGTGCATGGTGCCCGAGGCGATCTTGCCCACCTTGCCAGAGTCGATGATCGAGCGGGCCTGCTGGTGCGCCCCGCCGAGGAAGGTGTCCGGAGCCGAGCCGACCTTGAGCTTGTGCTCTTCGGCCAGCGCCTTGAGCTGGATGCCCTCTTCGACCGAGAGCACGAACGGCTTTTCGGAGTAGGCGTGCTTGCCGGCCGAAAGGATGTTCTTGGAGACCTCGAAATGGGTCGAGGGGATCGTAAGGTTCACGATCACGTCGATTTCCGAGTTCTTGAGCAACTCGTCCGGCGTCTGCGCGGCGACGTTGTATTCCTCGGCGCGCTTCTGCGCGGCAGCCGGGACGATGTCGGCAATGGCGCGGACTTCGAGGTTCTTGAACAGCGGTGCGAGGCGCAGATAGGCGGCCGAGATGTTGCCGGCACCCATGATGCCGACGCCATAGGTCTTTGCCATGATGTTTAGGCTCCGAGGGACTTGATGAAGGCGATCGACCGCGAGGCAAAGCGGTCGATATCGCTGGGGTTGTCATGTTCGGCGATGAAGTAGCGCGCCTTGGTCTTGCGGGCGATCGGCCACAGCGTCTTCCACGGCACGACGCCATGGCCGGCGTCGGCCCAGCCGTCTTCATTGGTGTTTTCGCCGGCGGGCGCGATGTCCTTGACGTGGATGGCGACGATGCGGTCGCCGTTGGCCTCGAGCCACGGAGCCGGATCGGCCTTGCCGCGCACGATCCAGGCCACGTCGGCCTCGATGTTCACGGCGGACGCCGCTTCGAGCAGGATGTCCATGGCGTAGCGGCCATCATACTTCACGAACTCGAAGTCGTGGTTGTGGTAGCCGAAGGTGAGGCCGGCGTCCTGATACGGCTTGGCGATCTTCTGCAGCTTGTCGCCAAACGTCTTCCAGCCATCGGCCGAAGTCGGCCGTTGCTCCGGAGCGAGCCAGGGGCAGACGATGACCTTGATGCCCAGCGTCTCGGCGAGCTTCAGACCCTTGGCGGTGTCTTCGAGGTCGCCCAGGCTCACATGCGCGGTCGGCATGGTGAGGCCATTGGCGTCGAGCTGCGTCTTGAGCGCCTGCGGGTCGGTATAGAGGCTGCCATAGCCCTCGACATGCTTGTAGCCGAGCGTGGCCACCGTCTTGAGCACGTCCGCCAGCGGGTAATTGCGGGCCGAGAAAAGCTGAAATCCGATATCCATTGATCTTGTGTCCTTACTTCCAGGCCGAAACCGAGGCGAAGGAACGCTGCGCAAAGCGCGCATCGTCCGACGGGTTGTCGTGTTCCATGACCCAGTACCGCGCATTGGTCTGCGCCTTTACCGCCGTCTGCAGCGCCTGCCAGTCGAGTGTGCCGTGGCCGACATCGGCCCAGCCGTCCTCGTTGGTGGCCTCGCCGGCCGGCGCGATGTCCTTGACGTGGACGGCATTGATGCGCGCGCCATGCTTCTTGATCCATTCCATCGGATCGTGGCCGCCCTTGACCACCCAGGCGACGTCCATCTCCCAGTCATTGTTGGGGGCGGTGTCGAGGATGATATCCATCGGCAGCTTGCCGCTATCGGTCGGCTTGAACTCGAAATCGTGGTTGTGCCAGCCGAAGCCAAAGCCGCGCTTGCGGAAGGTCTCGCCGAGCTGGGCGAGCGTTTCGCCGAGTTCGACCCACTTGGCTTCGCCCTGGCTGCGCTCTTCCTTCGGAATGGCCGGGCAGTAGAGCACCTTCATGCCGAGCGTTTCGGCGGTCTTGAGCGCAGCGTCGGTATCCTTGAGCTGCGCCAGGCCGAAATGGCCCGTTGGCATCGAGAGACCATGCTTCTTGAGGCTCGCGGCGAGGCCGGCGGCATCGGCATAAAGACCGCCGAAGCCTTCGACCTGCTTGTAGCCGATCTTGGCCAGGCGGCCGAGCACGTCGTCGATCGGCGGAAAGTTGCGCGAACTGTAGAGCTGGTAGGAGAAGTCCAAAACTGCCTCTTGGGTGGGAAGCGACCCGCCCCGGCCGGTCCAAAATGTGTGGGAGCGTTGTCACATGGACGGCCGCCGCGTTCTGCGCGCCGGCAGGATGGCTCCGTCGTGCCGGTCAGATGCGGTTGCCGCTGGCGGCGTCGAACACCGAACCGCGGGCCGGATCGAAACCGATGGTCACTTTCTGGCCAGGCTCGAGCACCACTTCGGAGGCGGCGCGGAAGGTCAGCGACTGGCCGGCGACCTTGGTCCAGGCGATGGTGTCGGCGCCCATGGGCTCGACGATTTCCACTTCGCTCTCGATCTGGAACGGCATCTTGCGAGCGTCTTCCCCGACACTGACATGTTCGGGGCGAATGCCGAGAACGACGTCGGTGCGCGTGCTCGGCGCCTTTTCGAACTGGTACCCGCCCAGCGGGATCGAGGTGTTCTCGATCGAGAACGCCGAACCATCGAGCGAACCCTTGAGGAAGTTCATCGACGGCGACCCGATGAAGCCGGCTACGAACAGGTTTACCGGCTTGTTATAGATGGTGTGCGGATCGGCGAGCTGCTGGATCACGCCGTTCTTCATGATGGCGATGCGGTCGGCGAGCGTCATTGCCTCGATCTGGTCATGCGTCACGTAGATCATGGTGTTCTTGAGCCGCTGATGCAGCCGCTTGATCTCGATCCGCAGGTCCGAACGGAGCTTGGCGTCGAGGTTCGAAAGCGGTTCGTCGAAGAGGAACACATCGACGTCGCGCACCAGGGCGCGGCCGATCGCGACGCGCTGGCGCTGGCCGCCGGAGAGCTCCACCGGCTTGCGGTTGAGCAGCGGCTCGATCTGCAGGATCTCGGCTGCGCGCTTCACGCGGCGGTCGATCTCATCCTTCTTCATTCGCGCCACCCGCAAACCGAAGGAAAGATTTCGCTCTACCGTCATCTGCGGATAGAGCGCATAGGACTGGAACACCATGCCGATGCCACGGTCCTTGGGCTCTTCCCAGGTGACGTTGCGGCCCGAGATGAAGATCTGCCCGTCGGACACATCGAGCAGGCCGGCAATGCAGTTGAGCAAAGTCGACTTGCCGCAGCCCGAGGGCCCGAGCAGGACGATGAACTCACCCTGCGCCACGTCGAGATTGAGAGATTCGAGGACCTTCACGTGCCCGAAACTGAGGCTGAGATCCTTGATGGAAACGCTGTTCTGCATCGCTGTTACCCCTTGACCGCACCGGCAGCGATGCCGCGTACGAACCACTTACCCGAGATGAAGTAGACCACGAGCGGAACCGCTGCCGTGAGAATGGTCGCGGCCATGTTCACGTTGTACTCGCGGATACCCGTCGTCGTGGTAACGATATTGTTGAGCTGCACCGTCATCGGCATGTTCTCGCGGCCGGCAAAGACCGTACCGAACAGGAAGTCGTTCCAGATGCCGGTGACCTGCAGGATGATGGCGACGATGGTGATCGGCACCGACATCGGCAGCATGATGCGGAAGAAGATGCCCCAGAACCCTGCCCCATCGACGCGTCCGGCCTTGAAGAGCTCGATCGGCAGCGAGGCGAAGAAGTTGCGGTAGAGCAGCGTCAGGATCGGCATGCCGAAGATGGTGTGGACGATGACGATGCCCGGCAGGGTGGCGAAGAGCCCGACCTTCGAAAGCCCGATGATGAGCGGATAGATCACCACCTGGTAGGGCACGAAGGCGCCGAAGACGAGGATGCCGAACAGCAGTTCCGAACCCTTGTACTTCCAGAAGCTCAGCGCATAGCCGTTGATCATGGCGCAGACGATCGAAACCGGGACCGAGAGCGCGGTGATCTTCACCGAGTTCCAGAAGCCGGGCTTGAGACCGTTGCAGTCGCGGCCCGTACAGGCCGTGTCCCACGCCTTGAGCCAGGGGTCGAATGTGATCTCCCGCGGCCAGTTGAAAAGATTGCCGAGGCGGATTTCCGGCATGCCTTTGAGCGAGGTGACGATCATCACCCAGAGCGGCATGAGAAAGAACAAGGCCGAGATGATGAGGAAGGCGTAGACGCCGATCCGGCCCACGGTGATTTTCTTGGGCTTGGGACCGCGCGCGCCTTCCGGCGAAGAGCGGCCGACCAGGCCGGCAGAGAGTGCTTCGGTGGTCATCTTATGCCCTGCCCGCCTTGCGATTAGCATTCCACTGCAGGAAGTACTGCAGACCGATCAGGATCATGACGGGCAGCAGCATCATGGTGGCCGCAGCCATGCCCTGCCCGACATTCACGCGATCGGTGATGTGCTGAATGACGTAGATGGCCGGCATCTGGGTCGACACGCCCGGACCGCCCTGGGTCATGGCGATCACGATATCGAAGACACGGACCACGCCCGTGCACTGCAGGATGAACGAGGTCGCGATGGCGCCCCGCATCATCGGCAGCACGATGAAGAGATAAGTTTTCCAGGTCGGGATGCCGTCGACCTTGGCGGCCTTCCAGATTTCGGCATCCACGCCGCGGAGGCCGGCCAGCATGATCGCCATGGTAACGCCCACGCCGTTCCAGATGCCGCCGAGTACCACCCCGTAGAGCGCCGTCTCCTGCTTGACCAGGGGAGCGAATTCGAAGCCCGTCCAGCCCAGCTGGCGCACGGCCTGCTGGATGCCCAGGTTGGGGTCGAACATCCACTGCCAGACGAGGCCCGTGACCACCAGCGACATGGCGAAGGGATAAAGGAAGATCGAGCGGAACAGGTCTTCCTGCTTGATGCGCTGGTCCATGAAGACCGCGAGCAGGTAGCCGAAGACCATGCCCAGGCCGATCGACAGGATGCCAAACACGAAGACGTTCTGCACCGAGACGATCCACCGGTCCGTGCGCCACAGGCGCTCGTACTGGGTGAGCCCGACGAAGTTGAAATTCGGGAAGAGCTTGGAGTTGGTGAACGACCAGATGATCGAGAAGATGATGCAAATGACGAACACGCCAATCGCGGTGGCGATCATCGGCGTGGTGCCGAGCACCGATTGGATGTTGAAACGCTTGCGCGTGCGCGGTTTGCGCCCCGCTGCCGCGCTGGCAAGGCCTGCCGCGCGTTCGCCTGTCTCGGCGACCTGGGTCATGGCTCACTCCCCGCTAGATTGAACTGCCCGGCACCGGGATCCCCTGCCCACCCGGACGTCCGAAAAACCAAAAGGCGGCGCCACGCGGGCGCCGCCAGTAGAGCATTGGCCGGTTAGTCGGCGTTCTGCAGGATCGTGACATACTGCTCGACGGCAGCGTCGACGGTCATCGAGTCATCGGCCCAAAACTGAGCGATGAGGTCGTTGAACTGACCGGTGGTGTCGTTCGACTGCCAGCGGCCGGCATCGACGGCGATGTTGGCTTCGTCCTTGATGATCTCGAGGCCGCGCTTCATGCAGTCGTCAGCGAGCGACATGTCGACGTCGTCGCGGATCGGCATGGAGCCCTTGGCGTTGTTGAACAGCGCCTGCACCTGCGGGTTGACCATCATCGAGGCCATCTTGAGCTGCGCCGCTTCAACAGCCGGGTCCGACTGCTTGGGGAACAGGAAGATGTCGCCACCGGTGGACACTGTCGGCTTGTCGACGGGCAGAGCGAGACAGGCGTAGTCGACGCCCGGCTTTTCGCCGGCGACGCCGAACTCACCGCGAGCCCAGTCGCCCATAATCTGCATCGCGGCCTGGTCGGTCACCACGAGGTTGGTCGTGTCGTTCCAGTTGCGGTTGGCCGAACCTTCGTCCGAGAACTGCTTGAACTGACGGAACTTCTCGAACACGGCCGGCATTTCCGCGCGGGCTACGTCGAGGTTGCGGTCCTTGAGGATCTGCTGACGCTTCTCGAGGCCGATGAGACCGGTCTGTATCACGCCGAAGGCGCCATTGATCTGCCAGCTTTCGCCGCCGATGGCGAAGGGGATGACGCCGGCTTCCTTGAGCTTCGGAGCCTTCTCGAGGAAGTCATCGAAGCTGGTCGGCAGTTCGACGCCGGCCTTTTCGAATGCCGGGATCGAGGCCCAGCCCCAGTTCCACGAGTGGATGTTCACCGGCACGCACCACCAGTGGCCGTCAACGAGGCAAGCCTCGGAGATCGACGCCGGGCGGATGAAACCGGCCCAGTTTTCCTTAGTGGCGAGATCGGTGAGGTCGAGGAGCAGACCGCCGGCGATCAGTTCTTCGTACTGACGGCCCGGGTTGAACTGGGCGGCGCCCGGAGGATCGCCACCGAGAATGCGCTGCAGCGTGGCCGAGCGGGCATTTTCACCACCGGCAATGGCGGTATCCACCCACTTGTCGCCGCCGAGAGCGTCGAACTCACGGGCGAACACTGAAACGGCAGCCTGTTCGCCGCCAGACGTCCACCAGTGAATGACTTCGACGTCAGCAGCGCGAACCGAGGTGCTGCCAAGCAAAGCAGCGGCCATGACGGCCACCACCGACACAAGTTTCTTCATATGTAGTCCTCCCAACGTTCACGCGGAGCGGATGCTCCTGCGGAAAGCACCGGCCGAAAAATGCATTCCCCCAAGGAACACCGCGACCGCCTGCATGTAATCGATTACAAGGGACCTCCTCAAAGCTCCCTGCAATCGATTGCATGCATTTCAGACATTCCTTGCACGCATGTCAAGATCGATTTACAGAGGGAGCAGACGCAGCGGCAAGCGAGGCGCTGCCCACCATGTCCATGACCAAAAAAGCACCGACGATTCAAGACGTTGCACGGCACGCAAATGTGTCTGCCGCAACCGTGAGCCGGGTGCTGAGCAATCCTGAACGGGTTTCCGAAGCCACCCGCGAGCGGGTCAACCTCGCGGTGCAACAAACAGGCTACACCATCAACCAGGCAGCGCGGTCGCTGCGTATGCGGGCAGCCCGCACGATTCTTATCGCCCTGCCCGACATTGGAAATCCATTCTATTCTACGGTGCTCGACGCCGTGGTGGACGAGGCCGCCAACCGCGGCTACGGCGTTTTGGTCGCGAACCGTTTCGCCGGTGATGCTTCGCGTATTCTCGCCGATTATTTCCAGTCGAGCCGCGCCGACGGTCTGCTGCTTTTCGACGGCGGCGTGAACACCTCGCTGCTGCACGTGCTTGCCACCGCCGACGGCCATGTGCCGCTCGTCGTCTCCTACGACGAGTTGCCGACGACCGACGTCGCCGCCGTGATTGTCGACAATTTCGAGGCTGCCGAACGCGCCACCGACCATCTGGTGGGGCTGGGTCACACCCGCATCGGCCACATCATCGGCCCGTCGCGCAACAGCCAGGCCAGCCAGCGCATGCTCGGCTTCGCCAGCGCCATGCGCCGCGCCAGGCTCGACATCCGGCAGAATTGGATGTGGCAGGGCAACTACAACATGGACAGCGGCATCGAGGCCGGCGAGGCGTTCTTGCGCCTGCCGGCCAGCGAACGCCCAACCGCCGTCTTCTCGGCCAATGACGAAATGGCAATTGGTCTCATCACCACGCTCCACGATGCCGGCATCGAGTGTCCGCGCGACCTCTCGGTGATCGGCTTTGACGATATCGCCATTGCCCCGATGTACCGGCCGCGATTGACCACCATGCGTCAGCCGCGCGAACAGATCGGCCGACTGGCGACGGAATCGCTGATCGACATCCTCGAAGGCGCCGCCGCCCCGGGGGCGCCGCGCCGCATTACGCTCCGCTGCGACCTCATCGTCCGCGAAAGCACCCGCGCCCTCCGCTGACAAGCCGTCGCACATGCGCTAAACGGAGCGCCGTGGCCTCGTAGCTCAGCGGATAGAGCAGTAGCCTTCTAAGCTATTGGTCGCAGGTTCGATTCCTGCCGAGGTCACCAGTTCATCGGCCGCATAGCGCTGAACGGAGCCGATCTTGCGTTAGTCTCGCCTCGGAACAGCTCCAGGGCAGTTCAGTTCGCGTCGTCGCCTTCGGCACCGCGCTTAAAGCCGGTGATCATGGCCGCCGGCAGGTTCTCTCGATGGCGGATGCTCGCGACCAGCACGCCGGCCAGGTGCAACCCGATGAGGAGTATTATCACCTTTGCCAGCACGCCGTGCAGCTCCTCGACCCACTCGGTGCCCCAGAACAGATCGGTGGTCTGAAGCCAACCGATCGTGACCTGTGCCGCGACCGCACTGAGGAGGAGGACGACCATCGCGCCACCCGCGGGGTTGTGACCAAGATGCCGGCGCTCCCTGCCCCGCCAGATGTCGGCGAGGTAGCGCAGCACCGTGCGCGGATCCCGAACGAAGCTGACGAAGCGGGCATGTCTGGGGCCGAAAAAGCCCCAAACCATCCGAATGGCGATCATCGCGCCGGCGGTGTAGCCGGCCCATTGATGCAGGCCCCTAGGGTGGCCTGAGGTGAGCCAAGCTACCACAATGCTGCCGGCCAGCACCCAGTGGAAGACCCGCACCAGCGGGTCCCACACGGTGACCTTGTCAGTCAGCTTCGACATCGAGCATCTCAAGCGTTGCGGGGTCGAAGAGCTTCTCCATTCGGGTGCCGTCGGATTTGCTGGCATAGACCTCGTAGCAGCCCTGATCGTCCTTGATCTGCTTGACGGTCCAGCCGTCCTTTTCGAGCTCGGCCTTGAGCGTATCCTTGGATTGCGCCTTTTCAGCCGGGACATTGCAGGTATCGTCGGCGAGCGCCGGGCCGGTGATCATCACGGCAAGGGCCAGGGTGGCAATCAATTTCGAGTTCATTGTGTTTCGTCCTCTACACGGGACCGGCTCGATGCCGGCGACAACGAACCTCGCCCGTGTGGCTTACGGCCCGCTGACGATCGGGCGCGGCCGGCGTAAGCTCCGTGTAAGGCGAAGCTGGCAGTGAGCGGGCTTTGGGGAAGTGTCACGTGCGACTGCTGCTGGTCGAAGATGACGAGATGCTCGGACAGGCAATCCGCGACCACCTGGTGGCGCACGGCCACGCCGCTGACTGGACAAGGCGGCTCGATGAAGCCGAGGCCGCCCATTTCGGCGTTGCCTACGACGTGATCCTTCTCGATCTGAACCTGCCTGACGGCCGTGGCATGGAGTTCCTGAAACAGTTGCGCCGCAAGGGTGACACCACTCCGGTGATCATCACCACCGCCATGGACCAGCTCACCACGCGGATCGACGGCCTTAATGCCGGAGCGGACGATTACCTGGTCAAGCCATTCGACCTGGGCGAGTTGCTGGCGCGGGTGGGTGCCGTTGGTCGCCGCTATGCCGGGAACCCCAACCCGCTGATCGTCGTCGGCCCGCTGGAGATCGACCCGCCACACAGGGTGGCGACAGTGGATGGCCGGACAGTCGAGCTGAGCGCCAGGGAATGGGCTGTGCTCGAGCGCCTCGCCCGACACCCCGGCACCCTGATTTCGCGATCCCAGCTTGAGGAGGCCCTCTTCGGGTTCGGCGACGAGATCGATAGCAACGCCGTGGAGGTCTATGTCAGCCGCCTGCGCAAGAAACTAAACGCCGAGGTGATCCACACCGTCCGTGGCCTCGGCTACCGGCTGGCCCATCAATGAGCGCTCCCAGCATTGCCCGGCGCCTGACGGTAGGCCTGACCATTGGGGTCACCGTGCTGTGGCTCTTGGGCAGCCTTGTCACCATTCTGATCGTCCAGGATGCGCTGCGGCGGACGCTCGACGGCGGATTGCGCGAGACAGCGGAACGGATCCTGCCTCTGGCAATCGACGGCCTGGTTGATGGCGACCACGATTCCGACGGCGATCACGAAATCATACTCGAGCCCGGTCGCGGTGAGTACGTCGTCTATCAGGTGCGCTCGAAAACGGGCGTCATCATGCGCTCGCACGACGCACCGGAGCAGGCGTTCGCTGCCCCATTGATGGAAGGCTTCGTTACGGCATCACCCTGGCGGATCTACACCGCCGTCGATGCACGTTCCGGGCTCTTCATCCAGGTCGCGGAGACGGAAGAGCGGCGCAACGCGGCCCTCTTGGGGAGCGTTGCGGCACTCGTGATGCCGTTGCTGCTGCTGATCCCGGCATCCATCATCGCCATCCGGCTGGCCATCGGCCGAGGACTGACCCCGCTGCACCGGCTTGGCGTGGAAGTGGAACGGCGGGACGTCGCCAACCTCGAGCCTGTGGGTATGCCAGACGCCCCCACCGAACTCAGGCCGGTGATCCAGGCCATCGACGGTCTGTTGCTCCGCCTCCGTGGAGCCTTCGAGGCCGAGCGTGCGTTGGCCGCGAACAGTGCCCACGAGCTACGCACCCCAATCGCAGGTAGCCTCGCGCAAACGCAGCGACTCGTCGAAGAGCTGGATGGGCATCCTGCACAGGCCCGCGCGCGCAACGTCGAAGGCACCCTGCACCGCCTCTCGGCCCTGGCTTCCAAGCTGCTTGCTCTGTCGCGGGCCGAATCCGGCGTGGCGCGACTTCCCGCGCCGATCGACCTGATGCCGGCCGTCGAACTGACCCTTGCCGACGCAGGGCGCATGCTGGGCCCGCGCCTGACTGTCGACCGTCGGCCCAATGCGCGACTGACGGCGGCCCTCGACCTCGATGCCCTCGGCATCGTGCTGCGCAACCTGATCGAGAACGCCGACAAGCATGGCGCGGCGGGCGGTCAGATCATTGTAGGACTCGGTGACAATATGCTCGATGTATCGAGCGAAGGGCCGATCGTCGGTTCGGAACGGCTGGCTGTGCTGATCAGGCGATTTGAGCGTGGCGATACAGCCTCGGACGGCGCTGGACTGGGCCTTGCAATTGTCGACTCCATCCTGCGGCAGGTGGGCGGGGCGCTTGAACTGCACTCGCCGGCTGTCGGCAGGGACAGCGGTTTCACCGCTCGCATCGTCTTCCCCCAGCGCGAAAAAGGACGGTAGTAGATGGCGAGGCTCAAGATACATCCTGAAGAACACTTCGTCAGCCGTGTCGGATGGCTGCGCGCCGCCATACTGGGTGCCAATGATGGCATCGTGTCGACCGCCAGTCTGCTGATCGGCATAGCCGCCGCTTCGGCCGACAAAGGCGCCATTCTTCTTGCCGGGGTCGCCGGTCTCGTCGCCGGCGCCATGTCCATGGCCGCGGGCGAATATGTGTCGGTGAGTTCCCAATCCGACACCGAAGGTGCAAGCCTCGCCAAGGAACGCACAGAACTCGCCACCCAACCGGAGGCGGAGCACGCCGAACTCAGCGCGATCTATGTATCGCGCGGGCTCGATCCTTCTCTCGCCGAGCAGGTGGCGACACAGCTCATGGCCAAGGACGCACTGGGCGCCCACATGCGCGATGAACTGGGGTTGTCCGAGGTATCAACCGCACGCCCGATTCAGGCCGCACTGACCTCCGCAGCAACGTTTGCTGTCGGGGCGGCATTGCCCTTGATCGCCGCCATCCTCTCTCCCGGTGAGCTGGCGATCTGGCTCATCGCCGCATCATCGCTCATCTTCCTGGGTGTCCTTGGTTATGCCGGCGCGACCACTGGGGGCGCCGCGCCATGGAAGCCAACAGTCCGCGTTTTGTTCTGGGGCGCCATGGCC
>JAEZKB010000154.1 GCA_023415605.1 Pseudomonadota bacterium
ATCGCCGGCAAGGTGGCCAAGGTCGGCAAGGCGGCGATGGGCACGCTGCTGGTCACCGGCGTTCTGGTGCTCTGGCTCAAGTGGAACTGGGTGATCCCGAATGCCTGGTTCTGGGTGAAGATGGCTGCCATCGTCGCCATGATCGTCTTCATCGTTCTCAACGAGCGGGCGCAGAAGGCGGGCGGGCCAGATGGGGCGCGCCGATCCAAGATGTTCGGGCAGCTGACGGCGCTGAGCTTCGCGGTGGTGATCCTTTCGGCGGTGCTCGCCTTCAACTAGGGACGTTTCGACTTGGACCTTGTCTTCGCCGCGCTGCTGTTTGCGCATTTCGCCGGGCTGATGCTGATTGCAGCCGCCTTCCTGCCGCTGCTCGGCATGATGGGCGATGGCAGCGTGGCGCCGACCACCAACCGGCTGCTGACGCAGTTCGGGCACTGGGGCATCATCGTCGCCATCGTTTCCGGGCCGCTGATGATCTGGGTGCGCTACGGCGGGTTCGATGGCATCAGCCACTGGTTCTGGGTCAAGATGCTGTTCCTCGTCGCGCTGGCGGCGGGCGTCGTGGTGTCGGCGATCTCGGCGCGCAAGATGCGGGCAGGGGATGCTGCAGCCACCGCCCGCGTCCGCACCGGCCGCATCGTGGCCGCCGTCTCGCTGGTGGGCATCGTCGCGTCGGCCGTGCTGGCCTTCGGCTGATGCCGAAGCTCGACCACATCAACATCCACGTCGTCGACGGGCCGCGCATGGTGCGGTTCTTCGAAGAGGTGATCGACGCCGAGGAAGGGTTTCGGCCGCCCTTCGATTTCCCGGGCCACTGGATCTATGTCGATGGGCAGCCGGCGATCCACCTCTCCATCGTCGAGCGCGAGGGCCATTTTCCGCAGGGGATGATCAATCACATCGCCTTCGGGGTCTATGACTATGAGACCATCAAGACCCGGCTCGAGGCCTCCGGCTATCCCTGGAAGCTCGCCGGCATTCCCGATACCGAGATCGGCCAGTTCTTCGTCACCGGGCCGGAACGACTGCTGCTCGAGGTGCAATACCGCCGAAAACGGTAGCGGTCCGTTCATCAAAAAACCCGCGCAAAGGCTTGTGCGGCGCGAGAATTTGCGCCAGTATCTTGCCCGCAATCGGATTTTCGCCATGCAGCGCAAGCGCGCCATCGCCATCGCAGTTGCCGAACAGAAGGCCCGGGAAACCCGGCTTCTGATCGCTGCCGCGTTGCTGCTGCTACCGGCCGCCCTGCTTCTCCTTCTTATCAGCCCCTGATTACCGGCAGCTCGGAACGCGAGCGGGTCGTCAGGGGATAGCGCGCAACGAACCGAACAGGATTTGTCCGGTCGCGTGGTCGTTTTCCGACCCCGGCCGCCCGACAGGAAGACGAGAAAATGACTACCGACACCAACAAAGACCGCGTCTACATCTTCGACACCACGCTGCGTGACGGCGAGCAGAGCCCGGGCGCCACCATGACGCTCGAAGAAAAGCTGCAGGTCGCCGAAACCCTCGACGAAATGGGCGTCGACATCATCGAAGCGGGTTTCCCGATCGCCTCGAACGGCGACTTCGATGCCGTGGTGGCTGTCGCCAAGCACGTCAAGAACGCGGTGGTCGCCGGCCTCGCCCGCGCCATACCGGCGGACATCGCCCGCGCCGGTGAAGCGGTGCGCCACGCCCAGCGCGGCCGGATCCACACCTTCGTTTCCACCTCACCGATCCATCTGGCCCACCAGATGAAAAAGACCGAGGAGCAGGTGCTGGAGATCATCACCGCCACGGTGAGCCAGGCGCGCAACCTGATCGACAATGTCGAGTGGAGCGCCATGGATGCCACCCGCACGCCGATCGACTATCTGGCGCGCTGCGTGGAGCTGGCGATCAAGGCCGGCGCCACCACCATCAATCTGCCCGATACGGTGGGCTATGCCGTGCCAGAAGAGCACGAGGCCATGTTCCGCTCGATCATCGAGCGCGTGCCGGGCGCCGACAAGGTGATTTTTTCGGCCCATTGCCACAACGACCTGGGTCTCGCTGTCGCCAACTCGCTGGCCGCCGTCCGCGGCGGTGCGCGCCAGGTGGAATGCACCATCAACGGCCTGGGCGAGCGCGCCGGCAATGCGGCGCTCGAAGAGATCGTCATGGCGCTGAAGACCCGCGCCGACGCCATGCCGTACCACACCGAGATCGAATCCACCCATCTCAGCCGCGCCAGCAAGATCGTCTCCGCCGCGGCCAACTTCCCGGTGCAGTACAACAAGGCGATCGTGGGCAAGAACGCCTTCGCGCATGAGAGCGGCATCCATCAGGACGGCATGCTCAAGAATGCCCAAACCTACGAGATCATGACCCCGGCTTCGGTCGGCATCAAGGAAACCACCCTGGTCATGGGCAAGCATTCGGGCCGCGCCGCCTTCAAGGACAAGCTCAAGGAACTGGGCTACGACCTGGGCGACAATGCCTTCCAGGAAGCGTTCGTGCGCTTCAAGGACCTCGCCGACCGCAAGAAGCACATCTACGACGCCGATATCGTGGCGCTGGTCGATGACGAAGCCGGCTCGGCCGACGACCGCATCAAGCTCGTCGACATGGAAGTCGTCTCCAAGACCGGCGGCGTGCATCGCTGCACCATGCGGGTGACGATCGACGGCGCCGAAGTTTCTGCCACCTATGACGGCACCGGCTCGGTCGACGCCATCTTCAACGCCATCAAGCAGGCCGTGGGCAAGGACCCGCATCTGGTGCTCTACGCCATCGACGGCGTCACCGGCGGCACCGACGCACAGGCCAGCGCCCATGTCCGTCTCGAGCTCAACGGCCGCATCGCCTCGGGCAATGCCGCCGAGCCCGATACGCTGGTGGCTTCGGCACGCGCCTATCTCAACGCCGTCAACCGGCTGATGATCGAGCGCGGCGCCCCGGCCCAGGGCGCCATGGAAAGTGCGGCGAGCTAAGGACATGGATCTCGGGATTGCAGGCCGCAAGGCCATCGTTTGTGCCTCCAGCCGCGGTCTCGGCCGCGGCTGCGCCGAGGCTCTTGCCGCTGCGGGCGTCGAGGTCGTGATTAACGGCCGCGACGCGTCTCACCTCGAACAGGTCGCCGCGGAAATCCGCAAGGCGACCGGCGCCACCGTCATTCCGGTGGCCGCGGACGTCAGCACGCCGGAGGGGCAGGAGGCGTTGCTTGCCGCCTGTCCGGCGCCCGACATCCTGGTCAACAACAATGCCGGCCCGCCCTTCCGGGATTTCCGGGAGCTGGACCGCGAGAAGATGCTCGCCGGCGTCACCGCCAACTTCGTCACCCCGATCGAACTGATTCAGCGCGTGATCGACGGCATGGTTGAGCGCAAGTTCGGCCGCATCGTCAACATCACCTCGAGTTCGGTGAAGGCGCCGATCAGCGGGCTGGACCTGTCGTCGGGTGCGCGGGCAGGGCTCACGGCCTTCCTCAAGGGCGTGTCGCAGGGCGTCGCGGGCAGCAATGTCACCATCAACAACATCCTGCCCGGTTCATTCGACACCGACCGGCTGCGGTCCGGCCAGAAGCGCACCGCCGAGCAGTCCGGTAAGGATATCGATCAGGTCCGCGCCGAGGCGGCAGCCAAGATCCCGGCCAAGCGCTTCGGCACGCCGGAAGAGTTCGGCGCCGCCTGTGCGTTTCTCTGTTCCGCGCAGGCTGGCTATATCACCGGCCAGAACCTCCTGATCGACGGCGGCGCTTTCGCGGGCGCGTTCTAGACGCGCCACCCCGTCCCCGCTACCCTCCGGAAAAATCGAGGGAAATGATCCATGCGGCCTGTCGCACCCAACGCCTTCAAGCGGCGCCTCTATGCGCGCGAAAAGCAGCTCGGCTATTGGCTGTCCCTCAACAGCCTCGCCGCCACCGAGATCGCGGCCGGGGCGGGCTTTGACTGGGTCCTGCTCGACATGGAGCACTCGACACTTTCGGTCGAGACCATCGAGCGCCATCTATTGGCGGCGCGGCATGGCGGCGACGCCGAATTCGTCGTGCGGGTGCCCAGCGTCGATGCGGTGATCGTCAAGCGGCTGCTCGATACCGGCGTGCGCAGCTTCATGTTCCCCTACGTGCAGACGGTGCAGGACGCCGAGCTCGCGGTCGCGGCGACGCGCTATCCGCCCGCCGGCATCCGCGGCTATTCGGGCAATACCCGCGCCAACCGCTGGGCGACCGACGCCTCCTATCCGCAGACCGCGCAGGACGAAATCGTGGTGATCCTCCAGGTCGAGACGCCGCAGGCGCTGGCTAATATTCCGGCCTATGGCGCCATCGATGGCGTCGACGGGATCTTCATCGGTCCCAATGATCTCGCCGCCAGCATCGGCCTTGTCGGCCAGCAGGGGCATCAGGATGTGCGCAAGCTGGTCAGCGAGGCCGGCCGGGCGATTCTGAACACCGGCAAGGCGGCCGGAATGCTCGATTTCAACGTCGCGACGGCGAAGCCGCTGGTCGAGGGCGATTTCGGCTTCGTCGCGGTGGGTAGCGACTTAAGTACCGTCAGCCGGGGTACAAAGCAGCTTCTTGGCGAGTTCGGGCGTTAGGAGCAGCGCCAACAAGGAGATTGCCGTGACGCTCGAACTGCGTGCCGTGAAGACCGACGAAGAGTGGGCGGCCTTGCATGACATCCGCCGCCGCGTGCTGTTCGCGCCCGGCCGGCACGCTTATGAAATCGAGTACAACCCGGACCATCCGGACGACCGCGCCGAGGAGAACGTCCCGCACATCTTGATGCTCGACGAAGAGCCGATCGGCGTTGCCCGGCTCGACCTCAAAGGCGATCGCGCCGTGGTCCGGCTCGTGGCGATTCTCCCCGAGCACCAGCGCAACGGCTATGGCGAGCTGATGGACCGGATGCTGACCGAGAAGGCGTGGGAACTCGGGGTCAAGCAGATGCGGGTCAACGCCGCGCCGGATGCGGTCGGCTTTTACGAAAAGACCGGCTGGCATGAGGAAAGCTGGGATCCGGAGGAGCTGGTTGGCATCGCCAGCAACTGCGTGCAGATGGTCAAATCACCCTAAGCGGCTGCCATACATAGGGAATTTACCGGCCAAGGCCCGCATGGGCCTGCTCCCGGACTTATGCACAGCCCCAAACGGAGCACGCGTCCGAAAAGCTCCATGCTTTCAGTCGTCTGCGCGTGATGAGAGTTTTCGACGTATTTGCCGCAAAGACGAGCGGTTCGGGCAAGCGGCGCTCAACCATGACTCGGCCAGTCTCGCGCTCAACACAAAGGAATTGTGTTTTCCCACCATTAACCAAAGACGAGACCGCCATGCGTCAAACCTATGTCCTTGCTCGCGACCACCTCGAACAGGCCGCGGCGATCCTCAGCGGTCCAGACAGCCACACTGCCGAACTCCGCTCGATCGTCCAACGCACCATTGCCCTCATGCTTGAATACGAACGCAATGCCTCCCGCCCGGGCGGCAATGTGGTCGATTTTTCGGACTATTGGATGCGCAACCGCCTGAAC
>JAEZKB010000251.1 GCA_023415605.1 Pseudomonadota bacterium
CCAGGCTGTCCGAGTTCTGCGGTGACACCCCGAGGATCTGCTCGTCGAGGAGCAGCATCGAGAGGCCGTGGACGAAGCTCCAGGCGATCACCGCACCTTCGCTTGGTGCGTCCGGCACCTCACGCGCGGCCGCCTTGGCCAGCGACGCATAGGCGTCGATCGCGGCCGTGTGCAGCGCCTTGTTTCCCTGCTTGTCGATCTGGCGCGAAAACATCAGCCGGAACAAAGCCGGCTGCACCAGCGCGAAGCGCACATACGCCTCCGCCATCGCCGGCAGTTGCTCGGCCTCGGGCAGGTCTTCTTCCTTGGCGGCCATCATCGCAGAAAAACGCCGGAACCCCTCGGTGGCCACTGCTTCGAGCAGCGCCTGCCGGCTCCGAAAATGCCGATACGGCGCGGCCGGGGACACCCCAACCTTCCGCGCCAGTTCCCGTAGGCCGACGCCTTCGGCTCCTTCTGCGTCGAGCATTTCCAGCGCCGCGTCGAGCAGTGCCTGCTTGAGGTCACCGTGGTGGTAGCCGGTGTCTTGGTTAGATGTTGACATTGTTCACATAGGAATATAGAACCATGCGAACACTGTTAACATGTTGGCCAGCGGAGACCAAGATGCTCGATCTCATCCTCGCCGTCGCCCACCATCTCGCTGTTTTCACGTATGTGGCGATCTTCGCCGCCGAATTCGCCCTTCTTCACGCCGGCCTCTCGGGCCAGCGGCTGCGGCAACTGGGCCGGCTCGACGCGGCCTATGGCGGCGTTGCCGCGCTGGTGATCGTCATCGGCATCATCCGGGTGATCTTCGGCGCCGCCGGCTGGGAATACTATGTCGGCAACTGGGCATTCTGGTCCAAGATGGCGGCCTTCCTCGCCATGGGCCTGCTCTCGATCCCACCCACTCTTGCCATTGCGCGCTGGCGCAAGGTGGCGACCGGGGACGGCGGGTTCTCGGTGCCGGTCGAGGCCGTCCAGGCCGCCCGCCGCTTCGTTTACGCCGAAGCTGCCGCCTTTGCACTGATCCCGCTCTTTGCCGCCTTCATCCCACGCATCTACGCGATCTGAGTGCCCTTGGGCGGTGGTGTCTTCGGCTCATACCGGCACCACTCGCGAATGATGCAGTGCCAGCACTCGGGCGTCCGCGCCTTGCAAACGTAGCGGCCGTGAAGGATCAGCCAGTGATGGGCGTGGAGAAGATAAGGCTCCGGCACGACCTTGAGGAGCGCCAGCTCTACCTCGAGCGGCGTCTTGCCCGGCGCGAGCCCGGTGCGGTTGCCGACCCGGAAGAGATGCGTGTCCACCGCGATAGTCGGCTGCTTGAAGAAGATGTTGAGGACGACATTGGCCGTCTTCCGCCCGACGCCGGGCAGCGCCTCCAGCGCCTCCCGCGTCTGTGGCACTTCCGAGCCGTGCTTGTCGATGAGGATCTGCGATAGGGCGTGGACGTTCCTGGCCTTGCCGCGGAACAGGCCAATCGTCTTGATGTAGTTCTCGATACCCTCGATTCCGAGTGACACCATCTTTTCGGGTGTGTCGGCGGCCTGGAACAAAGCCTTGGTCGCCTTGTTGACTCCGGCATCCGTCGCTTGCGCCGAAAGCACCACCGCCACCAGCAGGGTGAAGGCGTTCACATAATCCAGTTCGCCCTTCGGTTCAGGGTTCGCTGCCGCAAAAGCGCCAAAGATGGCTTCGACATCTTCCTTAGGCAGGCGTCTGGTTCGCGTCTTTGCCATTTTTTTCATCCCGACTCGGCATTTATACTAGAGCCGTCATGACCACCCAGACGCAAGCACGCCCGCTCTTTGCCGCGACCCTGACGCCGCACCGCTCGCTCACCCGACGCGGCTACCGCTTCGTCATCGCGCTCGCCTGTGTGCTCGCCACTATTCCGGGGATCGTCTTCTTTTCGATGGGTGCATGGCCTGTCGTCGGTTTCCTCGGCCTCGATGTCCTTGCCATCGGCTGGGCGCTGGCGGCTTCGATGAAGTCCGGAAAGCAGTATGAGGTGGTGACGCTCTGGCCCGACGAACTCGAGGTCAAGCAGGTCGCCGCCAACGGCAAGGCCGAGATCACCCGGTTCAACCCGTTCTTCGTCAAGCTGGTGATCGACCGCGACTTCAACGAGCGCACCACCGCCCTCCACCTCCGCACCCGCGACACCGACCTCACCATCGGCGCCTTCATGAACCCCGACGACAAGGCGAGCTTCGCCAAGGTGTTCGGCACGGCCCTCAAGAAGGCGCGCTCCTAGCAGTGTCAAAATCGGGTCGCGTCTATTCGGCGCGGCGCCTATCTTCTCCCCATGACACAGCAACAGACCCTTTCCCCGGCTTCCGACTATGAGGCGGTGCGTGCGGCGATCCGCTTCCTCAGCGATAACGGCCCGGACGAGGCGGACCTTGGCGCCTTTGCCCGCGGTCTCGGCTATACCGAACGCCAGCTCACCGATCTCTTCCGGCGCTGGTGCGGGCTGACGCCCAAAAGCTTCGCCCAGGCGGTGGCGCTTGATCATGCCAAGCGCCTGCTGGCCGAACGGCAGAGCGTGCTCGACACCACCTACGAGGTCGGGCTCTCCTCGACCTCGCGCCTCCACGATCTCTTCGTCACGCACATGGCCATGCCGCCCGGCGTCTGGCGCAATCGCGGCGAAGGCATTGCGATGACTTGGGGCTGCGCGCCCTCGCCGTTCGGCACCGCGGTGCTGGTGACGACGGAATATGGCCTCGCCGGCATCGGCTTCGCCGATGAAGAGATGAGCATCGCGGCGGCCTTCGAGGATCTGCGGCTGCGCTGGCCCAATGCCAGCTACACCCGCGACGATGCGGCGATCGTCCCCGTGGCGGCCCGCGTATTCGACCCCACGCGCTGGGACCCTGACCATCCGGTCCGCGTGGTGCTGATCGGCACCGATTTCGAGGTGTCGGTCTGGGAGACGCTGCTGCGCATTCCGGTCGGCAAGGCCACAACCTATTCGGACGTCGCCCGGAAAATCGGCCGTCCTGCCGCCTCACGCGCCGTTGGCGCCGCCGTCGGCAAGAACCCGATTAGCTTCGTGGTGCCGTGCCACCGCGTGGTGGGAACGTCTGGCGCGCTGACCGGCTACCACTGGGGCTTGCCGCGCAAGCGAGCGATTCTTGGCTGGGAAGCAGGTGTTGCGGGGCGGTAAGGCGCCCTTACCCCTTTTGCTCTGCTTTCGGCATGGCGTCCGGGGTGCGCAGCGGGCCCCCTTTGCCCTCCGGACCCGAAGCATCCACCGGCGCGCTGCGCTCGGACTGGCCCATGGTGACGACCTCGTCGAGTGAGCCGTCCTTCTTGAGCCGGTAGATTGTCGGCTCACCGGTGGCGATTTCCCGCTTCAGAATCTCCTCCGGCGTCAGTCCTTCGATCGCCATCACGATCGAGCGCAGCGAATTGCCGTGCGCCGCCACTAGCACCGTCTTTCCTGAGGTCACCATCGGCTCGATCTGCGCCCGATAGAACGGCAGTGTGCGGGCCGCGGTGTCCTTCAGCGACTCGCCGCCCGGCGGCGGCACGTCATAGGACCGGCGCCAGATCAGCACCTGCTCCTCGCCCCATTTGGCACGAGCATCGTCCTTGTTGAGGCCTGACAGATCACCGTAATCGCGCTCGTTCAGCGCCCGGTTGCGGGTGATGGTGATGTCGTAGATCTTTCCCTCTTCGAGGATCAGATCAAGCGTGTGCTGTGCCCGCTGCAGGCTCGAGGTGAAGCAATAGTCCGGGATGAAGCCATATTTGTTGAGCTCACGCCCGCAATGCCGCGCTTCCTC
Organism: Pseudomonadota bacterium; assembly: GCA_023415605.1. Lineage (GTDB taxonomy): Bacteria > Pseudomonadota > Alphaproteobacteria > Rhizobiales > Devosiaceae > Devosia_A. Next base: position 3,780 of record JAEZKB010000251.1, read on the forward strand.
GATGCCCTGCTCGGTCAGCGGCGGATTGCGCCAACCGGTGAAGAGGTTCTTGAGGTTCCACTCGCTCTGCCCGTGGCGAACGAGGATCAGCGTGCCGGTCATGGTCAATGGTCCTGTCGGTTGAAGCCGAGCACGTCGGCCATGGAATAGAGTCCGGGGCGCTGGTCGCGCGCCCAGAGTGCCGCCCGCGCCGCGCCATCGGCGAACAGCGCCCGGTTGTCGGCCTTGTGGGTGAGTTCGATGCGTTCGGACGCCCCGGCGAGGATCACCGTGTGATCGCCGATGACATTGCCCCCACGCAGCGCCGCAAAACCGATGGTACCCGCTTCCCGCGCGCCCGTATGTCCGTCGCGACCGCTGACCTTGTGGGTGGCCAGATCGATGCCCCGACCGTCGGCCGCTGCCCTACCGAGCATCAGTGCCGTGCCCGAAGGCGCGTCGACCTTCTTGTTGTGGTGCATCTCGACGACTTCGACGTCAAACCCCGGCAGCGCCGCCGCCGCCTGCCGGACGAGGCCGAGGAGTACGTTGACCCCGAGCGAGAAATTGCCGCTCTTGACAATACGCGCCCCGGCCGCCGCCTTGGCGATCTCGGTATCGTCCTCGGCCGAACAGCCGGTCGTGCCGATGATGTGCACCAGCCCGCGCGCCGCCGCGATCCGGCTCAGTGCCACGCTCGCTGCCGGCGCGGTGAAATCGATGATCGCATCGACATCGGCCAGTGCCGCCTCGACACTGTCGGTGATGGCAATGCCCAACGCCTCGATCCCGGCCAGTTCGCCCGCATCCTTCCCGGCCGCCGGCGTACCGGGCCGATCAAAGGCGGAAGCGACGACAAGGCCGGGCGTGGCGGTGACGGCGCGGATATTGGCAGCGCCCATCCGCCCGCCGGCGCCCGCAATGGCTATTCTGAGGTCGGACAAGGCAAACTCCGTGTTGCCCAAGCCTTCTAGGCTACGCGCGTCAGCCCGGCAATTTCCTTCTCGATCGCCATATAGGCGGCGAACGGGTCGGATGCCGCGGTGATCGGCCGGCCGATGACCAGGTGGCTGGCGCCGGCGTCGAGCGCCTCGCGTGGCCCCATCACCCGCTTCTGGTCGCCGAGAGCCGCACCAGTCGGGCGGACCCCGGGGGTGACCACAGCCAGCTTCGGTCCGACGATGTCGCGCACCATGCGCGCCTCGTGTGGCGAGCAGACAATTCCGCCAATGCCTGCGTCCTTCGCCTGGCCGGAACGGAGCTGCACCAGCCCGGCCGCATCACGTGCATAGCCAGCTTCGCGCACGTCGCTGTCGTCCATTGACGTCAACACCGTGACGCCCAGCACGGTTAGATCCGAACCGGCCGCTGCTCTTGCGGCCGCCCGCATGGTCTTGGGGTAGGCGTGGACCGTCAGCATGGTGGCGCCGGTTTTGGCAATCGCCGCTACACCCTTCTCAATGGTGTTGTCGATGTCGAGAAGCTTGAGGTCGAAGAAGACCTTCTTGCCGGCCTTGAGCAGATCCTGGCCCAGCGCCAGTCCGTCGCCGCCATAGAAGAGTTGGTAACCGATCTTGAAGAATCCGGCCCGGTCTCCCAGCCGCTCGATCAGCCTTTCAGCTTCGGCACGCGTGTCGAGATCCAGCGCGACAATCACTTCGCTCATGCGTCCCTCCATTTTCGGCGGTCTCGCACGAGTCGGCGGTGAGGGCAAGCACAGCGGCGGATAGTATGTTGCCATAGCACCGGCAGGTGGCGATAGTCTGGCACCATACCACCAAGGATTCGCCGGCCTTCCCATGCAGCAGCAAGCTTTGTCCCTCACCGTCGCCTGGGTTCGTCTCGAGCGGGCCATCGAGCTGTTCCAAGCCGAACTGCGCCGCAAGCATGGCATCACCGCGCTGCAGCTGGCGGTGCTGCGTATCCTTGCCGAGCGTCCGCAACTGCCTCTCGCTGCGCTTCGCAAGGCGCTGGTCGCGCACCCCGCAACGCTCGGCCAGGCCATCGATGACCTGCGTCGCAAGGACCTTTGCACCGTCCGCCGCAACCCAGACGACCGCCGGGCGCGCGACGTCGCCCTGACCGAAGCGGGCGCTGCCGTCGTCACCACCGCGCCGGTGGCCGGTCCGGTGCGGCTGCGCGAAATCAATCACGATCCCACCCGCCTCGACCGGCTGGCGGCAGCGCTGGATGATGCAATCGATCTCTTCGGCCTCGAGCCGTGGGTCGAAGGCCGCCGCAATGGCGAGACCTAGCCGCCGAAACCGGCGAATCGCTCGAACGGCATCCAGTCGCCCAGCAGCAGCCGGTCACTGAGCCGGATCATATAGGCATTGCCGCCGCCGAGAGGTTGGTCTCCGGCCCGCGAAATCGGCCGATGCGCCAGGTGGCTCTTCAATAGCGTGCCCACCCCGCCATGTCCCACAAAGGCGATCGGGGCTTCCGGATCGTGCCCGGTCAGCACGCGGGCCACGGCGCCGACGATGCGGGCTTGCGCGTCGATCGCCCGCTCCCATCCGCCGGCCGTTTCCTCCGGCCTGCCGAAACAGAGATTGGCCAGGTCCTCGAATTTTTCCGGCGGCACATAGCCCGGCACACTGCGATCGATCTCGCCCATGTCCTCGGCTACCTCTGCCTTGATGCCCAGCGCCGCCCCGAGGATCGCCGCCGTTTCCAGTGCCTTGGTCTCGTCGCTCGAGACGATGCGCTTGAGGCCCTTGACCAGCACCGCCTCGGCAAAGCCCTTGGTCCGCTCCCTGCCTCGCGCCGAGAGACTCCATTGCGGCACCGGGATACTGGGGTCCATCTCCACCTGCGGGTGGCTGACATAGAGGCCGTACACGTCAGATGCCCCCGCGCGAAAAATGCGTGAGTTCGCGCACCGTCTGGTCAACCTTCCATTGGATGCTGGCTTCGGTCGGGTTGCCGTCGGCGTCGAACACGTCGGGGTAAGGCCCGATGCCGAGTAGCGTCGGCGCCACCAGCGCTCCGACCTTGCTCAATGTGTCGCGCAGGTGCGAGAGCGAGAAGATCGTCCCGTATTTGCCGTCACTCACCCCACCAATGCCGAAAATCGCGTGCCGGAAAGGGCTGGGCTTGCCCTGTCGGCTGACCCAGGCCAGCACATTCGCGATCAGCGGCGTCACTCCGCCATTATATTCGGGCGTGGCGATAAAAATGATGTCGTTGGTCCGAAAGAGGTCCGCCAGCCGCTTGCCCGCCTCCGGCGTCTCGCCGGCATCCTCGATGTCCTGATTGAAGATCGGCATCGGGAAGTCGTTGAGATCGAGATCGGTGACCTCGACGCCGGCTTCTCGCAGCTTCTGCGACATATGCCGGCGCAGCACCTCGTTGATCGATCCCTTGCGCAGCGACCCGCACATGGTGATCGCCTTGAGCTGCTTACCCTCGTCCACCACGCGTCCCCCGAACTATCCTCGCTGGGATAGACGGTTATCGGATTCTACGAGGGGCGGAAATGGGCGGCGCGATGCGCCGGCCCTTAGTTCTCGAACAAGTTCTTGAGCTTGGCGAAGAAGCCGTCGCTCGTCGGCGAATTGTCCTTGGTCGACTCGCGGTGGAACTCTTCGAGCAGTTCCCGTTGCCGCTTGGTGAGGCTTTGCGGGGTTTCGACGTCGAGTTGGACGTAGAGGTCGCCGAAATCCTTGGTGCGCAGGATCGGCATGCCCTTGGTCTTGAGCCGGACGCGCTGGCCCGGCTGGGTGCCCGGCGCGACCTTCACCTTGGCGCGGGTGCCGTCGAGCGTCGGCACTTCGAACTCGCCGCCCAAGGCTGCCGTGGTCATGGCGATCGGCACGCGGGCATAAAGATCGGCGCCGTCGCGCTGGAAGAGGTCGTGCGGCTTGATCGAAATGAAGATGTAGAGGTCGCCCGGCGGTCCGCCGCGCAAGCCGGCTTCGCCTTCATCGGCGAGCCTGATGCGGGTGCCGTCCTCGATCCCCTTGGGAATATCGACGCTCAGCGTCCGGTTTTCTTGCCGCCGGCCCTGCCCACCGCAGTCGGTGCAGGGCTGCTCCATGATCTGGCCACGGCCCTGACAGACCGGGCAGGTCCGCTCGATGGTGAAAAAGCCCTGCGCAGCGCGCACCTTGCCGTGGCCGTTGCACTGCCGGCAGGTGGACATGCCGGTGCCTGGCTTGGCGCCCGAACCGTCGCAGGTCTTGCAGCCGACGAGGGTCGGCACGTCGATTTCGACGGTACGACCCTGGAAACTCTCTTCGAGCGAGATTTCGAGATTGTAGCGGAGGTCCGACCCGCGGAGCCGCGATTGCGAGCCGCGGCCACCACGGCCGCCACCGCCCATGAAATCGCCGAAGATGTCTTCGAAGATATCCGACATGGACGAGGAGAATTCCGGTCCGAAGCCGCCGGGGCCACGGCCACCACCATTCTCGAACGCGGCGTGGCCGAAGCGGTCATAGGCCGCGCGCTTTTGCGGGTCCTTGAGCGTGTCGTAGGCTTCCGACACCTCCTTGAACTTCTGCTCGGCTTCGGCATTCCCCGGATTGCGGTCCGGATGGAATTGCATCGCAAGCTTGCGATAGGCGCTCTTGAGCGCCGCCTCGTCGGACCCTTTGGGTACGCCGAGCACTTCGTAGAAATCCCGTTTTGCCAACTCGGCCTGTTCCTGAATACGTCTTGAGGGTCGCTGCGCCCAAGCGACCTAGATAGGTATGGTGTTCCGCTCTTACCATAGCGGACTACCGACACAAGTGGTGGGTACCTCAGTGCAATTGCAAGAGGTCGCAGATGATGCGGGCGGGACGCGGACTCAGCCGCGTCCGAAACTGCTGTTGATGTTGCGGACGACCTGACCTTGGGCGAACATGCCCTTGTTGACCGCCTGCGCCAGATTGAAGAACTGGTGCGTCACGCCGTCATAAAGCGTGCAGTCCACCCACACCCCCGAGCGGCGCAGCGCCTGGGCGAAATGATCGCCCTCGGTCCGCAGCGGGTCGTGCTCGGCGAGGATGATGGTGGTCGGCGGCAGTCCGCCAAGGTCCGGCCGGTCGATGAGGTTGAGCCGCGGGCTGGCCAGATCCACCGCGTCGCGGGCATATTTCGAATAGAACCACTCAACCGTCGCCGAGTTGAGCGGCATGGCCTGCCGGTTCTCTGCGTAGGAACTGAGCCCGAAATCGGTGCCCGTCATCGGCGTGATCAGCGCCAGGTGCTGCGGCGTGTCGAGCCCCTCGGCTTTGGCATCCAGGGCCACATTGACGGCGAGATTGCCGCCGGCGCCGTCACCCACGATGGCGCGGAGGCTCCGGTCGGCACCGAGCGTTTCGGCATTGTCCAGCGTCCAGCGCCAGGCGGCCAGCGCATCTTCATGCGCCGCCGGGAAGGTGAATTCCGGCGCCTGCCGGTAGTGGGTCGAGACCACTACGGCGCCCAGCCGCTTGGCCAGCGCGCGCGGCGCCGCGTCATAACTGTCGAGATCGCCGATCACCCAGCCGCCGCCATGGATATAGAGCACCAGCGGCATGCTGCGTTCCGCTTCCACCATGCGCGGCGTATAGATGCGCGCCCGGATTTCGCCATTGGCCCCCGGGATCAGCCGCAGCTCCATATTGACGCCCTGGTCATCGATCGGGTCACGTAGAATGCGGTTCAAAGCGAGCATCAGCGTCGGTTGCGCCCGCGCCTCCGGCGCCGTGCAGCGCTCGATTCGCTTGGGCTCCAGCTTTTCGAGCTGCTGCAACAGGAAGCTGATATCGGCGTCGAGCCGGCTGTCGCCCTCGGGGGACGCGTAAAGACTTCGGTTTTCCGCCAGGTTGCGGACCGTGATTGATGACATATTTGCCCCTTTGCTCGGCGGCCCCGCGAAAGCCGCTGCGACCCATGCCGCCTCGACGCCTGCTGAGCGATCGACAGGACGGCAGGGGGAACCTGACTGCATCATGTGAAGAAATGGGGGCACGTTCGGGGAAACAATACGGCGAGACGGCGGCCACTGTCCCAAGGATGGGCACCGCGCTAACGTCTCATGGCGGAACAGGATGTTCCTAAGGGGAAATTCATGCGTTTGCTGCTCGCCGGGCTGCTGACTGCGCTCAGCCTCTCCGCCACTTTGGCGGCCGATCCGAAAGATCTTTGGGCCGCCATCGAGGCCGGCAATGACATCGACATGGCTTCCTATGTCGAGGCCCATTACCGCGATGCCGGAGCCTAGCTGAACGACGGGCTCACCTGGAGCTTCGAGCCTTACGACATCATCGTGAATTATTACAGCGACGACGAACTGCGGATCGTCCTCGGCGCCATGCCGGCGCCCGACGAGGTCACGCGCTACTGGCTGAACTGGAGCAAGGCCCTGACCGGCGGCCAGTGGAACCCTGCCGCCTTTTTCGCCGACGCGACCGAAGCGCGTCGCCTAGCGCGCTTCAACCAGTTCGTGCTGGCCGCGCACGAATATGGCCATGTGCTGAGTTATCGCTACGACCCCAACCACGTCGAGCGCCACGACTACGCGGTGAACTACCGTGAATTCTATGCCGACCGCCTTTCCACCGCGATGGTCACCGAAGCTGCCGCCGCCGACCCGAACCTTGCTGCATTGCAGGCCCGCTATGTCGAGCTCATGGCCTCGTTCAACGCCAAAATCCCGGCGCCGGCTCACTACGACATCGCCTCGCTCGACCTCCTGCAGGCAGATTGCGCCAGCATCTCCGTCAGCCAACCCACGGCCGAGACCATGGCGCCCTACGCGTCAGCCTTCTTCGAGCGCCAGCGCCTGTTGCTCGCTGCCGGCCCTGCCCCGCTCGCCGCTCTCTACGCAGCCTGGCTATTTCCTCCTCTGGCCGAGCGCAGCCCGCCCGGCTCGGGTCTCGCCGGCGGCGTCGAAACGCTCCGCCGCACTGGCGGTGTCTGGGCGGTCACCGAGGTCGCGTGGGTCCCCGAAGACCTCATCAATGCCTACGTGATCCGCGACCCCGCGACCGGCGTCTACCTCGTCTCGATGAGTATTTTCGGCGACCACCCGGGCCTCTTCACCCTCACCGCGTTCGACGCCGAGACGCTGGCGCCCGAGCCCGCGGTGGTTCTCGACTCGAGCGGCCAACCACTCGCCATTGGCCCGAGGGGTGAATACTTCTTCTTCGAGGACCACGCCGTCTGGGTCGAGACACGTGATGACGGCCGGCAGCGTTTCGCCGGCAACCTGCTGCAGGGCGCCAAGGACAGAGAGGACCCTCTCGCTGCCGAATTCTTCGATCCGCGCTCGGGTCTTTCCACCCTCGACGGCGGGCTGCTCCTCTTCGACCCTCACCCACTCCAGCGCGATAAGTTCATCATCCGCGGCATCGCCCCGGCCGCGACTGTCAACTAGCCACGCAAAATGTTCCACGTGAATCCATCATGATTCACGTGGAACAAACAAAGAGGGCCCGGCTCGCGCCGGACCCTCTATTCATCCTCGAACCGACGCGGCTTAGGCCGACTTCTTGTCGTCGTCCTTGACCTCTTCGAACTCGGCGTCGACGACATCGTCGTCTTCCGCCTGGTCCGAACCAGCGGCCTTGGCCTCGGCCTCAGCCTGGCTGGCCTTGTACATGGCCTCGCCCAGCTTCATCGACACTTCGGCGAGCGCGTTGGACTTCTCCTTGATCGCCTCGGGGTCGTCGCCTTCGAGCACGCCGCGCAGATCGGTGATGGCGGTCTCGATCGCCGTCTTGTCCTCGGCGCTGA
>JAEZKB010000283.1 GCA_023415605.1 Pseudomonadota bacterium
GTGTCAGGCGTCTCGCTGGGGTGTTCCGGGGTTCCGGAACTGAGAGTTACCCATTGAACCTGAACCAGGTCATGCTGGCGGAGGAAGTTCGAGATGGCAAGGGCGCCCCGGCGCCCCGACCATGCGCACATTCCCTTCATTAGTCATGGCCGCATCCGAAGGGAATGACCCATGGTCAAGCTTATGCCCGTCGCGCTTGCGGCTTTTCTCGGTCTTGCCGCTCTGCCGGCAGGGGCGGAAGAAGTCCCCATTCTGCGCATCTACACCTATGACAGCTTCGCCGCCGAATGGGGCCCGGGCCCGGCACTGAAGGCCGGATTCGAGAAGGACTGCGTCTGCATCGTCGAGTTCACCACCGCCGATGACGCCATCAGCGTGCTGCGCAAGGTGCAGCTCGAGGGACAGGCCACCAAGGCCGACGTGATTGTCGGCCTCGACACCGCCACCGCGCCGGAAGCCCGCTCGACGGGCATCTTCGCCCCTCATGGGCTGACCCTGGACAACCTCGTCTTGCCCGAGGCCTGGACCGATCCGGACTTCGTGCCCTTCGACTACGGTTATTTCGCCTATGTCTATGACAAGGAGAAAATGCCGACGCCGCCCAAGAATTTCGAGGAGCTGGTCGCGCTGCCCGATGACATCAAGATCGTGATTCAGGATCCTCGTTCGTCGACGCCGGGGCTCGGTAACGTGTTCTGGGTGCAAGCCGCCTATGGCGACCGTGCCACCGAGATTTGGCAAGGTCTGAAGCCGCACATCCTCACCGTCACCAAGGGTTGGTCGGAAGCCTACAACCTCTTCCTCTCGGGCGAAGCCGACATGGTGCTGAGCTACACCACCTCGCCGACCTACCATCAGGTGGCCGAGCAGGTGGATAAGTATGCCGCCGCTATCTTCGATGAGGGCCATGTGGCGCAGATCGAAGTCGCCGGCATCCTGAAATCGTCGGAGAAGCAGGAATTGGCCAAGAAGTTTCTCGCCTATCTGACCTCTGTCGAGGGCCAGAAGCTGGTGCCGACCACCAACTGGATGTTCCCGGTGGTCGATATCGGCGATGACCTGCCGGCCCAGTTCGGCGAAGCGCCGACCCCGAAACTGCTGGAGGTGGACGAAGCCGACATCGTCGCCAATAGCCGGGCATGGGTCGATGCCGCGCTCGCTGCTATCCAGTAGCGCCCTGCCCCCCCGCCCGCTCCGGCTCCTGGCCGGGGCGGCCATCGGGCTGGGCATCGCCACCACCATCGCCCTGGTGCTCTGGTCCATCGCCTCAACCGCCGCCAACGAGCCGGGCGCCGGCAGCCGCGTCGACGTCATGCACCTGCTGGTGATGACGGCGACGCAGGCCGGGCTAACCATGGTGCTGTCGTTGGTCGTAGGCATCGCAGTCGCCTGGGCGCTGAACCGGCTGCGTTTCCCCGGCCGCGACCTGATCGTGGGGCTCTTCGCCTCGGCCATCGTGACGCCGGGCATCATCGTGGCCTTCGGGCTTCTCGCCATCTGGGGCCGGGCAGGCTGGGTGTCGGAGCTAACGGGCTTTCAGTTCCCGATCTTCGGACTGGGCGGCATCCTCTTTGCCCATGTGATCCTCGATGCATCATTCGCCGCGCGCATTCTCCTGGCGCGGCTCGACTCGATCCCGCCATTCCGGCTGAAGACAGGGCAAAGCCTCGGCCTCAACGCCTGGCAGCGCTTTGCGCTAATCGACTGGCCGGCCATGCGGACCACGCTGCCGGGACTCGGCGCCATCATCTTCCTTCTGGCCTTCACCAGCTTCCCGGTCGTGCTGCTGCTCGGCGGCGGACCGGCCAACCAGACGCTGGAAGTGGCGATCTACTCGGCGGTGCGCCTCGATTTCGACCTCAGCGGCGCGGTGACCCTGGCGCTGGTGCAGATCGGCGTTTGCGCGACGATCATCCTTCTTGCCTCTGCGGCCGCGCCCATCCCGGCCAATCTCGGCCACTCGGCTGGACAAGTCTGGCGCGACTGGCCTGTGGTGCAGGCGGTGCAGTGGATCGTCCTGGCCATCGCAGTGCTTGGCTTCGGCCTGCCGCTTGCTGCGATCGTTGTGGACGGCCTCGGCCCCGGCCTCGGCACGCTGCTGGCGCGGCCGAGCTTCTGGCTGAGCCTGTGGACCAGCCTGGGCATCGCCTCGGCTTCTGCCGCACTGACGCTGCTGCTCGGGCTGACCCTGGCAGCGGGACGGGCGGCGAGCGGGCAGCGGCTGGTGAAGACGGCACTCGGCGCGCCGGCCTATGCCTATCTCGCCGTGCCGGCTGTGGTGCTGTCGCTGGGCTTCTTCCTGATGGCGCGCAATGCCGGCATCGACCCGACGCTCGCAGCGCCCGTGGTCGTGGTGCTGGCTAATACGTTGCTAGCCCTGCCCTACGCCGTCTCGACACTTGGACCGCCGCTCGATGCCATCGCGGCGCGGCGGGGCAAACTGATCCGCTCGCTTGGCCTCTCGGGCTGGCGGCAGTTCCTCGCGGTTGAGTGGCCGCTGATCGCAAGCGATGTCGGTGTAGTGGCGGCACTCGCTTTTTGCTTCTCGATGGGTGATCTCGGCGTCATCTCATTGTTCGGCACCGACGACTTCACCACCTTGCCCTTGCTCATGTCGCGCTCGCTCGCCGCTTATCGCTCCAACGAGGCAGGGGGCATCGCCATGGTCATGCTTCTGCTGACCGTGGCCGCCTTCGTGCTGATCCCCAGATTCTTCGGAAAGTTCGCCGATGCTCGTGCTTGACCAATTGCGCTACCGGCATCCCGGCCAGACCAGCGACTACGAGTTCTCCATGACCGCCACTCCCGGCGAGATCACCGCGGTGAGCGGCGCTTCCGGTTCAGGTAAATCCACCCTGCTCGACCTCATCGCTGGCTTCCTGCCAGCCCGAAGCGGCATGCTCACGCTGGACGGGCGCGATCTGCGCC
>JAEZKB010000300.1 GCA_023415605.1 Pseudomonadota bacterium
GGGGCGCCCCCGGGGGCCCCCCTTTCTGCGTTGTAGGCTGCTCACTCTTCCGAAGTCCGCTGTGCTTCAGCATCACGCCGCAAAGTTGGCGGAATTCGTTCAGGGGGCATTCATGGGCGGACTGTCAAAGTTCAGCCAATGGATCGTATCTTCGGAGGTTTGCCAAATGAAGAAGATCATTATCGCCGCGGCTGCAGTTGCATCTATGGTCTCATCCAGTATTGTTCCGGTCACAGCGGCGCCTTGGGTTCCGACAGGACTTTCCGTGCCAGGCTCGGACGTTGAGAACGTCCAGTATCGTCCGCGCCCGGCATACCGGCAGGGATATCGCCAAGGTTACCGCCAAGGTGCGAGGCAGGGATACTATCGAAGCGGCGGTCGCCACTATTATAATGGCCACCGCGGTTACAATTACCACCGTCCGGGCTATCGGCAGTATAATGGCTGGTGGTATCCGGCCGCTGCCTTCGCGGCCGGCGCCGTGATCGGCGGGGCGATCGCCGCTCCGCGTTATGTCGCTCCCAGCGGCGGCAACGCCCATGTTCAGTGGTGTGCCAGCCAGTATCGTTCGTACCGGGTGTCGGACAATACGTATCAGCCTTACAACGGCCCGCGTCGTCAATGCGTCTCGCCTTATTGAGCGAAACGCGGTCCAAATAAAAAGCCCGGCGATGAGCCGGGCTTTTCCTTGAGGTTGCGACTTCGGGCGCTTAACTCTGGGAGCCCTTGCTACGCCGCGGCGGCGCTGCTGGCCAGATCCTCCGGTGGGATGGCGACGGTACAGATCACGCCAGTTGGATCGAAGACGAGATCCGCGCGGCCATGCGGAGAGTATTGCAGGCTCCGCGTGATCACCGTCCGCCCAAAGCCCTGACGCTCCGGAGGGGCAACCGTCGGCCCCCCGCTCTCGCGCCATTCGAAGACGAATGGGCCGCCTTCGTCGATGCGGCTTATCGCGCGGACACTTACGACGCCCGTCTCATTCGATAGAGCGCCGTATTTAACTGCATTGGTCGCGAGCTCGTGCAGGATCAAACCGAGCGCAATCGCAGCGCGCGGTGCCACGGTGATGTCGAGCCCCTCAACGCTGAGCCGCGACGATCCCTGCTCCACATACGGTGCGAGCTCGGCCAAGAGAACGTCGTCGACGCGCAGGTTCGACCAGGACTGCTTCGCCAGCAGATTATGCGTCGCCGCCAATGCCTGCAGCCGGCCAGAGAACGCCGTGTGATAGCCTTGCAGCGAGTCCTCTGCCGAGAGCGTCCGGCTGCTGATCGATTGCACGAGGGCAAGGGTGTTCTTAACGCGGTGATCGAGCTCGGCCATAAGCAGAAGCTGCTGCTTCTCAGCTGTCTTGCGCTGCGATAGGTCGACCATAGTGATCACGCAGCCGCTCACCGTCTCGCCGGCGACGCGAAGGGGCGCCACGCTGACGAGATAGTCCCGCACTGTCGGCGCGTTGGGCGCGACGGCCTCGATGCCCTGAACCGAATTCCCGCCCAGCGCACTCTCGACGATATCGTCGCCCTGGATCAACCCCGTCGCGAAGGGAAGCACGAGCGGGACGGCAGAAGAGAAACGCTGGCCAACGATGTCCCCGTCATAGACTACCTTAGCAGCCGCGTTCGCATGAGTGACGATGCCGCTGCGGTCACAAACAAGAACGGCTTCATTGGCCGAAGCTATCACCGCGCGAGCCGCCCGCTCGTTTTGCTCGGCAGCTTCCGCGCGAACGCGCTCCGTGGCGTCGGTGAAAGTCGCCGCGAGGCCGGAGATTGCGCCGATCCGAAGCGGTTTGGCGGAGACCTCGATGATCTGATCGCTCGCACCCGCGCGCTTCACGACGAGAGTAGTCGTTCCCAGCGACCGTTTCGCGGTCTCGCTAAGTAGCCATTCGAACTTTTCGGCATTCTCACTATCAAGGCTGTCGCTCAAGCGATGGCCCTGGATCTCTTCGAGAGGCCGGTGCAGCAATGTTGCCGCCTTTGCGGTCGCGTACAGAACGCGACCGTTATCATCGAGGGCAACGGCGCCTGGGTCCATCGCTTCCATGAAGCTGCGATAGGCCGCCTCGCCCTCGATCGTGAAGATCTCGTCGCTATCCTGACCGCGTACCACGAGCGCATCCACTTCGCCCTGGCGGATGGCAGACAGGGTCTCCTCAGCCTCGCTGAGGCGCCGGCGCAACTCAGCTATGACGTCGTCCCGATCATCGATCGCCTCGATCATTCGTCACCGACCTTAAGGTTGACGAGAACCTTCTCCACATCGGATAGGTCGCCGATAATCTTGCGAAGAGGTATCGGTAGCTCGCGAACAAGTGTCGGGATAGCAATGATGCTATGTTCCCGAGCTAGTCGCGGGTTCTTCTTTAGATCAACGACCTCGACTTCGTATTGTCCCGGCAAATGCTCCGTGCAAATCCTTTCAAGATTGGCGATGGCCGCCAAGGATTTAGGAGTCTGCCCTGCGACGTACAGAATAAGCTTCCGAGGCTTTTTCAGTTCCGCGCTCATTGTCTCGTCCAACGGAGAATCCTCTGTCGTCAGCCCCGGCGGCTCAGCTTGAGCGCGGCGCTGTCCTGCTTGATCTGATGCTGAAATGCCTGTTCCGCTTCGATGAGCGAGGTCAGTTCGATCCGATCGGCCTCGAGTTCGGCATTGAGGGCTTCGATCTGTGCCATGGCCTTGCGGCGCCTTTGCTCGATCTGCGCCCGGATTTTGGTGACCTCGGCGTTTCGACGGAGCTCGAGTTGGCGCGCTCTTGCTTCTTCCTGCTTGCGCGCGGAGCCCGTGAGCGCCCCTGTCTCGCCAAGATAGGGCGGCAGGAGCTTGATACCCGATCCGCTCATCACGAATTCGCGGACCTGATTGGAATGGGGCATGCCGCGGGACTTGATGAGGTAAAGTTCACGGTTGAACTCGCCGCTTACCTCGCGGTTGAGCAAGAGGATCCATGAGTCCATCAGCGAGGAGAGGCC
>JAEZKB010000329.1 GCA_023415605.1 Pseudomonadota bacterium
AGCCTTTCAAGCTCGACGAAGTCAAAGAAGCGCTGCAGGAAGTTGGCCTGCAGGGCATCACCGTAACCGAAGCGAAGGGTTTTGGCCGCCAGAAGGGCCATACCGAGCTCTATCGTGGCGCCGAATATGTCGTGGATTTCCTTCCCAAGGTGAAGGTCGAGGTTGTGTGCCCCGACGATCTCGCCGAGAAGGCCATCGAAGCAATCCGCAACGCCGCGCAGACCGGTCGCATCGGCGACGGCAAGATCTTCGTCTACACGATCGAGCAAGCGATCCGCATCCGGACCGGCGAGTTTGGCGACGACGCGCTCTAGGCGCTGCGTCAGCCCAATAAACGACTGAAACAGCAGGACTTACAGGGGAACTACATGACCACTGGTAGCGACATCATCAAGCGCATCAAGGACGAGGACATCAAGTATGTCGACCTGCGCTTTACCGACCCGCGCGGCAAGCTGCAGCACGTGACCTTCGACTACACGCTGATCGACGAAGATCTCTTCGAAGAAGGCACGATGTTCGACGGTTCCTCGATCGCTGGGTGGAAGGCGATCAACGAGTCCGACATGGTGCTGATGCCCGATCCGAACTCGGCCTATATCGACCCGTTCTTCGGCGCCCCGACACTCGCCATCAACTGCGACGTGCTCGATCCGCTGACGTACCAGCCCTACAACCGCGACCCGCGCACCACGGCCAAGAAGGCCGAGGCCTATGTGAAGTCGCTCGGCCTGGGTGACTCGGTCTACTTCGGCCCCGAGCCCGAATTCTTCATCTTCGACGACGTCCGCTACTCGAACACCACCTATAAGGTCGGCTTCTCGGTCGACCACTCGGAACTGCCGTCCAACAACGACACCGAGTACGAGTCGGGCAACACCGGCCACCACATCGGCCTCAAGAAGGGCTATTTCCCGGTTCCGCCGCTCGACAGCGCGCAGGACATGCGCGGCGAAATGCTGCAGGCCATGAAGGAGATGGGCGTCACCGTCGAAAAGCACCACCACGAAGTGGCATCGGCGCAGCATGAGCTCGGCATCAAGTTCGCTCCGATCATCAAGTCGGCCGACGACGTGCAGATCTACAAGTACGTCATCCAGCAGGTGGCTCAGGCCTACGGTAAGACCGTGACCTTCATGCCAAAGCCGGTTTATGGCGACAACGGTTCGGGCATGCACTGCCACCAGTCGATCTGGAAAGACGGCAAGAACACCTTCGCCGGCGACCAGTATGCTGGTCTCTCAATGGAAGCCCTCTACTACATCGGCGGCGTCATCAAGCACGCCAAGGCGATCAACGCCTTCACCAACCCGACCACCAATAGCTACAAGCGCCTGGTGCCGGGCTTTGAAGCGCCGGTGCTGCTGGCCTACTCGGCTCGCAACCGCTCGGCTTCGTGCCGCATCCCCTTCGGCCAGTCGCCGAAGTCCAAGCGCGTCGAAGTCCGCTTCCCCGATCCGCTGGCCAACCCGTATCTGGGCTTCGCCGCGCTGCTGATGGCCGGCATCGACGGCATCAAGAACAAGATCCATCCGGGCGACCCGATGGACAAGGACCTCTACGAGCTTCCCAAGGAAGAACTCCGCCAGATCCCGACCGTGTCGGGTTCGCTGCGCGAAGCCCTGGAAAACCTCGACAAGGACCGTGACTTCCTCAAGGCCGGTGGCGTGTTCGACGACGACCAGATCGACAGCTACATCGAACTCAAGATGACCGAAGTCATCAAGTTCGAGCACACCCCGCACCCGGTCGAGTACGAAATGTACTACTCGGCATAAGCCGATCAGCCGAATTGGAACGAAAGGGCCCTCCGGGGCCCTTTCTATTTTCGGCGCCCGACATCACGTTGGGCACGAACGGAGATTTCGCGATGAGTGTCGGTCTGCTGGGTCTGCTCGATGACGTGACGGCGCTGGCAAAGGTCGCAGCGGCCTCCATCGACGACGTCGCCGGACAGGCTGCCAAGGCGGGGCTCAAGGCGGCCGGCGCGGTGATCGACGACACCGCCGTCACGCCGAACTACGTCACCGGCTTCGACGCCAGCCGCGAACTCCCGATCGTCTGGCGCATCGCCGTCGGTTCGGTGCGCAACAAGCTGCTGATCCTGCTTCCGGCCGCTCTGGCGCTGAGCTTTCTTGCCCCGTGGGTAATCACCCCGCTGCTCATGCTCGGTGGCGCCTATCTCTGTTACGAGGGCGCCGAGAAGGTCTATCACGCCGTCATGCCGCACCAGGCCGAGGCGCACGAGGCCGAAGTCGAGCCCGCGGCCGACGAACCATCCTCGCTCGAGGAAGAGCGCGTCTCGGGCGCCATCAAGACCGATTTCATCCTCTCGGCCGAAATCATGACCATCGCGCTCGCCGCCCTGCCCGATATGCCGTTCATCCAGCAGGCCGCGGTACTGGCGGTCGTCGGCCTCGGCATCACCCTGCTGGTCTATGGCGCCGTGGCGTTGATCGTCAAAGCTGACGACATCGGCCTCGCCCTGGCCCGCAAGGGCCGCACCCACGCCGGCCGCGCCTTTGGCCGCGGTCTCCTCGTCGCGATGCCGTGGATCATGCAGGCGCTCAGCATCATTGGCACGGCGGCCATGATCTGGGTCGGCGGCGGCATCGTCATCCATGGCCTTGCCGGTTTCGGCCTTGAGCAGCCCGAGCAACTGATCGAAACGGCCGCCCACGCCGCCGGCGGCTTCCTCGCCGAGCCTGTCGTTATCCTCGCCGACGGCATTTTCGGTCTCCTCCTCGGCCTGATCCTTATCCCGGTCATGGGCCGCATTCTCGTCCCCGCCTGGCATGCCATCCGTGGCCTGCTCCGCAAGCGGAGGACGGCCTGACTTGCCTATTTAACTTTCCGGTTGACTACGCTCCGCGACAAGCGTACTAAACTCCATAGTTAAATACGAACGGCACAAACCCATGTCGCAGGATCAGCTCAGCACTACTCTTTCTGCCTTGGCCGACCCCACCCGGAGGGCCATCCTGGCCCGGCTGGCGCAGGGCGAGACATCGGTGACCGAACTCGCTGCCCCCTTCGACATGAGCCTCCCCGCCGTCTCCAAGCACCTCAAAGTGCTGGAAAATGCCGGCCTCATCTCACGCGGCAAGGAGGCCCAGTGGCGCCCCTGCCGGCTTGAGGCCGGTCCGCTCCGGGATGTGGCGGCCTTCCTCGAAAACTACCGCCAGTTCTGGGAACAGAGCCTCGACCGGCTCGACGACTACCTGCAGGCTTTGCAGAAGGGAGATCCGGGCGGCCCCAAGAACTAGTCGCCCGGTTACGCAAAGGATCAACCCGCGGACGCGCCTCGAGCGCCAATGGCGAAGCCATGTCCGCATACCGCAAGGAGCCGCCCGGATGGCGCGACATGGCCAGGATCATCTCGTTCGGCGCCTATCGGGCGCGGCTGCGTCGCCGGTCATCATGGACCTGGCACCTTGAACATCACCGCTGGTTCTGGGGCACGAGCCTCGAGCGCCTGACCGCTTACATCGAAACCCTGAAACAGGAGATAGACATGACCGACAAGAAGGATCTCAAGATCGAAGCCCCGGCCGGCGAGCCGCATATGGTGCTGACACGCACCTTCGACGCCCCGCGTTCGCTGGTCTGGCGCGCCCTTAGTCAGCCCGAACACGTCATCCGCTGGTGGGGACCGCACAACCACGCCAACAAGGTGCTTCGGTTCGACTGGCGTGTCGGCGGCGGCTGGCGCATCCAGTCCAGCATGCCCGACGGGACGATCATCGTCTTCCATGGCGAATACCGCGAGATCGAACCGGAATGGAAGACGGTTCAGACCTTCGCTGTCGAAGGCATGTACGACGGCCAGTACAGCGTCGAGACGCTGACCCTCGAAGAGATCGACGGCAAGACCGTCTATAAGGTCGTCTCGGTGTTGCCCGACGTCGCCTCCCGCGACGGCATGCTGCAGTCCGGCATGGAAGTCGGAGTGGTCCAAGGCTTTGAGCGCCTTGATGCCATCCTCGTCGAACTCAAGGCTGGCCAGTAAGGCCCGCAGCAGGAGTAGCACAATGCCCTTCGTGAACTCCGCCGACGGCACCCGCATCGCCTACGAGACGCTGGGCTCCGGCCCGGCCGTTCTCCTCGTCGACGGGGCGATGTGCTACCGCGGCATGGGACCGGCAGTGCCGCTTGCCAAAGAGCTGCAGGATCGCTTCGCCGTGACCGTCTATGACCGCCGCGGTCGCGGCGAGAGCGGCGACACTCAGCCCTATTCTGTCGATCGCGAGATCGAGGACATCGCCGCCGTCCTCGAAGCCATCGGTGGCACCGCCATGGTATACGGCATCTCCTCTGGCGGCGTACTCGCGCTGAGGGCCGCCGACACGCTTCCCGGCATCAGCAAGGTCTTCGTCTACGAAGCCCCGCTCATCACCGATACCACCCGGCAGATGAAGCCTGGCTACGCCGAGCGGATGTACGAACTCGTCCGCAACGGCGACCGCAGCGGCGCACTCCGTCACTTCATGCGAACGGGCGTCGGCATGCCGGCTTTCGCCGTGTGGATTATGCAGCTGATGCCGATGTGGAAGACTCTGAAGGCCGTCGCCCCGACGCTCGCCTACGACACCTCCTTTACCGAGCCGCTGCAACGCGGCCAGCCCGTCCCAAAAGGCACCTGGGCCAATCTCAGCCAACCGGCGATGATCGTCGGCGGCACCAAGAGCGACACCTGGATGCGAAACGCCCAAAAGGCGATCGCCGCAGCGCTGCCCAATGCCCGTCACAGCGAGCTCGCTGGCGAGAACCACATGGTCAAGCCCACTGCCATAGCCCCACTGATCAAAAAATTCTTCGCCTGACCGGCGCATGACGCAGGAGAGAGACATGGAACCGTTTGTCCTGCTGCCCGAGGGCGAGCCCACCCTTACCATAAAGCGCAGCTTCCGTGCCCCGCGCGAGCTGGTTTGGAAGATGTTCGCCGATCCGTTCCATCTGAGCCAATGGTGGGGACCGAAGGGTTTCACCAACCCGGTCTGCGAGCTCGATTTCCGCGTCGGCGGCCGCTGGTACCACGTCATGCGCGGCCCTGATGGTCGGGACTATCCCGCCGACAGCGTCTTCCTCGAAATCATCCCGCCCGAACGGATCGTCTACCGTAACCGCGAGGTGACCGAACACGACTGGGTCGGCGACCCGCCGCCGAGCTTCAAGCGGACCATCACCCTCACCGAGACGGAGGGCGTCACGACGCTCACCCTCTTCGCCGAATTCGAGAATCTCGACCGGCGCGACATCGCCCGCAACCGCGGTTTCATCGCCGGCACCCTCGAAAGCTACGACCGTCTCGAACAGCACCTGGAGGCGCTCAGGTGAGATTTCCGACCGCCGCCTGACGCGGCTCCAGCCACACGAACCAGGAGAGCGAAATGCTTCGCCGAACTCTGCTTGCCATCGCCACGATGGCCAGCCTAACCCTTGCTTTGCCTGCCAATGCCCAATCGGAAGGACCTGTCATGCCAACCCCCACCGCATCTGGATATGCCAAGACCAACGGCGTCGAGGTCTACTACGCCAGTTATGGCAAAGGGTCGCCGATCGTGCTGCTCCATGGCGGCCTGATGTCGGGCAGTTCCTGGGGGCCGATCCTCGACACGCTGGCCGCGGACCATCAGGTCGTCACCATCGACCTTCAGGCCCACGGTCACACCCTGCCCCTCGACCGGCCGATGACCTTCGAGGCCATGGCCGACGATGTGGCCGGCATTATCGATTATTTGAAACTCGGCAAGCCTGCCGTCATCGGCTACTCGATGGGCGCTACGACGGCACTTCGCCTTGCCATCCAGCATCCGGACCGGGTGAGCAAGCTCGTCCACGTCTCGGCGCCGTACAGCTTCGCCGAAGGCTGGCACGACTACAATTACCAGGGCATGCAGGCCATGTCGTCGGCCCTCGCCGAAGGCATGATGCAGTCGCCCATGTACGCGCTCTACGCCGCCGAGGCTCCGGACGCGAAGAACTTTCCCGTCCTGCTCGACAAGGTCGGCGACATGATGCGCGCCGGCTTCGACTACTCGGCCGAGGTCAAGGCGCTCAAAGTGCCAACCATGCTGGTCTATGCCGACTGGGACGCGGTCCGCATCAGCCACGCGGCGAAGTTCTTCGAACTTCTTGGTGGCGACCTGCAGGATGCCGGCTGGGACGGCGCCAACATGAACCAGAACCGCCTCGCCATCCTCCCCGGCCTCACCCACTACACCATGATCTCGCCGCAGCTCGCCGACACCGCGCTGGGCTTCATCGACGGTCAATAAGGGAAGCCACGATGGGGAAGTCGATCGTTACTGCTCCCGAAGGCGCCACTTGGTTCGAGATCGCCCGCGATTTCGAAGCGCCACGTGCGCTTGTGTGGAAGATGTACACCGAGCCGCAGCACCTCGTGCACTTCTGGGGTCCGAAGGGCGGCTCAGTGCCCCGCTGCGAACTTGACCTCCGAGTCGGCGGCATGTGGCACCACACCATGCGGTTTCCAGGGGGCAACGACTACAGCTATTCGAGCCGCTATCTCGAAATCGTCCCGCCAGAAAGACTGGTCTACCGCGACGCTCCCCTCAACGCCTCCGCCGAAGATGAGCTCGGCCCACCCGAGCTCGTCACCACCATCCGGCTCCAGGAAATCGGCTCTGGCACCCGTGTCATTGCCCACATCGAGGCGCGCACACCCGCCGACCGGGACCAAACCCTCCGCAACGGCTTCGCCCTGATGGTCGACGGTGGCCACGACCAGATGGAGGAATATCTGCGGGGGTTTACCTAAGCGCCACCCACCCACCGCGCGCCACCCCGGCGGAGGCCGGGGCCCAGTACAGCGCGGCGGCTCTATCTTCGAAAGCTGCCCTATGCTGTTGGGTACTGGATCCCGGCCCCCGCCGCGATGAGGACCAGGGTGGGGCACCATCTCACCCAGCCGTCAGTCCCGCCTGCGGGAGTGACGGTGGGTAGATCGGTGCAGCCCCTACCCCGCCATCTCCGCGAAGAACCCGTCCGGCCCATCCACCTCCCGCAGCCGCTTGCCATCGATCTGCAGGAAGCGCGTGCCGATGTTCCGCACGAAAGTCCGATCGTGCGAGACCAGCACGCAGGTGGCCTCGTGCTCCAGGATTTCGGCCTCCAGCTTCTCCTGGCCGGGGATGTCCACATGATTGGTCGGCTCGTCCATGAGATAGAAGTTCGGCTCAGTGAGGCGAAGGGCGAGCAGCCCCAGCCGCGCCTTCTGCCCAAAGGAGAGTTCGCGGATCGGCCGCTCCTGCTTGTCGACGGTGAACCCGGCTCCTGCCAGCAACGCCCGACTGCGCATGTCGCCGACCTTGAACCTGCCGACGACGTCGCTGGGTGTCGCCTTGGGCGGGAGCTGCGACAAGTCCTGGTCGGTATAGCCCAGCACCACCGAGGGTGTGACCCTGATGCCCGGCACCGCCTCACCACTCATCGCCCGATGCAGGAGCTTGACCAGTTGCGATTTACCGGTGCCGTTGCGACCCAGCAGCACGATGCGGTCGCCCTGGAAAATGTGCAGCTTGTCGATCCGGAACAGCGGCTCGCCGTCGGGCTTGCTGACTGCTACGTCCTCGACGCTCACCAGCACCTTGGCATGCGTGCCGCTATTGCTGAGGCGGATCTCACCTGAGCGGTCCTTGTGCACCGCGGTTACTGAGGCCTCGATCTTGGCCGCACGGTCCTTGAGATACTTGGCCTTCACCGTGAGCAGGTCGCTGCCCGAATTGATGCCGATATTGGTGAGCTTGGCAGCCTGCTTGCGCAACTGCTTGGCCTCCTTGAGCTCGCGCTCGAGCTTGGCCTCGTCCGCTGCGTCGCCCTCCTCCAGCGCGCGCCGCGCGTGGCTATAGGGAAGCGCGAAGTAACGGGATGTTTCCGGCCTGAGGAAGAGCGTGCGGTTGGTCACCGCATCGAGGAAGTCACGGTCGTGGCTGGCGATAATCACCGGCATGTTGGCGACCGAAAGGTTGAGCCATTCTTCGAGCTGGAAGATCTTTTCGAGGTCGAGGTGGTTGGTGGGCTCGTCCAGCAGCAACGCGTCGGGCTGGCCGACCCACACCCGCATCAGCAGCATCAGGCGCTGCCAGCCGCCGCTCAACGCCCGCACTGTCCGCTGCCGCATCTCCTCAGGCGTGTTGAACTCGTCCAGAACCACGTCGACGCGCCAGCTGTCGGTTTCGCGACCTGTGACCGGCAGGGCATCGAGAACGGCATCATAGAGCGACAGCTCATGCAGCCGCGCGGGAACATCCTGCTCGACATACCCGATCTGGAGACCGCGCGAGCGCACGATGTCCCCGCTCGTCGGCTCCGTTGTGCCGGCGATAGCGCGGAGTAGCGTCGTCTTGCCCATGCCGTTGCCGGCGACGAGACCGACGCGGTCGCCATCCTGCACCACGAGGTCGAGATTTCGGAACAGCGGCGTGCCGGCGGTAATGGAAAGGTTCTTTAGGCTGATCGAGCCCATTTTTTCTCTCTGGAATCTGGCGCTACGCGCCTTGGCCTATGCGCCGCGAGCGGCGCCCGATGGGCAAACCAGAGGAGATAAGACGGTGTTCGTCGGACCCGCTCGGTCAGCCCTGCAACAAAGGCTGCAGGGCCTGAACAGGGCCACGCTGGCGATGGGGGCGGTGGTTCAACATCATGTCGCCCTTTCTCTGCGTTGGCGTTCTCGACGACACGATCGATAGCGCGCCGGGAGAACGAACGCAACTGGCCTCTCAGGCCAGGTAAAACAATGCAGAAATGGACAATATTGCGGCAGAGCGAGGTAAGGTCAGATGGGCAAGCCGGTACGCAAAACTAGTAAATCCGGCTTGCAGCCACCGATTACTCAAACTCCGAACCGACGCGGCGGTCGCAAACTCTGTACGGCGACCAACGGCGGCGCGCATACGGCAACTCCATACACAAACCGTATGGGCATTTTTGTAGCAGCGTGCGCTTAAGAAAGTGCTTCCGAGAAGCAAACGGAATGTAAACCTGCTGCGTCAAAACGGGCCCTTTAGGTCACGCCGGGCGTAGCCGCTTCCGCTCCAAAACCCTGCCGCTGCAGGCATTTACCTCAAGCAGGTAGACCCACTTGCCCTGCGTGGCGCGAGCCTCGATGCGCTGATCGTGCTCTACGTTGAGGTAGATGTTCGTATAGCCCTGCCGCTCGATAGCGCGACGGATCAGTGAGTTCATCCCGAGGCATAAGCGGTAGGGGCCGTCATAGAATTCGCCCGAGCCAAAGTTGGGCGAGAATTGCGCTTGGGCAGGCATCGCGACCATGCCGCCTGCAACCAATACGGACCCTAAGACGATCGATCGAAACAGCTTCAGCATTTTGCATCTCCGGAAAAGAAAATCCCGGCCCTGGGGCCGGGATCGAGGACACGGGGAGGATCGTGTCGAGCCTTAGAAGTTGAATTCGAAGCGCAGGCCCGGGCGGTAGTTGCGGAGGCGCTCGATGCGGTCCACTTCGCCGGTGCACTGGTTCACGCGCATCGAGTACCAGGTACGGCCATCGCGGGCGATGACGCCAAGGCGGTTGCGCGGCAGCTCGCGGACGATCTGCACATCGCGATAACCTTCGTTACGGATGCCGCGGATGATCTCGCGCTCGCTGTAGCAGACCTGGGGACGGATCGGGCGACCGCGACGGTCGTCGCTATCGACGCCGAACCCGACGCTGGGCTTACCCGAGCCGTCGACACCGAACTGGAAGTTGAAGGACTGCGCCTGTGCCGCCGGGACGACCGCCAGGGTCGAGGCGCCGAGCGTCAGGGCCAGCACAGCGGCCCGGCCGCCGGTCTTCAGGATGTTCATGAGATGGGACATTATTATTCTCCTTCGAGGGTGAGTTCGCCGCCGGGTCTAGAAGCGTGTCCCAACCATATTGGTTCCGGAGTGAACACGTGCCTAATTCCCCGTTCATCTGCGGTTCATGTTAGCGGCTTTTTTGCGCCAACGGCAGATGCGGTGAGATCAGGCTCAGGTCATGGGGAGATTGCAAAGCGGAGCGCCGCGGCACTGCCTACTGGCCCGACGAGCCGCCCTGCAATCTCGAGCGGGCTTATGCCGCCGGTGTCTTGAACTGGCTTCGAACTCACTATTCACCTTCCGTTCAGCCCGTTGACGGGGAGAAACTGCCGCTCCATATGGGCGCTTAACCCCACCAATCCCCGAATCTGCTAGTGCTTGCAGGCGCCGATTCGCGTCCGCTCAAGGTTACCGATGGATCTCTTTTCCGACGACGAGCCCACCAAGCCTCAGGCCAAGGTTGCGCCTGCTCCGAAAGCCGAGAAGGTCGCCAACGTGGCGCACGCCTCCTCCTATTCGGCCGCGGATATCGAGGTACTGGAAGGACTCGAGCCTGTGCGTCGCCGCCCGGGCATGTATATCGGCGGCACCGACATCAACGCCCTTCACCACCTCTTCGCCGAAGTCATCCACAACTCGATGGACGAAGCCATCGCCGGCCACGCCAGCCGGATCGAGGTGCATCTGGGCGAGGACGGTTTCCTGACCGTCACCGACAACGGCCGCGGCATCCCGGTGGAAAACCACCCAAAATTCCCCGGCGTCTCTACCCTCGAAATCGTCATGACCCGCCTCCACGCCGGCGGTAAGTTCGACGGTAAGGCCTACGAAACATCGGGCGGCCTCCACGGCGTCGGCGTCTCTGTGGTCAACGCCCTCTCCGATTCCCTCGTCACCGAAGTCGCCCGCGATCAGCAGCTTTATCGCCTGACGTTCTCACGCGGCAAACCACTCGGCCCGGTCGAACACCTTGGCAAGGTGCAGAACCGCCGCGGCACCACGCAGCGCTTCCATCCCGACCCGGAAATCTTCGGCGAACACAAGTTCTCGGCCGCCCGACTCTTCAAGATGACCCGCGCCAAGGCCTATCTCTTCGGCGGCGTCGAGCTGCGCTGGAGCTGCGACGAAAGCTTGGCCACGGCTGATGTCCCGGCCAAGGCCACCTTCCATTTCCCGGGCGGCCTCAAGGACTTCCTTGCTGCGCGCATCGAGGGCGAGCCGCGCATCGTAGACGACATCTTCTCGGGAAATGCCGGCAAGCCGGGCTCGCATGGCGCGGTCGAGTGGGCCATCAGTTGGAACCTTGGCGACGGCTTCGTCTCATCATATTGCAACACCGTCCCGACCGCTGACGGCGGCACCCATGAACAGGGTCTGCGCACCGCCCTGCTCCGCGGCCTCCGCACCTATGCCGAACTCACAAATAACAAGCGCGCTGCTGCACTGACCGCGGACGACGTGCTGAGCCAGTGCTCGGTGATGCTCTCGGTGTTTGTCCGCGAGCCCGAATTCGTAGGCCAGACCAAGGACAAGCTGTCTTCTCCCGAGGCCACCCGCATCGTCGACAACGCCCTGCGCGACGCCTTCGACCACTGGCTTGCCGCGTCGCCCAACCAGGCCTCGAAGCTTCTCGACTGGACTATCGAGCGCGCCGAAGAAAGACTCCGCCGCCGCAAGGAAAAGGAAGTTGATCGCGCCAGCGCCACGCGCAAGCTTCGCCTTCCGGGGAAACTGGCCGACTGCACCCAGTCCGCCCAGCAGGGCGCGGAGATCTTCATCGTCGAGGGTGACTCGGCCGGTGGCAGCGCCAAGTCGGCGCGAAATCGCGCCAGCCAGGCTGTGTTGCCGCTTCGCGGCAAGATCCTCAACGTTGCCGGCGCAACGCGCGACAAGCTCGCGGCCAACCAGTTGATTTCGGACCTCGTTCAGGCCCTTGGCGCCGGCACCCGCGACCGCTACCGCGAGGATGATCTGCGCTACGACAAGATCATCCTGATGACCGACGCCGACGTGGACGGGGCGCACATCGCCTCGCTGCTGATGACCTTCTTCTTCCAGGAGATGCCAAAACTCATCGACGATGGCCACCTCTACCTCGCCATGCCGCCGCTCTATCGCATCAGCCACGGACCCAAGGTCCTCTATGCGATGAATGACGCGCACAAGGACGCGCTGCTCGAAACCGAGTTCAAGGGCAAGAAGCCGGACATCACTCGCTTCAAGGGCCTTGGCGAGATGCCCTACCAGCACCTGCGTGAGACCACGATGGACCCGAAAACCCGTACTCTGCTGCAAGTGAAGGTGCTGCAGGATCGCGAGGACACGAAGGGATCGGTCGATCGCCTGATGGGCAACAAGCCCGAAGCGCGGTTCGAGTTTATCCAGGAGAACGCCGCTTTCGTTACCGATCTTGATATCTGACGGCGGCACACCATTTCAGGCAGGCGCGGCCCGAGCATGATCGGGCCCCCATAGGGCGTTAACCCCACGGCCCTCAAACCCGTTGACTCGCAAGGGGTTTCCTCTATGTTCCCGGCGCGCATCGCGTGACCCGGATGAGGCGGCATCCAGAGTCGCAGCGCGCTATTCGTAAGGCTCGGCGTATCGCCGGGCATTGTACCCGACGACGCGTCGACCCGCACTTCCTCAAGTAGATGCCTGTCGACCTCCTCCTCATACTTGAGTGGACTTATTGATTTGGCAGAAGACTTTTCCGGGCTCGGACTGAGCGCCAAGGTGACCGATGCGGTCGCGGCAGCCGGTTATACAAAGCCCACCGATATCCAGGCCCAGGCGATCCCCCATGTCCTTCAAAAGAAAGACATAATTGGCATCGCCCAGACCGGCACCGGCAAGACGGCGTCGTTTGTTTTGCCCATGCTGACGCTGCTCGAAAGCGGCCGCGCCCGGGCTCGTATGCCCCGTACACTGATCCTCGAACCGACCCGTGAGCTTGCGGCGCAGGTGCACGAAAACTTCGAGAAGTACGGCAAGAACCATCGTCTGAACGTCGCCTTGCTCATCGGTGGCGTGTCGTTCGAAGACCAGAACCGCATCCTCGATCGCGGCGCTGATGTGCTGATCGCCACCCCCGGTCGCATGCTCGACCAGTTCGAACGCGGTCGCATCCTCCTCAGCGGCGTTGACATCCTTGTTATCGACGAAGCCGATCGCATGCTCGATATGGGCTTCATCCCCGACATCGAGCGCATCTGCGGCCTGCTGCCGCCGCGCCGGCAGACGCTGTTCTTCTCGGCCACCATGCCGCCGGAAATCCAGCGCCTCACCAGCCGCTTCCTGCGCGATCCGGTGAAGGTCGAAGTTGCCCGTCAGAACTCGACAGCCGAGACCATTGACCAGCGTTTGGTGAAGGTGTCGAGCAAGCCCGAGGAAAAGCGCGCCATGCTGCGCCAACTCATCCGCGGCCAAGACAACCTCAAGAACGCGATCATCTTCTGCAATCGCAAGCGCGATGTGGCGACCCTCGCCCGCTCGCTGCAGCGCCACGGCTTCTCGGCTGGCGGCCTCCATGGCGACATGGACCAGAAGAGCCGCATGGAAACGCTCGATGCCTTCAAGTCGGACAAGCTGCAGTTGCTGATCGCCAGCGACGTCGCCGCCCGCGGACTTGATATCCCGGCCGTAAGTCACGTCTTCAATTTCGACGTACCGACCCATGCTGAGGACTATGTGCACCGCATCGGTCGCACCGGTCGTGCCGGTCGTTCTGGTACAGCCATCACCCTCGCGGCACCGTCCGACGGCAAGTACGTAGACGCCATCACCAAGCTGATCCAGCGCGACATCCCCAAGATGGACGCCGAAGCGCCGGTCCTGCCGCAACGTGACGAGGGTGAGGAGCGCCCCGCCCTCAGCGAGACACGGAATCGCCGTGGCCGCAGCCGTCGTGGCGGTTCGGAAGCTGCTCCGGCCGAGGTCGAAGCTGATGTTGCCCCTCAGCCGCAGGCCAAACCTCGCCGTGAGCCGCGCTCGGACGCCGACGCAAAGCCCCGCCGTGATGACACGCGCGATGAACGTCACGACCGCCGTCCGAAGCGCCGGGAAACAGAATCGCAAGATACTGGTGGCTCGCCGTTCGGTTCTGACGGGCCAATTCCGGCATTTCTGCTCCGCCCCAGTCGCGTCGTCTGATCCACTGCAACGTTAATACAAGTCGTCACAAAACTTGTGATCACGTTGGACCGCGAATATTGGCCCCGATCACCTGACGACTTTACTGCACGTTAATGATCGGCGGCCGAAAATGCGCAAGATCGCAGAACGCGAGTGGGCGCCCGGGGGTACTGTGTCGGATCAAGAGTTCAAACGCGCTCTGGGCTATGCCAACTCGGCTATCGACCTGCTGAAGCGCGCGACCATTCCTCCTTATCCGCAGTTCTACGAACTGCTCTACACCTATGCGACGGGGGTCAATCCGTCGCTGAATTCCCGCATCAATACCATTTTCCGCGAAGGCGATCCCACGGTCGATCTGGCCGAGCGGCTCTACAACGAGTTCCTCAAGGCGCAGGACGCCAACGAGCGCATCTCCAGTGTTTCCGAACGCATGTCGCAC
This sequence comes from Pseudomonadota bacterium, assembly GCA_023415605.1. Lineage (GTDB taxonomy): Bacteria > Pseudomonadota > Alphaproteobacteria > Rhizobiales > Devosiaceae > Devosia_A. Next base: position 14,402 of record JAEZKB010000329.1, read on the forward strand.
CGCATCGAGGCCGTCCACGACGCCATCGATACGGCGATGACGACGGCAAACGCCTATTCCGGCGCCCTGCAAGCCGCCAGCGGCGATCTGGACACCGATACCGATCCGCAGACCCTGAAAGTGATGGCGCGCCGCCTGCTCGCGGAAACCCGCCGCATGCAGGACGCCAACCATCAGCTCGAACAGAAGCTGCAAGCTTCGCGCGACGACATTGCGCAACTGCAGCGTGACCTCGACGACGTTCGTCGCGAGGCCATGCTGGATCCGCTGACCAAGATCTGCAACCGCAAGTCGTTCGACGAGAACCTGCACAAGGCCCTGATGGACGCCAGTGCCGGCGATGCACCGCTCTGCCTGATGCTGCTCGACATCGACCACTTCAAGCGATTCAACGATACCTGGGGTCACCAAACTGGTGACCAGGTCCTGCGCCTCGTAGCGATGACACTCAAATCGAACATCAAAGGCCAGGACACCGCCGCCCGCTATGGCGGCGAAGAATTCGCGGCCATCTTGCCCTCGACAGATCTAGACGGCGCGATGATCGTGGCCGACAACGTCCGCAAGGCGATACAGGCCAAGGAACTGCTGAAGCGATCGACCAATGAGAAGCTCGGCCGCATCACGGCGTCGTTCGGCGTTGCCATGTATCGCCACGGCGATACCGCTTCGAGCCTGATCGAACGTGCCGACCGGTGCCTTTACGCTGCCAAGCATGCCGGCCGAAATCGGGCGCTGAGCGAGAACGACGTCAAGGACGACGTGGTCGTCGCGGCCTGATCGTGTCCCGGCAGGCGCAAAAGAAAAGGGCCCTCGTCGGGCCCTTCTTTCATTCAGCTGGCGGAAACATCACGCGGTAGCGCGGGCGTCAGCCAAAGCCTTGAGGTCGGCGGGCTTGAGCATCACCGACTCGCCGCAGCCACACTCGCCAGTCTGGTTCGGGTTCTTGAAGGTGAAACCCGACTTGAGATCGGCTTCCTCGAAATCCATGACCGTACCCAGGAGGAACAGCGTCGCCTTGGGTTCGATGTAGACGTGCACGCCGCCCTGCTCGACATGATCGTCGCCGGAGACCGGCGCTTCCAGATAGTCGAGCGTATAGGCCATGCCGGCACAGCCCGCGTTCTTGACGCCCACGCGGACGCCAATCACCGGCTTGTCGCTGTCCTCGATGATCTCGTTGATGCGCTCGATGGCGGCATCGGTAAGGCTCATGATCTTCAAAGGCATGTCGGCACTCTATCGTTGATCAACGATATATATAGACGCGTTCCGCGTGGATTACCACCAGTTGAGCGCAACCTGTGCTTCTTCGGACATCCGGCTCGCGTCCCACGGCGGATCGTAGACCATGTTGACGGTGACATCCTGGATGCCCTCGACCGAGCGTGCCGCGTTCTCCACCCAACCCGGCATCTCGCCGGCCACCGGGCAGCCCGGCGCGGTCAACGTCATGTCGATGGTGAGATTGCGGTTGTCGTCGAGATCAACCTTGTAGATGAGGCCGAGTTCGTAGATGTCGACCGGAATCTCCGGGTCGTAGACGGTCTTGAGCACGCCGATCAGATCGGTGGTAATGCGCTGCACTTCCTCCTCGGGCAGCGAGCCGGTGTGACTCGGCGCGATGCGCGGCGAGTCCGCGGGTGCTGCCGCCGGAGCGGCCTCGGCAACGGCATCCACCTGTTGTGTGTCAGCGATCTCTTCAGTCATCGAAAGAACGTCCTTGCCTTCTCGATACCCTCGACGAGCACATCGATATCGTCCTTGCCGCTATATAGGCCGAGGGAAGCCCGGCAGGTAGAGGTGACACCAAATCGTTTGAGCAGCGGCATGGCGCAATGCGTGCCGGCGCGCACGGCGATGCCATAGCGGTCGAGGATGGTCGAGATGTCGTGCGCGTGCGCGCCTTCGATCTCGAACGAGAAGATGCCGCCCTTACCCGGCGCATTGCCGATCAGACGCAAGGAATTGATGCGGCTCAGCTTCTCGGTTCCGTATGCGGTGAGCTCCGCCTCATGCGCCATCAGTGCCTCGCGGCCGATACTCTCGACATAGTCGATCGCGGCGCCCAGCCCGATGGCCTGCACAATCGGAGGCGTTCCGGCTTCGAACCGGTGCGGCGGCTCGTTGTAAGTGATCGCATCCATGGTCACGGTGTCGATCATTTCGCCGCCGCCCTGGTAGGGCTGCATATCGGCGAGGAGTTCGTACTTTCCGTAGAGCACGCCGATCCCAGTCGGTCCGTAGAGCTTATGCCCGGTGAAGACATAGAAATCGACGCCGAGGTCCTGCACGTCGACCTTCTGGTGCACTGCGCCCTGGCTGCCATCGATCAGAACCGGCACGCCCTTGGCATGAGCGATCTCGATCGCCTGCTTGATCGGCGTCACGGTGCCGAGCACATTCGACATATGCGTCAGCGCCACCATGCGGGTGCGCGGCGTGATCGCCTTCTCGAAGGCGTCCAGGTCGAACGCCCCATCGTCCGTCACGTCCACCCACTTGAGTACCGCGCCCTTGCGCTCGCGGTGGAAGTGCCACGGCACGATGTTGGAGTGGTGCTCCATGATGGTGAGGACGATCTCGTCGCCCTCGCTAACCCGAGGGCCTGCAAAGCTCGAGGCCACGAGGTTGATGGCTTCCGTCGCCGAGCGCGTGAAGATAATCTCCTCGCCTCGCTTGGCGTTCAGGAACTTCCGCACTCGCTCGCGCCCGCCCTCATAAGCCTCGGTCGCCCTGTTGGCTAGGGTGTGCAGACCTCGGTGAACGTTGGCATATTCGTGCCGATGCGCCTGGTCCATGCGGTCGAGAACCGCGCTGGGCTTCTGCGCCGAAGCACCGGAATCCAGATAGACCAGCCGATGCCCGTGGATCTGCTCCGAAAGGATCGGGAAATCCGCACGGACCTTTGCGAGATCGAGGCTCATTTGCCTTCCAGCCATCCTTCGATGACGCCGGTCAGCGCTTCGTTGAGCGCTGCATCCTCGATCGGATCGACCAGTTCGGCGAGGAAGGCACGGACAAGCATGGTCTCGGCCTCGGTCTTCGGGATGCCGCGGCTGGTGAGGTAGAACAGGTGATCCTCGTCGAGCTGCCCGCAGGTCGACCCATGGCCGCAGACCACATCGTCAGCATAAATCTCGAGTTCAGGCTTGCTGAGGATTTCGGCCTCATCCGAGAGCATCAACCCCTGGCTCATGAGCTTGGCATCGGTCTTCTGCGCGTCGCGCTGCACCACCAGACGGCCCTGCACCACGGCCCTGGAGCGTCCCCGGGCGATCGACTTGAAGAATGGTTTGCTGGTCGTATTCGGCACCGCGTGACTGGCATTCATGGTGATGTCGGCATGCTGGCCGTCACCCACCAGGTTGAGCCCGGTGACGTCGGCGTGCGCGCCCGATCCCGCGTACCTCGGGAAGAGCTGCGTTCGAGCCAGATTGGCGCCGGCATGGATCACCAGCGTGCGCAGCTGTGCACCCTCGGCAAGCACGTACTCGTTGGTGGCGAAATGGGTGGCCTTCTTCGAGCTGAGATCGACGGTGATGTGCGTCACCACCGCATTCTTGCCTAGCGCCAGATAGGTCGAGTGGTTTGCGACATGCGCTTCGTCGCTGCCCGAATAGGTTTCAAGGATCACTGCCGACGCATCGTCGCCGACATAGATCTTGGCCGCGCTCGGCGCATGGGCAGCCCTGCCCTCGGTGCGGCGGTCGATCTGAATTACCGGATCGACGGAACCGTCAAGGTCCAGGCTCAGCGCCTCCTTGACCAGCGCCGAGTTCAGACGCACGAGGATGTCGTCGCGCTGGCTCAGCACGCCGCCATCGGTCTTGCCGACGATGATGCCAGCCGGCGCCGTGCCGGTGTCCTGCACTTCGCCATTGACGATCATCAGCTGGTAGGCACCGGCGACCCGCATGGCCGGCGGCGATACGCCTTCGGCCTTGGCGACGAGATCCGGCACATTGCGGAGCAGCTGCTTGAGATCGGTATAGTGGTAGCTCTCGACCTTGCGCGTAGGCAGGCCGGCAGCCTGCAGCCGCTCGGCCTCGGCCACCGCATTGGCGCCGTTGAGCTGTTCGACGAGCTTGAGTTCAGCCGGCCCGAGCCGGACGGGGACGTTCATCGTCGAATTCCTTATGCCGCTGCTTCATTGAAGCCGGCATAGCCCTTGGCCTCGAGTTCGAGCGCCAGGTCCTTGCCGCCGCTCTCGACCACGCGGCCGTCCGAGAAGACATGCACGACATCGGGGACAATGTGGTTGAGCAGACGCTGATAGTGGGTGATCACCAGCATGGCGCGCTCGCCGTCGCGCAGCGCGTTGACGCCCTCCGAGACGATCTTGAGCGCATCGATGTCGAGCCCGGAATCGGTCTCGTCGAGCACGCACATCTTTGGCTTGAGGAGCGCCATCTGCAGGATTTCCGCGCGCTTCTTCTCGCCCCCGGAGAAGCCGACATTGAGCGCACGCTTGAGCATGTCCTGGTCGATATGGAGCTTGGCGCCGGCCTCTTTGACCGCGCGCATGAAGTCGGGAGTGGAGAGTTCACCCTCGCCGCGCGCCCTGCGCTGCGCGTTGAGCGCGGACTTGAGGAACGTCATCGTCGCTACACCCGGGATCTCGATCGGGTATTGGAACGCGAGGAACAGACCCGCGGCAGCGCGCTCGGCCGGCTCCATCTCTAGGATGTTGACGCCATCGAGCAGCACCTCGCCCTCGGTGACTTCATAATCTTCCTTGCCGGCCAGCACATAGCTCAGCGTCGACTTGCCCGAGCCGTTGCGGCCCATGATGGCGTGCTCCTCGCCCTTGGGCACTACCAGGTTCACGCCCTTCAGGATTTCGCGTTCCTCTATGCGGACGTGCAGGTCGCGAATTTCGAGCATGGCTGTGGTCATCGTTCTTCTCCAGATTGGTTGGAGTCGCCGCACCGGCGCCTCCTGAAT
>JAEZKB010000107.1 GCA_023415605.1 Pseudomonadota bacterium
CGCTCCCAGACGGCGCGCCGTCGCGGAACCTGTGTCGTCGGCTTCGCCTTAGTTGAACCGGTAGCGGACCGTGCCGCGCAGTTCGTGGATGATGGCATCCCGGATATTGATCGGCTCGCCAAGGCTGCCATTGTTGATCTGCGGCATGTAGAGGGCGCGGTAGCCCAGGTCGGCGACGGCCGAACCCATGTCGTAGCTCACACCAGCCATGAGCGCGCCGGCCCCAGTGATGCCGTTTCCGGTATCGTCCGGCGAGGGTCCGATATCGGCGATCTCATAGGCGGCAAAGCCAAGACCGGCACCGACATAGGCACCAAAGCCGCCACCAGCCGAACCGCCGCCGCCCAGACCGAAGTCGTAGTAGGCGTTGGCAAGAGCCACAGTCGAGCGCAGACGGAAGGTCGACGTGCCGGGGGCAACGATCGTGCCGAACAGGCCCTCATTCTGCAGGTAATCAACGGTCACGTCGGCGCGGAGGCCGTCGCCGAACTCATAACCGATACCAGCACCGAACGAGTAGCCGTAGCCGGCCCTCTCGAACTGGTACGGCCCGGTGGGACCGCAGATACAATTCACGTTGAAGTCGCGCGCCCACATCAGGTTACCACCGACGCTGCCGCGGAGGTAGAAGCTGCCTTCGAGGCCGTAGTCGACGTCCGGAACCTCGATTTCCGGGGGATAGTAGGGCATGTCGGCCGCCTGAATGGCGGGAGCGGCGAACAGGGTCGATAGACCCACCGCAATCAAAGCCAAGAGTTTACGCATGTACCAGTTCCTTTTGCCACGACGACACCAGTCGAGTGGCTAGGACTATGACGCATGTTTCTTAAATCTAGCTTAACCCTAAGATTTAACCCTAACGGCCGATGAATTCAGGAATGAATACTTAAGGACGGTTAGGAAGTCTTTCCGAAAGGTTGACAGGAGGGTCGGCGCCCCTGCCCTATGCCACCTGCTTGATGGTGTTGGTGATCTCGGCGACCACCGCTTCGACGAGCCCCTTGTCGTCGCTTTCCGCCATGACGCGGATCACCGGCTCGGTGCCGGAGGCGCGGATTACCAGGCGGCCCCCATCGCCCAGCCGCGCCTTGCTCTCGGCGATGACCTGCACGACGAGTTTGTGATCGAGCGGCTTGCCCGACTTGTAGCGCACCGACTGCAAAAGCTGTGGCACCTTCTCGAAGCGGTGGCAGATCTCCGAGACCGGCTTGCCCATCTGCTTGAGCACCGCGAGGAGCTGCAGCGCCGCCACGAGGCCATCGCCGGTGGTAGTGTAGTCCGAGAGGATGATGTGGCCGGACTGCTCGCCACCCACATTGAAGCCCTTGCCGCGCATGGCTTCCAGCACATAGCGATCGCCGACCGCGGTGCGCTCGAGCGTCAGCCCGATGTCCTTGAGATAGCGCTCGAGCCCGAGATTGCTCATCACCGTGGCGACGAGGCCGCCGCCCTGCAACTGCCCGCGTTCATGCCAGGACTGGGCGATGACGGCCATGAACTGGTCGCCGTCGACCTCCTCGCCCTTCTCGTCGATGATGATGACGCGATCGGCGTCGCCGTCGAGGGCGATGCCGATATCGGCGCGCACTTCCTTGACCTTGGCGCGGATGGCCTCGGTGGCGGTCGAGCCAACCTTGTCGTTGATATTGTAGCCATCGGGTTCGACGCCGATGGTGAAGACCTCGGCACCCAGCTCCCAAAGCGCCACCGGGGCCACCTTATAGGCGGCACCATTGGCGCAATCGAGCACAACACGGAGGCCCGAAAGATCGATGTTCTTGGGCAGCGTGCGCTTGGCATATTCAATGTAGCGCGTGCGAGCTTCCTCGTCGCGGTGGGCGCGGGCGATGTCGCGGCCGGTCGACAGATGTTTGCTCATGTCGCTGTCCATGAGCTTTTCGATGTCGGCTTCCACTGCGTCCGACAGCTTGTAGCCATCGGGCCGGAAGAGCTTGATGCCATTGTCTTCGAAGGGGTTGTGCGAGGCCGAGATCATGACGCCGAGATCGGCGCGCAGCGACCGCGTCAGCATGGCGACGGCCGGAGTCGGCATCGGGCCGAGGAGGTAAACGTCCATGCCAACGGCAGTGAAACCAGCGGTCAGCGCGCTCTCGATCATATAGCCGGAGCGGCGCGTGTCCTTGCCGATGACCACGCGGTTGCGGTGGTCGCCGCGCACGAAGGTGATGCCGGCGGCCATGCCGACCCGCATCGCCAGATCGGGCGTGAGCTTGTCACCATTGGCCAGCCCGCGCACACCGTCCGTGCCGAAGTATTTCCGTGCCATGAATCGATCCCCTCAGCCGTTGGACACACTATAGCGCCTCGGGAATCCCCGGACAAACCGCTATAGCGTGCGGGAGTTAATCCGCGATGAGGGCGGCATGTGGGCAGGCCACAACGCCGGACGGCGTTGCCGCCTCCGGAGATATCAAAGAGCGAACAACGGCGGAGCAAAGCTCAATCGTTGGTCGAGTGTCCCGTTGCCGGGACCGGAGCTTTGCTCCGCCGTCGTGACCGGGATTTTTGGCGTTCACCGGGAATGTCCGGGGCGTTTAGCGGAATGCCCCACCGCCGCAGGGTCCTTGTCCTGACCAGACCACGCTCTTCGCGTTTCTCCAGTCGAACCCCTTGAGATGGCGCCGAACACGAGCCCCATCGCAGCAGCAAATTAAGGCGGCAGGCTACCTGTTCCTGCCAGACCTTCCCGGCTTGGCTTGGCTCGAACCGACGTCCGAACCACCCAGCCTCGCTGCACCAATCACTCGTCATGATCTCGCTTTCGGTGCAGCGATGCAGTGAATCTACCTCACCCGGGAAGCGCGGGGGATAAGTTGGGTGAGATTTCTGACAAAGGGTCTGAATGGATTGCGGAAATCCTGAACAACGAATGACGCAAAGCTGACGACGAAGTCCAACGGTTTGCGTCAGAAAGTGCCCCCTGAGCCTAAGCGCGGGTCATGGACTTCTGTCGTTTGATCATAAGCTGCGTGTCGTAACC
>JAEZKB010000139.1 GCA_023415605.1 Pseudomonadota bacterium
GCCCAAGATGATGGCCGGCATGATCGACAGCCGCATCAAGAAGATCGAGAACGAACTCAACGAAGCTGAAGCGCTGCGCTCGGAAGCCAAGGCGCTGCTCGCCGACTACCAGGCCCGTCGCGAGAACGCCTAGAAGGAAGCCGAGGACATCGTCGCGGCGGCCCGTGAAGAAGCGTTCCGCCTGACCGCCGACGCCAAGGCCTCGCTCGAGCAGATGATCGCCCGCCACCAAGGCGGTCGAGGACAAGATCGCGCAGGCGGAGGCCCAGGCCGTCGCCGAGGTCCGTTCGCGCTCCGCCGAAATCGCGGTGGAAGCCGCCCGGGTCCTGCTCACTCAGCAGATGGCCGAAAAAGGCGACGTGCTCGTAGCCCAGGCGATCAAGGATGTGGGCGACCGGCTGAATTGAGCCAGGTCTGCAACGCTGGATTTGAAAGGCGGGCCCGGTGCCCGCCTTTTGCTTTTGGGGAGGGACCGATGGACTTGCCAATGCGAACCGCCAAGCCACACGAGGCGGGCGCCATTCGCCCGGTAGTGCGTGCCGCCTACGCCAGGTGGGTTCCGGTGATCGGCCGCGAACCTCGGCCGATGGAGGCTGACTACGAGGCGGCGGTCCGGGCGCATCGCTTCGACCTGATCGAAGCCGATGGACAGATCGTGGCGCTGATCGAGACCGAGCCACGGGCGGGTCACTTCTGGATCGAGAACATCGCCGTGCTGCCCCGGTGGCAGGGCAAGGGTCTTGGCAAGCGGCTGCTGGCGCATGCCGAGGACCTGGCGCGGGCGGCAGGAGTCTCGGAGATGCGGTTGCTGACCAACGGCAAGATGGCGGCGAACCGGGCACTCTATGTATCGGTCGGATATGTCGAGAATCGTGAGGAGCCCTATGGTGATGGGACGGTAGTGTATCTGAGCAAGCGGCTCTGACGCCTGGTCCCTCTGTCGGCGGTACGATCCCGCGTCAAGTCTCCCTCCCCGGCAAGGGGGAGACACTTCTGCCGGTGCTCTTGACCTGCCGCTACGCCTGCCTGTGCCCCGACACTTCGGCCCCTGCCTCCCGGTGCAGCGTCAGCAACTGCAGCGACGCGGCTACGGTGATTGCGCCCATGACTAGAAACGCGAAGCGGAAGTCGGCCAGCCCTAGGGGCGAGCCGGCATGGAAGAGCTGGGCGAAGTCGAGGAGGAAGATGCAGAGGGCGATGCCGAAGACCGAAGTGATCTGCTGGAACATCGACGAAAGGGTCGAGGCAGAGGCACGGTGCTCCGGGTCGACATCGGCGAAGGCGAGTGTTGCCAGTGCGGTAAACTGCATCGAGCGAGTCATGCCGGCGATGATGAGGATGCCGATCAGCAGCGGAGAGGGCGTGTCGGGCGCAAGGAGTCCGCAGGCGGCGATGGAGAGGCCGGCGAGCGTGCCGTTAACCGAGAGGATGTTGCGGAAGCCGAAGCGACGGAGGGTCGGGGTAGTGATCGCCTTCATGCCGAGATTGCCGAGGAAATAGGCGATGACTAGGCCGCCCGATTCCAGCGGGTTCAGGCCGAAGGCGACCTGGAACATCAGCGGCAGCAGGAACGGCGTGGCGTTGATGGAAAGGCGGAGCGCGGCCCCGGCGAGCGCCTCTGCCGCCGCGAAGGTTTTGACCCGCAAGGGGGTCAGATCGAGCAGCGGATGGGTCGTACGGCGGAGCCAGAGCAGGGCGAGAGTACCGGCGACGAGACCCAGCACGATCAAGGCACCGGCAAGCCAGCCGGGCACCGTACCGTTGGCGAGGCTGTCGAATCCATAGAGAAGGCTGGCCAGACTGACGCCGCTGAGGACGAAGCCGAGCCAGTCGAAGGGTGTCTCGCGGCCCTCGCCATCGGCGGGGATGACCAGCAAGGTCAGCACCAGGCCGATGGCGCCGAGCGGCAGGTTGACCCAGAAATTCCAGTGCCAGGAGACGTAGGTGGTCAGGAAGCCGCCGATGGCAGGGCCGAGCACCGGCGCAAAGAGCGCCGGCCAAACGGTCAAGCCGATGGCCGGGACGATCTCGGCCTTGGTGGCGTTGCGCAGCACCAGCAGGCGCCCGACCGGCAGGAGGATGGCGCCGCCGACGCCCTGCACGAAGCGGGCGACGGTGAACTGCGTCAGGTCCTGCGCCGCACCGCAGGACATCGAGGCGAGAGTGAACAGCGCCATAGCCGCGATGAAGATGCGGCGGGCACCGAAGCGGTCCGACAGCCAGCCTGCGGCTGGGATGAAGATGGCGCTGGCGAGCATGTAGATGGTGACGCCGATCGACATCTGCAGCGTGTCGACGCCGAAGTCGATCGCCATCTGCGGCAGCGCCGTGACGATGATGACGCCATCGAGGATCTGGATGAAGAAAGAGGCGGCAACGACCAGCGCGACATTGCGCGCCTGCGGGGAGAATGTGGAGGGCATCGGAGGCGGGGCTAGGCTGGAATTCCAGCGAGGCTAGCATTGTTTGCCTGCTTTGTCTCAGCCACGCGGGGGCCGTGAGGTGTTCCTCCCCCGCAAGGGGGAGGCGCTCCGGCCGTTGCTTAAGGCTTATTCCGCTGCCTGCGGCAGGTCCTCGGGCGGCGTCCAGGTCAGCCGCGGGCTGCGGGCGGCGCGGGTCTCGTCTAGGCGACGGCGGGGGGCTGCCGTCGGGGCGCTCGTGAAGCGTGCCGCGTCGCCGGATTTCGCCGCTGTCGCCAGTCCCAGCATGGTGTCGCAGAAGTGGTCGAGGGTCTGCTTGGACTCCGACTCCGTCGGCTCGACCAGCATGGCGCCGTGCACGACCAGCGGGAAGTACATGGTCATGGGGTGGAAGCCCTCGTCGATCAGCGCCTTGGCGAAGTCGAGCGTGGAAACGCCAGTGCCTTCGAGGAACGAGTCGTCGAACAGCGCCTCGTGCATGCAGGGCTGGCCGGGGAACGGCACCGAGAAGGTCTGCTCGAGGCGGGCCTTGACGTAGTTGGCGTTGAGCACCGCGTCCTTGGCGGCCTGCGCCAGGCCATCGCCGCCGTGGCTAAGCATATAGGTCAGCGCCCGGACATACATGCCCATCTGGCCCTGGAAGGCAGTGATGCGCCCCAGGTGGCCGCCATCTGCGTGCTCAACCAGCGCTAACGGACCATCGCCCATCTTGACGAAAGGCACCGGGGCGAAGGGCGCCAGTGCTTCGGAGAGCACCACGGGACCGGCACCGGGACCGCCGCCGCCGTGGGGCGTCGAGAAGGTCTTGTGCAGGTTGATGTGCATGGCGTCGATGCCTAGATCGCCCGGCCGGACCACGCCCATGATGGCATTGAAGTTGGCGCCATCGCAGTAGAAGAAGGCGCCGGCCGCATGCACGGCCTCGGCGATCTCGATCACCTCGGGCTCGAAGAGGCCGCAGGTATTGGGGTTGGTCAGCATGATCGCTGCCACCTCGGGAGTGAGCGCGTCCTTGACCACCTGCACATCGACGGTGCCGTCGTCGCGGGCCGGGATAGAGCGCACCGAATAGCCGAGGAAGGCCGCGGTGGCCGGGTTGGTGCCATGGGCGCTTTCGGGGACCAGCACTACCTTGCGGTGGCCCTGCCCGGCTGCTTCCTGCGCGGCGCGGATGGCCATCATGCCGGCCATTTCGCCATGGGCGCCGGCCTTGGGGGTGAGGCACACCGCGGCGGTGTTGGTCAGCGTCATCAGCCAGTGGCTGAGCTGGTTCATCAGCTCGAGCGCCCCCTGCACGGTCGAGGCCGGCTGCAGCGGGTGGATGTCGGCGAAGCCGGGAAGCCGCGCCATTTTCTCGTTGAGACGCGGGTTGTGCTTCATGGTGCACGAGCCCAGCGGATACATGCCGGAATCGATCGAGTAGTTGAGACGCGAGAGGCGCACATAGTGGCGCAGCGTCTCGGGCTCGGTGAGACCGGGAAGATCGAGCGGGGTCTTGCGCTCGAAGCCGCCCAGATGGCTCAGGTCGAGCTCGACGTCGGGCAGGTCGACGCCCGAATGCTCATGGTCGCCGATCTCGAAGAGCAGCGGTTCATTGGGCAGCAGCGATGAGCCGGATGTCGAAGCAAAGCCGGGGGTGCCGGTGCCGGTGGGACGGCCTTGAGTGTTCATGGCCATCACAGCACCTCACGCAGGCCGGCGACCAGCAGGTCGATATCGGTATCGGTGGTCAGTTCGGTGGCGGCGAGGACCAGCAGGTTCTCGACGTCGGGGTGGCCAGGGTCGAGGCGGCTCACCGGCACGCCGGCGAGGATGCCGCGCTCAGCAAGGATGTCGACGACGCGGGCGGCGGGCTTGTTGAGCTTGACCGTCATTTCGTTGAAGAAGGTCCTGTTTTGGAGTTCCACCCCGGGGACCCTCGTCAATGCGTCGGCCAGCTTGATCGCGCGGGCGTGGTTGAGGCGGGCGAGTTTCTTGAGCCCGGTCTCACCCAGCAGCGACATGTGGATGGCGAAGGCCAGAGCGCAGAGGCCGGAATTGGTGCAGATGTTGCTGGTAGCCTTTTCCCGGCGGATATGCTGCTCGCGGGTCGAAAGCGTCAGCACGAAGCCGCGGTTGCCGTCGGCATCGACGGTCTCGCCGCAGAGACGGCCGGGCATCTGCCGGATGAACTCCTTGCGGGTCGCCATCAGGCCCACATAGGGGCCGCCGAAGTTGAGCGCATTGCCGATCGACTGGCCTTCGCAAACGACGATGTCGGCGCCCAGCGCGCCGGGGGCCTCGAGGAGGCCGAGCGAGACAACCTCCGTCACGACCACGATCAACAGAGCGCCGGCCTCGTGGGCCAGCACGGCCAGCTCTTCGACATTGCGCAGCGAGCCGTAGAAATCGGGTGTCTGCACCACGATGGCGGCCGTCTGGTTGTCGATTGTCAGCGGCAGGGTCCCGGCCTGGCTGTGCGGGATCATCACCAGGTCGGGGCCATCGCCAAGATAGGTACGGACAACGTCGCGGTAATGCGGGTGGAGGCCCGATGAGAGGACGATCCTGTTGCGGCGCGTCAGGCGCCGGGCCATCAGCACGGCCTCGGCCGTGGCGGTTGAGCCGTCATACATCGAGGCGTTGGCGACCTCCATGCCAGTCAGATGCGCGACCTGGGTCTGGAATTCGAACAGCATCTGCAGGGTACCCTGCGAGACTTCCGGCTGGTAGGGCGTGTAGGCGGTGAGCCACTCGGAGCGCTGGATCAGGTGATCGACCGAGGCCGGCACGTGGTGACGATAGGCACCGGCGCCGATGAAAAAGGGACCATCACCGGCGGCGCGGTTTTTGCCGGCTAGCGCCTTCATGTGAGCCTCGACAACGAACTCGGGCGCGTGTTTCGGCAGGTCCACCGGCGCCTTGAGATAGGCGCGCTCTGGGACGCGGACGAAGAGATCATCGATCGACGCGGCGCCGATGACGCCGAGCATATCGGCGCGTTCGTGATCGGAATGGGGAAGGTAACGCATCAGGCAGTCAGCTCCGCATAGGCGTTGGCATCGAGCAGGCCATCGAGCTCGGCCGGGTTATCCAAGGCGATGCGGAAGATCCAGCCGTCGGTCTCAGGGGCGGAGTTGATGAGACCCGGTTCTCCCGAGAGGTTCTGGTTGACCTCGGTCACCGTGCCGGAGACCGGCGAATAGATTTCCGACGCAGCCTTCACCGACTCGACGACAGCGGCTTCATCGCCCTGCTTGAGTTTCTTGCCGACCTCGGGGAGCTCGACGAACACGATGTCACCCAGCTGCTCCTGGGCGTAGGGGGTGATGCCGACGGTGCCGGTCGGACCGGTGACGGAAATGTATTCGTGGTCCTTGGTGAACTTAGTGGTCATCACATGGCCTTCCGGAAGTAGCGGTGGGGGACGAAGGGAGTTTCCGTAACCTGGGCCGGTTGCGACCGGCCACGGACGGAGACGGAGAGCATGGTGCCGGGTGCGGCATTGGCTGGCGGAACGAAGCCGAGCGCGATGGCGCGGCCGAGGGTCGGGGCGAAGCCGCCGGAGGTGACCTTGCCGATCACGGTGCCGGAGGCATCGAGGATTTCGGCGCCTTCGCGGGCGGGCGCGCCATCGACCAGGAGGCCGACGCGGATGCGGGCGAGTTCGCCGCCGAACTCCTTGAGGATGCGGCTGGCGCCGGGAAAATCGGCAGCCTCGCGCCGGCGCTTGGAGACGGCAAACCTGAGCCCCGCTTCGGTGGGCGAAACGGTCTCGTCGAGATCGTGGCCATAAAGCGGCAGGCCGGCCTCCAGGCGGAGGGAATCGCGGGCGCCCAGGCCGACGGGTTTGACCCGTTCGTCGGCGAGCAGCGCATCCCAGAGGGCGGGGGCGCGGCCGGCATCGCAGAGGATCTCGAAGCCATCCTCGCCGGTATAGCCCGAACGGGAAACGATGAGCTTGTCGCCGTTCCAGTCAAACGGCGCATAGGTCATAAAGGCGAGCTCTTCGACGCCGGGAACGAGGGTGGAGAGCACCGCGACGGCCTCTGGGCCCTGCAGGGCGAGCAACGCGCCATTATCGGCGCGGGTGAATTTCGCCTTGCCCGCGGCGGCCTTTTCGATGAGGGCGAAATCGCCCTCCTTGGTGCCGGCATTGACGACGATGTAGAGCGAACCGGGGAACAACGGCGAGCGTGCGACCATCAGATCGTCGATAACGCCGCCGTCAGCGTTGAGCAGCAAGGTGTAGCGGATCTGGCCAGGTTTGAGGCCCTTGATGTCGCCGCAGACCAGCGGCTCGACCAGAGCGGCGACTGCGGCGTGGGCGGCTTCGGCGTCCGCGGGCGGGTTATCGAGAGTCAGGAAGCTCGGACCCATGTGGGAGACATCGAAGAGGCCGGCATGTTCGCGGGTCCACTTGTGCTCGGCCATGATGCCGGTGGGGTATTGTACCGGCAGCGAGTAGCCGGAGAACGGCACCATGCGGCCGCCGGCCGCGACGTGCCTGGCGTCGAGTACAACGGTCTTGAGGGAGGCGTCCGACATATGTCACTCGCGGTTCGAGGGCATGGTCCCACGCAAGGCGGTGCCTCACGCGTCCGTGCCCCCTCTGTCCGCTAACCTGAGAGATTTCCCCGCCAGCCTATGGGCGAGTTGCTCCTTCGGTGAGGCCAACGGCCTGCTTTCCAGAGTGACGAAAAACTGCGGTCCTTTTGCCTGAGAGTTTCCGGGGCGGTTGCTCCTTCGGCGCCGGCTGGATGGATCCAGCCGATCTCTCCCGCAGTCAATAGCTTCATGCGTCCTGGACGCGGCCGAGTCAACGGGGCCGCGTATCAAGCCACAGCGATCAGCCTTTGGTGTCGAAACCGACCCAGATGACGATGCGCTCGCCGCCAAGATATGGAATGCCCACGTTCTCGACGACTTTGACGAATTCTTCGGACTGGTTGGGCGGCGTGATCGACAC
>JAEZKB010000001.1 GCA_023415605.1 Pseudomonadota bacterium
GGTCGGCGCGCAGCGCCGGGTGAGGGGGCCTTTGCGGCGTCCTCGCTCGTGGCAAAGGCCCCCTCATCCGCCCTTCGGGCACCTTCTCCCCCAGAGGGAGAAGGTGACGTGGCAGCATCTCGCCTCATCCACGAGGTGGGGCCATGATCCAGGTGCAAGCCCGTCCATATCCCTATCCACTCGACCCCGCCCACACGGCGCTCGTCGTCATCGACATGCAGCGCGACTTCATCGAAAAGGGCGGCTTCGGCGATAGCCTCGGCAATGATGTGGCGCGGCTCGAAGCCATCATCCCGACCACGGCGGCGCTGATCGCGCTGTTTCGCGGCAAGGGCTGGACGGTCATCCATACGCGCGAGGCGCATCTGCCCGATCTTTCCGACTGTCCGCCGTCGAAAATCCGGCGCGGCAATCCGAGCCTGCATATCGGGGAGACTGGCGCCATGGGCCGGCTGCTCGTACGGGGCGAGCCGGGCAACCAGATCGTCGAGGCGCTGGCGCCGATCGCTGGCGAGATCGTCATCGACAAGCCGGGCAAGGGCATGTTCTGGGCCACCGGCATCCACGAGACGCTGCAGGCGCGCGGTATCACGCATCTGGTCTTCGCCGGCGTTACGACAGAAGTCTGCGTGCAGACCTCGATGCGCGAGGCCAATGATCGCGGCTATGAGTGCCTGCTGATCGAGGACGCCACCGAGAGCTATTTTCCGCAGTTCAAGGCGGCGACCATCGAGATGATCGCCGCTCAGGGCGGCATTGTCGGCTGGGTAGCGCCGCTGGCTGAGCTTGAGGCGGCGGTCCGATGAGCGAGGCAGAAAAACTGCTCGATGCCGCCGCCGAGGTGATGCGGCTTGATGTCGAGCCGGAGCATCGGTCGGGGGTGCTGGCCAACCTCGAGGTCGCTATCCGCATGGCGAAGCTGGTAGACAGTTTTACGCTCGATGACGAAGCCGAGCCGGCGCCGGTTTACCGTCCATGAGCCAGCAGACCGCCGCAGAGATCGCCGAGGCTGTGCGCAATGGCAAGACTACCGCGCGCGCCGTTGTGGCCGCTACCCTGGCCCGCATGGCCAGGCAAGACCCGAAACTGGGTGCCTTCACCGACATCGTCGCCGACCGCGCCATGGCGCAGGCGGACAAGGTGGATGCTGGACCGAAAGGTCCACTGGCGGGCGTGCCCTTCGCGGTCAAGAACCTTTTCGACATTGCCGGCGTGGTGACCCGCGCCGGCAGCAAGATCAACCGGGAGAATGCGCCAGCCAGCCATGATTCGACGCTGATCACCCGCCTTGAATCAGCCGGGGCAGTGCTCGTGGGTGCCGTCAACATGGGCGAGTATGCCTACGATTTTACCGGCGAGAACGCGCATGACGGACCGTCGCGCAATCCGCACGACCTTGGGCACATGTCCGGCGGATCGTCGGGTGGCTCCGGCAGCGCGGTGGCCGGTGGGCTGGTGCCGCTGTCGCTGGGGTCGGACACCAATGGCTCGATCCGGGTGCCGTCCTCGCTCTGTGGGCTCTTCGGTCTCAAACCCACCTATGGGCGGCTGAGCCGGGCGCACAGCTTTCCGTTTGTCGCCAGCCTCGACCATCTCGGTCCCATCGCCCGCTCCAGCCGCGACCTGGCGTTGAGCTATGACGCCATGCAGGGGTTCGACGAGGCCGACCCGGCGCAAACCAAGCGTCCGCTGGAGCCGGCGGAATCGCGGCTGAAGCACGCCATTCCGCTCGGCCGCATTGCCGTGGCCAACAGCTATTTCGAGGGCGAGGGTGCGGCGAAGGCGGCAGTGGCGCATGTGGCCAAGGCGCTTGGCATTTCGCGGACCATCACCATCCCGGACGCCGACAAGGCGCGGGCAGCGGCTTTCCTCATCACTATGGTCGAAGGTGCCAGCTTGCATCTCGACCGCATCCGTGCCCGGCCGCTGGATTTCGACCCGGATGTGCGCGACCGGCTGATCGCCGGTGCCATGCTGCCCGGTGCCTGGGTGACGCGGGCACAGAAGCTGCGTCGCGTCTATCGCAACCGGGTGGTCAAACTCTTCGCCGAAGTCGATGCCATCGTCGCCCCGGCAACGCCGATGCAAGCGCCAAAGCTCGGGCAGAAGACGGCGCTCTTTAACGGCGTGGAACTGCCGGTGCGACCCAACCTTGGCATCTTCACCCAGCCGATCTCGTTCATCGGCCTGCCGGTGGTGAGCGTGCCAGTGTGGCTCGAAGGCGAGGCGCTGCCGATCGGCGTGCAGATCATCGCTGCGCCGTGGCGCGAGGATGTGGCGCTTCGTATCGCCTACCAGCTGGAACAGATGGGCGCGGTGAAGGCGCCAGTGGCTAGGGAGTTCGCCGATGGCTGAACAGGGACGCTGGGCTGGCCGCAGCCCCGACAAGGACGTGATCCGCCACGAGATCTGGCAGACGCTGGAACAGACCGGCACTGCCGTTGGCCCGGCCTGGAGCATGATCCCCAACTTCGTCGGCGCCGACGTCGCTGCCTGGCATCTGGCGCAGACCGAGGAATGGCAGCGCGCCAAGACCATCAAGACCAACCCGGACGCGCCGCAGATCCCAATCCGGCTGCGGGCCCTCTATCAGGGCAAGCAGGTTTTCGCGCCGGTGCCTTATCTCACCGCCGAGTTTCCCTATCTGCGGCTCGATCCCGAAAAGCTCAAGAAAAAAGGCATCAGCTTCGAGCTGGCGGCGACTTCGCAGGGGTTCGTCGAGCATGGCGACCGGATCGAGTTCGACGAAGTGGCGCCGCTCGACTTCTGCGTCTGCGGCTCGGTGGCGGTCACCCGCGCCGGCGGGCGGACAGGGAAAGGCGCTGGTTTCGCCGATCTCGAAACGGCGATTTTCCGCGAGCTCGGCATCGTCACCGCGGAAACACCGATGGCAACCACGGTGCATTCCTCGCAGCTGGTGGATGACGCGCGCGTGCCGATGCAGGCGCATGACTCGCCGCTCGATTTCGTCGCAACGGAGAAGGAATTGATCCGCACCGGTAACACCGCCAAGCGCCCGATGGGCGTCGACTGGGACCGAGTGCAGCCGGACCAGTTCACTACCATCCCGTTCCTCACGCGCCTCCGCGACCAGATGCTGGCGCGGAGGAAGGCGGGCTGATGGAGATCAATCGCCAGGACGTGCTTGCCGAGGTCGAGGCCGTGTTCGCTCGCTACGAGGCGGCGCTGGTGAGCAACGATGTCGGCGTGCTCGACGAACTGTTCGCTGCCGCGCCCGCCACCATCCGCTACGGCATCGGCGAAAACCTCTATGGCATCGACGAGATCAGGGCGTTCCGGCTGGCGAGGCCGTCCGCCGGGCTGGAGCGGCGGTTGGCCAAGACGGTCATCACCACTTTCGGCAATGACTTTGCCACGGCCTCGACGTTGTTCTATCGCGATGCGGCGCCGGGCAAGGTCGGACGGCAGATGCAGAGTTGGGTGCGCATGGCCGATGGCTGGCGGGTCGTCGCCGCGCATGTCAGTATCATCGACGAGCCGGCATAGACCGGCAGGGAGAGAGTGGTTGCTCAAGCGTACGTCCGCCGAGGAGATCAGGCGCGGCCTGGCCGAGCGCATCATCTCGGGCGTGCTGCCGCCGGGTACGGCGCTGGACGAAAGCCAGCTTGCCGCCGATTTCGCCGTCTCCCGCACGCCGGTGCGCGAAGCCTTGCGCCTTCTTGCTGCCTCCGGCCTTGTCGACCAGAAGCCGCACGCCAAGGCGCTGGTCGCCAAGCCCGACGACACTGAACTCGCCGGCATGTTCGAAGTCATGGGTTATCTCGAAGCGCTCTGCGCAGGTCTCTCGGCCGTGGCCATGACGCGGGTCGAACGAGACAGGCTCGACGCACTCCACACCGAAATGTCGGCGCTGGTCCGCGACGGCAATGCTGTCGCCTATGCCGAGGCCAACGACTCGTTCCACACCGCCATCTATGACGGCGCACACAACGGCTATCTCGCCGACATGACCCGATCGACGCGCCAGCGGCTGCAGCCCTTTCGCCGCGCGCAGTTCGGCGAACTGGGCCGGCTGCTCAAGTCGCATGCCGAACACGGGCTGATCGTCGAGGCCATTCTCCGCGGCGATCGCGAGGCGGCCGAGGGGGCGATGCGGAGTCACATCTCCATCGTGGGCGATGCGGTGCAGCGATTGGGGCGGCGCTGAGCTATCAGTCGGGTCTCCCTCCCCACAGGGGGGAGGTGACACGCCGGCCGGTTTGCTTGTCTAGCCTATCGCGTTCACCGCGCCAGATACGCCTTCCAGCCGCCGTAGCCGGAGATATCCTCCGCGCCTTTCACGGCTTCGGCTTCGACGAGGAAGCCCTTGGCCGAGGTGCCGTCGGCAAAGCTCAGTGTTCCGATCCCGAGTGGCGCCGGAATCTTGCTGACGAACTCACCAAAGCCTTTGGCGTCGAGCGACCAGATTTCCACGGCAATGGGTGCGCCGCTCGCGACCCGCAGCAGGCCAGGCTTGGGTGGTGTGGTGTTGGGCAATGCGTAGAGCGCGTAGTCCGGGGTGGTGGTGGTTTCGCGCAGGAAGGTGGCGTTGAGCGCCAGCAGTTCTTTATTGAGCGGCAGGCCGGTGAGATGCGCTCCCACCACGGCGAGCTCAATGCGCCCGTCGGCAGCTCGCACTGGACCCGTTGCAGCGTGACCCTCAATCGCCGCAGCGATGCTGGCGAGGGTGCCGTCGGTGCCGGCCCTGCCGATCAGCGTCAGGCTCGAGGGGAGGCCGTCGCTGCGCATGCCGGCGGGCACGCTGATGGCGGCGAGGTCGAGCAGGTTGACGAAGTTGGTGTAGGTCCCGAGGTTCGAGTTAAGCGTCACTGGGTCGGCCTCGACTTCGGCCACCGTGTACATGCGCGGCACTGTCGGCACGGCGAGGCAGTCGATACTCTCGAAGATCGGCGCAGTGGCGCGCTTGAGTTCCGCCAGCTTGTACATGGCCTCGAAGGCGGAGACGGCGGTGAGATTCTTGGCGCCGCCGATGATCTTGAGGGTCACCGGGTGGAACGCCCCCGGGTTCTCCTCGATCAGCGGCTTGGTCGCGGCATAGCGCTCGGCCACCCACGGGCCCTCGTAAAGCAGGCGGGCGACGGCGTGCAGCGGCTCGAAGTCGAGCTCTACCAGTTCGGCGCCGAGCGATACGAGCTTCTCTAGGTCAGCCGCATAGGCCGTCTCGGCGACCGCGTCGCCAAAGAACTTTCGTTGCGCCAGCGGCGGTACGCCGACGCGCAGCTTTGCCGGCTTGGCTCCGAGCGCCGGCGTGGGCAGCTGGCGCGAATAGGGATCTGCGGCGTCATAGCCGGAAGCCACTGCCGCAACGGCCGTGGCGAAGGCGACATCACGGGCGAAGATCGAGATGGTGTCGAGCGTGCGACAGGCGGGAACCATGCCGGTGCCTGAGAGCAGTCCCAGCGACGGTTTCACCCCGACAATGCCGTTCATGCCAGCAGGAATGCGGCCCGACCCGGCCGTGTCGGTCCCCAGCGAGAAGTCAACGATCCCGGCGGCGACGGCCACCGCCGACCCCGAACTGGAACCGCCCGGAATCAAGTCGTCCCGCAGCCCATTGCGCGGTACCCCGTAAGGCGAACGGACACCGACCAGGCCGGTGGCGAACTGGTCGAGATTGGTCTTGCCCAGAACGATGGCGCCGGCGGCTTCCAGTCGCGCCACCACGAATGCCGAGGTGACGGGGCGGTACTCGAATGCCCGGCAGGCAGCGGTGGTGGGCAAACCCGCGGCGTCGATATTGTCCTTCACGGCAAAGACCTTGCCGTAGAGCGGCTTGCCGGCCGGGCCGGCGGCTTCCAGTGCGGCGGCTTCGGCCAGCGCATCGGCTTCGGGTTTGATGCTGATAAAGAGCGCTGGGTCGGCGTAGCCAGCAAGGGCGGCATATGCCCGGCGCACCGCAGCGGTGGGAGACAGCGTCGACTGGATATGCTCGTTCATGCACCTGAACCCAATTTCATCATCGGTCCAGAATGCACATTTTTCGAGCGCTCACTACTCCATTGTGTACATCTGCTCGATGTGCCACGCGGACTACTCGGAATTGTGGCGCAGGGGCCTCAGCTCTTCCAGTGCGGGGTCGGTTCGCCGAGGGTTTGCAGTTGCTCGACCGGCTCGCCGGCAATCCGCCGTAACAGCAGGCGAGTGAGTTCGCCTCCGGCGGCAAAGACATCTTCCTCGATGGTGTCGATGGCGGGGAACAGCGCGGGTAGCACGTTGGACGTCTGCTTGCAGACGAAGGCCATGTCATCTGGCACGCGCAGCCCGCCATCGGTGAGTCCGGAGATGAGGCAGATGGCGCGCATCTCGTTGTCGCAGACGATCCCGTCGGGGCGGCCGGCATCCTGCGCCAGCTCGCGGCCGAGCCTCCTCAATTCCGCCGGGCTGCTGGTATCGGTGCCGCCAACCACGCGGGTGTCGAGTTTCAACCGCGCAGCGGCCCGTTCGAACATGGTGACGATGGTGTGATAGTTGTTGGTGGCATCGCCGCCCATCACCAGCATCACCGATTTGCACCCTTTGGCCGCGAGGCGCTCGATGCTCAGCCGCACGAACTCCTCGGAGTGGAAGTCGTGATAGGCGTGCGGGGTGAAAAACTCCGTGCGCCCATGCGTGACGAATGGGAAGTCCGCGTCGGTGAGGAGCTGCACGCGCGGATCGCGCGCTGTGGTGTGGGTGATGATGATGCCGTCGGCAGTGCGGTTTTCGAGAATGTAGCGCACCGTGTCGACCGCGTGGCTCCGGTCGAATTCAGGCGACACATTCATGTGGTAGCGCGTGCCTTTGATGGCATGGCCGATGCCCTGGATCAGGTTGCGGGTGAAGTCGATCGAGTCCTCACCCCCGTCGAGTACCAGAGCGACGACATTGGTCTTGCCGGTGCGAAGGCGCACGCCTGCCCGGTCGGGTACGTAGCCGACGCTGGCCGCGACCTCGGCGATACGGCGGCGTGTCTCTTCCTTGAGCGACGTACCACCCCGCAGCGACAGGGACACCGTCGACTGGCTCAACCCGGTGAGTTCGGCAATAGTTCGAAGGGTAGCGCGCTGCCGCGTCGGTCTGCCGGCACTGGTCTTGGTCATGGATCGGTCCCCCACCGTCGCCGCACCCATCTCACGCGATGGAGCGATTTTCAATCCGGGAGCTATCAGGGAAGGCGATTACCGCGCCGGGCCGCGAGCATGCTTTGCGTTCGAAGCCGGAGCGGACCGCAGGAACCAACACCGCGGAAACGTCCCACATATCCCTTGTGAGTGCCGAATGAGGGCCGTCACGGCGAGATGGGAACCGCCTCCAAGAACAGGGCGCCGTCGGCGGGTAGAATCCACACGTCGGCCAGGTCAACCGGTACGCGACCGGCGCCGTCGAAGTCGGGATGTTCGCTCGACCAGCACACGATCCAGCGATGTCCCTCTGGCGGCGCGAGGAGCGGCTCGGGCAGCACATCCATGACGAGATCGCGCCCGAAATTGGCCAGCAACAACCGATGCTGTTCCGGACGAGCCATGGAATAGCGCAGTGCCAGTGCAGCATCCGCGAGAACCGCACCGTCAATTCGGGCGCCGCTCCGCTGCGAGAGCGCAGCATGGCTGCGACGCAAGCCGATCAGGTCCCGATGCAGAGCCAGGGCCCCTGCGTTGTCGTCGGCCTGTGTCCAGTCCAGCTTGGAGCGATGAAATGTTTCCGGAGCGCAGGGATCCGGCAGGCGCGCGGCCATTTCGGGGTCCTGTACCGATTGAAACTGGCTCAGCATCTGTCGTCGTCCGGCCGCAACATGTTCGGCGGCCGGCCCGTCTCGGTCGAGGAAGTAAAGGAATGGGGTCGTGGCGCCAAACTCCTGCCCCTGAAACAGGCAAGGCGTCTGCGGTCCGAGCAGCAGCAAGGCCGTGATGGCACGGACACGAGCGGGCGAAGACAGGGTCGCCAACCTCGATCCCTTGGCCGAGTTCGCGATCTGATCGTGGTTCTCGAGAAAGTGCAGGAAATGCCGAGGTGCGGTCTCGAGGTTTGGCGTTCCATACGACTGGTTTCGCATGTTGGAGCGCTGACCCTGATAGAGAAAGCCGTACTTGAGAGCTGACACCAGCTCCTGCGGGGTCCCCCGATAGTCGCGGTAGTAGAAGTCGTTGTGCCCGGTCATGCAGACGCGTGCGGCATGATGGAAGTCATCATTGTACATCGCGTCCACGCCACAGCCGCCCAGTTCCGGCGGTTCGATCATGCGACGTTCCTGGGGTTGGTTTTCGACGACGATGTATGTCTGTCTTGCACCTGCAGCGCCGCGCACAGCTCGGGTGATCTCCGCGACGATGTGTTCGCTGCTGCTATCGACGAGTTCCTGCACTGCATCGAAGCGCAGGCCATCCAGGTGGAAGTCTTCGATCCAGTAGACCGCATTGTGCACAAAGAAATCCCGGACCGCTCGCGAGCAAGGGCCGTCGAGGTTGAAGGCGCGCCCCCACTCACTCCGGCGATCTGAAAAGTAGTGCTCGCTATAGGCGTTGTAGTACTCGTCATCGCCCGCGTGGTTGTAGACGACGTCGAGAAGGACGCCGATGCCAAGGCCATGCGCCTTGTCGATAAACCGGCGCATGTCGTCGGGGGTGCCATAAGGAGCGAAGGGCGCGAAGGGCAACGTCGTGTCGTAGCCCCACCCGAACGCTCCGCCGAAGGTGCCAACGGGCATGATCTGAAGGACCGTAACGCCAAGGTCGTGCAATGCCGGCAGGCGCGTGGCGGCCGCTTGCCAGGTCCCCTCGGCAGTGAAGGTGCCGATATGCAGTTCATAGAGAACCTCGTCGAAGCCCACGACCCCTCTCCACGCACTGTCGGTCCACGGGAAGGTGTTCGAGACGACGACGGAGGCGCCATCCTCGTCCTGCCGGCGCGATGCGAGGTCGGGCAACCTGGGGCCGCCGTCGAGCCGGAACCAGTATCTCGCCCCGGCTGCCACGCCATCGATTTCGGCACTGAACTGGCCGTTCCCGTCCGCGGCCATGTCAAATGAACCCAGGCCATCGACTTCGACCGTCGCGCGAGATTTCTCAGGGGCCCACAGAGAAAATCTAGCCCCGCGTGGATTGGGAACGGCGCCCATAAAGGTCAATTGTCATCTTCTCGAAGATTTCTCTCACAACTGGAGGACAGAAGCTTCGTTCCTTGACCGACGTTCTCGATTGTCCGCGCTTCTTGACGCGATAACCGCGCGGCGCGGCATTGCTGACGGTTGGGCAGGCTTATGGCTGCGTGAGCCGTCCAGCGGCGAAGTCGCGTGCGAGCGCGATGAAGGCCTGGAAGGCCGCGGAGGAATTGCGCCGGTTGTAGTAGTAGAGGCATAGCGGCGCGAGCGGCGGCGTCCAGTCTTCCAGGATGCGCACGAGTCGTCCCGAGGCGATGTCTTCGCGGACGTCAGTTTCCATGAAATACCCCACGCCCAAGCCGCTCTTTGCTGCGATCCGCGTAAGTGAAGCTTCGTCAAGAGTGATCGGACCATCTACGTCGAGTTGCAGTTCTTTGCCGTCCTTTTCGAACCGCCATCGGAGCAGGGAGCCATCGGGAAGTCGCCCGCGAATGCAGGGGAGAGAAAGCAGATCCTGAGGCGCGTGAGGGATGGGATTGCTGTCGAAAAAGCTCGGAGATGCCGCAACCACGATGGTTCGCATCTGACCGAGCGGTATTGCTATTGCGTCACTGGGTACCAGTTCCGCGCTGCGCACTCCCAAATCAAAGCCCGCCGCCACGACGTCAACCAGCCGTCCCTCGGTCACAATGTCGATGTGAACCTGGGGATAGCGCTGCAGATAGCTCAGGACCAGTGGCGACATGATCTCGCGCGCCGCCGTCGCGAAGGCGTTGATGCGCAAGGTGCCGGACGGGGTCTCTTGTTGTGAACGCGCCGTATTCATGGCCTTTTGGATGTCTTCGAGCGCGGGCTTGATCTGCGCGACGAAGATGCGCCCCGCATAGGTGAGCGAGACGCTGCGCGTCGTGCGGTTGAACAGGCGCACATCAAGCTCCCGCTCGAGCTTGCCCACCGCGTTGCTCATGGCCGTGGTCGACATGCCAAGATCGAGCGCCGCTGCTCGAAAGGAGCCGCACCGAACAATGGCGAGAACCGCCTCCAGTTCGATAAGCGAATGGCGGGCCATTATCCCGATCTCCGTAACACGCTATGCCGTTTTGTCTCGATTATCGTGAGCAGTGTCCATCTCTAAATTGGCCTCACCAGCAAAGGAGATGACCATGTCACTGAACCTGCCCAACACGATCGCCGACTATATCGAGGCCAATGAGCGTCTCGACCTCCATGGCATGCTGAAGCACTTCCTGCCCGATGCCGTCTTTATCGACAACGGCAAGCGCTTCGAGGGGGTGGCTGCCATCCGCAAGCTACTCGAAGAAGAAGCGCTCCCGGTGAAGGCTGTCTTCACACCCGACACTGCTCGGGAGGAGGACGGCCAGGTCGTACTCGAAGGCCCCGCTCATGGCGACTTCCCCGGCAGCCCGCTCCGCTTCACGTACCGCTTCACGATGGCGAACGATGCCATCAAGACCCTGGAGACCACGGTATGGGCATGAAAGCGGATTCGAGCGAGTTCGAAGGCAAGCGCGTGCTCGTCAGCGGTGGCACCAAGGGCCTGGGCCGCGCGACGGTCGAGCGGTTCCTCGCCGGCGGAGCCCACGTTATCACGGCGGCGCGGACGATCAAGGATCGTATCGGTGGCGTTGAATATGTCCAGGCGGACCTCACCACTGCGGAGGGCAGCAAGGCGCTGGCTAACGCCGCACTCGATCGGCTGGGCGGCATCGATATTCTCGCCCATGTCGTCGGTGGCTCGGAGTCACCGGCGGGTGGCTTCGCCGCCCTCACGGACGACCACTGGCTCGCAGAACTGAACCTTAATCTGCTTGCGACGGTCCGGCTCGACCGCCTGCTGATCCCGCAGATGCTAGAGCGGGGCAAAGGTACTGTGGTGCATATCACCTCGATCCAGTCGGTTCTGCCACTGCCTGAATCCACGACGGGATATGCAGCCGCAAAGGCCGCGCTCAGGACCTACAGCAAGTCGCTCTCGAAAGAGCTCGGTCCTAAGGGCGTGCGGGTCAATTCCGTCTCGCCTGGCTGGATCATGACCGAGGCGACTGGAGACTTCCTCGAAATGCTTCGGGCTGCCAATGGCGGCACGGTCGAGGACGCGCGGCAGTCGGTGCTCGACGCTTTAGGCGGGATCTCGATCGGACGGGGCGCCGAGCCCGAAGAGGTGGCCGACCTTATCGCCTACCTCGCATCCGAACGTGCTGCCGCAATCCATGGCGCCGAGTTCGTCATCGATGGCGGCACGATCAGAACAGTCTGAGGAGTCGAGATCCGAGGAAGGTCGCGGCCCACTTGGGGCCATGTCCGGACATGGACGAGCGCCCGCCGTGCGCCAGGGGGACGCCCCAGCGCATAGTCTGGCAATATGAGGCACCGGGCCGCCACCTTCTGCACGCGGCAGAGCACGCGGTGTGTCTCTGCCACCCCTGAGCATCCTAACCGGTCCTAAAGGTCGGCACACAAATGCCCGCCAAACTCTGCACGATCCCTACAGGTG
>JAEZKB010000028.1 GCA_023415605.1 Pseudomonadota bacterium
TCTCAGTCGGATCCCTTCGCCCCTCTGGGGAGAAGGTGGCGCGAAGCGCCGGATGAGGGGAGAGGCGGTAACGGAGCGCTCGTCTTGCTCGGCTACCCCTCACCCTGACCCACTCCCCAGAGGGGCGAGGGGACGACAGATCCCGGCCGGGCTCAGGCCCGTTTCGCCAGCTTGTCGGCCTTCTGGAACTTCTTGAGCACGCGGTCGCGCTTCAACCGGCTGAGGTAGTCGATATAGAGCACGCCATCGAGGTGATCGATCTCGTGCTGGATGCAGATGGCAAGACGGTCGGTGGCGTCCGTCTCGACGGTCTTGCCCTCGAGATCGGTGTAGCGGACCGTGACTTCAGCCGGGCGCTCGACGTCGTAATAGAGCTCCGGGATCGAGAGGCAGCCCTCTTCGGTGACCACGGTCTCGTCGGAGAATTTGAGGATCTCCGGGTTGATCATCACGATCGGCGCTGGATCCTCGCCTTCCTTGGCGAGGTCCATCACCACGATGCGCTTCATCTCGCCGATCTGCGGACCGGCGAGCCCGATGCCGGGCGCGTCGTACATGGTGTCGAGCATGTCCTGGGCCAGCGCCTTGACGCTGTCGTCGACCTTTTCGATGGGGTCGGCAATCGCGCGGAGGCGCGGGTCGGGCAATACCAGGATCGGGCGCTTGGCCATGGACGGGGTCCTTATCGGGCGGCTTTTAGAAAGTGTTGGGCTCAATATGGGAATTCAGGTCCCCGGGTCAACAGACGGCGGGGGAACAAAAGGGAAACCGAATCGGATAGAGTACGCCGATGGACAAGGTTCTCTTCGTCGTCGCCGACTATGCGGTCACCCAGGAAATGGCGCTCTACGGCGCCGCGGCGCTGGTCGCGGTGCTGCTGGTGGCGCTGGTGGTGCGGCAGTACCGCCTGCGGCATGAGGCGGCGCTCGAGGCTGCAGCAGCCGCGGCCGAACAGTTGCGCGCCAACTTCACCCAGCAGCTCGCCGATCGCGACGGCCGCATCCGCGACCTCGACCGCTCGCTGGCGCATGAGCGGCAGCGCGCCGAGCAGCTCGTCGGCGACGAGCGCGAGAAGAACACCGAACTGCGCGCCGAACTCGCCGCCATGCGCACCCGCCTCGACGAACAGGCGCGGCAGAACGAAATGAACCTCAAGCGCTTCCTCGAGGCGCGCCAGCAGATGACCGACGAGTTCAAGGCGATTGCCGGCGAGGTGCTGCAGACCCACAGCGAGACCTTCACCAAGCAGAACCGCGAGCAAGTGGATGTGCTGCTCAAGCCGCTGCAGGAGAAGATCACCGAGTTCCACCAGGGTCTGATCAAGGACCGCTCGGCCATGTCCGAGCAGATCCGGGCCCTGGCCGAGAGCAACCTGCAGATCACCACCGAGGCGCACAACCTCACGCGCGCGCTCAAGGGCAGTTCGCAGACGCAGGGCGCCTGGGGCGAGATGATCCTCTCGACCATCCTCGAACAGTCCGGCCTGCGCGAGGGCGAGCAGTTCTTCACTCAGGCCAGCCATACCGGCGAAGAGGGCCAGCGCGTCCGCACCGATGTCGAGGTGCTGATGCCTAACAATGACCGGCTGATCATCGACTCCAAGGTGTCGCTGACGGCGTTCGAGGCCTTCGTGAACGCCGAGGACGACACGCGCGACATGCATCTTCGTGCCCACATCGCCTCGGTGCGCAATCACGTCACCACCTTGGGCGACAAGGGCTACCACCGGGCCGCCAAGTCGAGCATGGACTTCGTAATGATGTTCGTGCCGATCGAATCGGCGCTGGCCACCGCGATCCAGAACGACACCAAGCTCGTCGAATTCAGCATGAGCCGAGGCGTCATGCTGACCACCCCGACGACGCTGATGACGGTGCTGCGTACGGTCCGCAACATCTGGGACATCGAGCGGCGCCATCGCAATGCGGAGGAGATCGCAGCGCGGGCTGGCTCCCTCTACGACAAGGTCGCGGGGTTCCTCTCGACCATGGATCGCGTCGGACAGAACCTCGACCGGGCCCGCACCACCTTCGATGATGCGCGCAGCCAGCTCTCCACCGGCCGCGGCAGCGTCGTCCGCCAGATCGAGATGCTGCGCGAACTGGGTGCCAGCAGCAGCAAGTCCATTCCCGCCGACTGGGCCGGCAAGGACGAGCCGCCACTGCTCCGCGTGGTTGGCGAGCGGGACGACCTCGAGTTGTGGAAAGAGCCGTCCGAGTAGGCCGGCCCTCCCGTCAGCCCACCAGCCGCAGCTTCGTCGTCTCCGCCTCGGCCGGCAATGTCGTCCTTCGCCCTTCCACCACGTCGCGGAAGACGGAGATATCGGCGGGACGGCTGAGGAGGTAGCCCTGGGCGCCCTGGCAGATTTCGTTGCGGAGGAATTCGAGTTCTTCGGGGCGTTCGACGCCCTCCGCGATCACCGGTACGGCGCGGCCGTTGCCGAGGCCGAGCACGGCGCGGACGATGGTGGCGGACTGCTCGTTGCTATCCACCGCCTTGATGAAGCTCTGGTCGACCTTGATCTTGGAGAAGGGGAAAGCGCGCAGATTGGCGAGCGACGAATAGCCGGTGCCGAAATCGTCCATGGCGATGCGGACGCCGAGCGCCCGGATCTGCCGCAATGTGGTGACGGCACGGGCCATGTCCTTGACCAGTGCGGTCTCGGTGATCTCGACTTCCAACCGGGAGGGCGGCAGGCCGGTCTGCACCAGCACCTCGTGCACCAGATGGGCAAAGCCCGGGGCGTGGATCTGCACGGTGGAGACGTTGACCGCGATCGAGAGCGGCGACGTCCAGGTCGCGGCCTCCGAGCACGCTTTCCGTAGCACCCACTCGCCGATCTGCAGGATGAGGCCGCTCGCTTCAGCCACCGGGATGAAGGCGGCCGGGGAGATCGAGCCCCGTTCCGGATGGGTCCAGCGGATCAGCGCTTCGAACCCGGTGACTTCGCCGGACTGGATATCGATCTGCGGCTGGTAGGCGAGCGCGAGTTCGCCGCGCGAAATAGCGTGGCGCAGGTCGTGCTCCATCATGCGGCGGTCGCGCACTTCGGCGCCCATTTCGCTGTGATAGAAGCGGTAGACGCCGCGGCCATCCTGCTTGGCGCGATAGAGGGCGGTGTCGGCGTGCGAGATCACCTCTTCGGCGCTGCCTGCGTCGCGCGGGAAGAGCGCGATGCCGATGCTGGCCGACATGGCCGGACCGCCGGCGCTGTGCTGGTTGGCCTTCTCGAAGGCATCCAAAATGGCCTCGGCCAGTCGCCCGGCTTCCGCCGGGCCACCAATATCAGTGACCAGCACGGCGAATTCGTCGCCACCCAGCCGCGCGGCGCTGCCATGCTCGGCGACAGCCGCGAGGAGGGCCGCGCCGACGCGCTGCAGCAGCACGTCGCCGGCCGGGTGGCCAAAGAGATCGTTGACCTCCTTGAACCGGTCGAGGTCGAGGGCCAGCACGGCGAAAATGCCGTTCTTGCGCTTGGCGCGCGCGATCTCGTCCTCGAGCATGCGGCCGAAGCTGGCGCGGTTGGAAAGGCCGGTGAGGGCATCGTGATGGGCCAGGAAGCGGATGTGCTCTTCAGCCGACTTGCGGGCCGAGAGGTCGCGGATGGCGAGGGCCACATGCGGCTTGCCGCCGAAATCGACACTGCGGCCGATCACTTCCACCGGCACCCGCACATGGGCGCTGGTATTGAGTTCGAGTTCGATGGCTTTGTTGGGATGCTCGAAGAGGTCGGTGACACCGGACGAGCCGAGGAAGAAGGCGAGCTTCCGCCCGGTGACCTGGTCCTGTTCCAGCCCCACCATCTGCAGGAAGCTGGAATTGGCGGTGACGATCACGTCGCCGTCGCAGACGAGCAAGCCCTCGACGGCGGCATCAGCGAGGCCGCGCATGCGGTCCGTCTCGCGCTGCGCCCGCATGCGTTCGCGCATATCGAGATAGATGCCGCCCAGCGCAAAGGTGAGGATGAGGATGGAGACGACCGCCACCACCAGCGACATCCACTGCGGCGTCGCGTCCCCGGCGCTGACGATCGGGAAGCAGTTGGCGAGGTTCGCCGCACCCATGCCGGTGAAGTGCATGGCGACGATGGCCAGCGTCAGCACACCGGCGCCTTCGACACGCGCACGGATGGTCGGATGCCGCGTGCCGACCCAGACGGCAAGAGCACCGAGCCCCATGCCGAGGAGGACCGAAGACGCTACCAACTCGGGCGCCCAGACGATCTCGCCGCCCAGCATCAGCGCCGCCATGCCCACATAGTGCATGGTGGAGATGCCCAGGCCCACAACGGCGCCGCCGAGCAGCGCATCGATCGGGCGCCGGGCGAGCGTCACGTACCAGAGGCCGCCGCCGACAATGGACATGGCGATGCCGAGCGACAGCAGCGTCAGCGGGATGTCGTAGCCGGCCGGCATGCCGATCCTGAACGACAGCATGCCGACGAAATGGGTGGCCCAGATGCCGAAGCCGACAGCGACCGCCGCGATGATCAGCCAGGCCGCCCGCATCGGCCCCTTGGTGCGCCGCGCGTGGTGCAGAAGGCTCATGCCCGCAAGGGCCGACAGGGCACAGAGGAGGGCGGCGAGCGCCACGAGTCTGAGGTCGTGACGGTCGAGCAGGGTTGAAATGACGGTTTGCAATTGAACCTCGGCAATGAACGCCGCCATCCCTGCACGAGGGCTGGTGAATCAATTGTTGCAGCGGATCAGGGGTTTGCCCGATCCGCGATCACGGCTCGGGAGGGAGTCAACATTCCGTAAATTTCCCGGCTTTGCCGATAGGGCAAGGCTGCTGCTCATTCGGCCGCTCACATCGCGCTAGCCTAATGAACCCCCGGGCGGTCGCGGGCGTTCAGGTGTCAAGCAAACCAAAGGGAGGCCGAAGTGAACCACATCAACCGCACCGTTGAATCGCAGGATACGCGGAGCAATGACGGCACCGACCAGGTGCTGATCGCCAATCCGATCAGCCAGACCGAGATCGACGAACTGCTTTATTCGGACGAGTTTCCGCGCCAGGAGCGGCTCGACCGGCTGCGCTACTACCGCGACGAGCTCAGCGAGCGCGAGGCCTCGGATTTCGGCCTCGATGATCCCGGGGCGCTACTGGGCCAGATCCAGGAGGCGATCCTGGCGCTCGAGGACGGCTTCGGCGAGTCGATGGACCCGGCTTCGGTGGATCACAACCCGGAAGACCACCGCGAAACCCTGTCACCGGATTCCGATGAACTCGAAGCCATCGAAGCGGCCGACGAGGAGTCGCTCGATGATGACCTGGTCGAGAACGACGTGCTCGACGAGACCGAGTGGGAGGACGGCGACGGCTTCGATGTGGAGAAGGGCGTGCATTAGTGCTCTGGTGCCACGCCCTCGTGGTTCGACGGTGCTCACCATGAGGGCTACTGCGGACC
>JAEZKB010000057.1 GCA_023415605.1 Pseudomonadota bacterium
AGGGTGCACCATGTTGCCCTGGATCGGGCCGGGGCGGACGATGGCGACCTCGATGACCAGATCGTAGAATACCTTGGGCTTGAGGCGGGGCAGCATGGTCATCTGCGCCCGGCTCTCGATCTGGAACACCCCGATGGTGTCGGCGCGGTGCGTCATCTCGTAGACCGGCTTCGCCCGCTCGGGATACTCGAACTCTTCGTTCTGCAGCTGCGCCAGCTTCACGTCCTGATCGTAATACTGGTGCATCAGCTCAAAACCGCGGCGGAGGCAGGAGAGCATCCCCAGCGCCAGGATATCGACCTTGAGGATCTTGAGGGCGTCGATATCGTCCTTGTTCCACTCGATGATGGTGCGGCTGTCCATTGCCGACTTGCTGATCGGCACCAGGCTTTCAAGCGAGTCGCGGGTGATGACGAAGCCGCCCACATGCTGGCTGAGATGGCGCGGAAAGCCGCGCAGCACCTTCACCACCTCGAACATCTGCGCCAGCACGGGATCGTCGGGATTGAGCCCCAGCGTGCCGACGGTGGCGAGGTCGAGCCGCGAGCCCCAGCCCCAGTGGAGCTGGTTGAAGGCGTTCACCGTATCGTCGGAGACGCCGAACACCTTGGCGGTCTCGCGGATGGCGCTCTTGGAGCGGTAGGAGATGACGTTGGCGGTCAGCCCGGTGCGGCGGCCGCCATATTTCTGGTAGACATACTGCATCACCTCCTCGCGCCGCTCGTGCTCGAAGTCGACGTCGATGTCGGGTGGCTCGTCGCGCTCGGTGGAGATGAAACGGCCGAAGACCAGCGTGGCTTTGCCGGGATCTACCTCGGTAATCCCCAGACAGAAGCAGACCGACGAATTGGCTGCCGAGCCGCGCCCCTGGCAAAGGATGCCGAGGGTATGCCGGGCGTGTTCGACGATATCGGCAACGGTGAGGAAATAGGAGGCGTAGCGCTTGTAGGCGATGAGGCAGAGCTCATACCAGAGCGTCTTTTTCACCGCATCGGGGACCCCTTGGGGGTAGCGGCGGGCGGCGCCGGCCCAAGTCAGGCGCTCCAGCGTTTCCTGCGCTGTCTCGCCATTGCCGATGGTTTCCTCGGGGTAGTTGTATTTGAGATCGTCGAGGCTGAAGCGGATGCGGCCGAGCAGCTCCCGTGTCTCGGCGATGGCGCCGGGATGCTCGGCAAAGAGGCGGGCCATCTCATAGCTGGGTTTCAGATGGCGCTCGGCATTCTGTTCAAGCCGGCGGCCGGCGGTTTCCAGGGTCAGGCCTTCGCGGATGCAGGTCACCACGTCGTGGAGGATGCGGCGCGATGGCTCGTGGTAGAGCACGTCGTTGACAGCGAGGAGCGGCACTTTGAGCCGGGTGCCGAGAGCGGCCAGGCGGTTGAGGCGGGCCCGATCGTGGCCCTTGAAGGCCAAGTTGGCGGCCAGCCAGACATTGCGAGGGGCGAGTTTCCGGAGCTCGGCGAGGATGGCTTCCGACTGTGCGAAGCGGGTTTCGTCGCAGAAGAAGATGAAGAGCTGGCCTTCGGCGAAGTCGGCCAAATCCGCGAAGGTGATCTGGCAATCGCCCTTTTCGCCTCGCAGGTTGCCACGGGTCAGCAGCTGGCAGAGGCGGCCATAGGCGTCGCGGTTGGTGGGGTAGGCGACGATGTCCGGGGTGCCGTCGGTGAAGACGAGGCGGACGCCGACGACATAGCGGAAATCAGGGAATTGTTCCTTGAGGCTGCGGGCGACGACATGGCCGCGCACCACACCCGCAAAGCTGTTGCGGTCGCAGATGCCGAGGCCGGCGAGACCCAGATGCATGGCGGCGGAGACCAGTTCTTCGGGGTGGGAGCCGCCGCGGAGGAAAGAGAAATTGCTGGTGGCGACCAGTTCGGCGTAGGGCGGCGCCACCGGGGAGGGCCGCACCGGCGGGTCCAACTGGATGATGTTGCTCATGAAAAGAGCCCATGGATGAACCAGAGCGGCTGCCGGCCGGCGCCGTAGCTGCCCTGGCGGAAGAGCCAGTAGCGGCGGCCGTTCTCATCCTCGGCCATGTAGTAGTCGCGCAGCAGGCGATCGGGGTCGAAGGGTTCGAGCGCGTCGCGCGGGTTGGGCGAGGGTGCCGGCTTATCCCCTTCCACTGGCTGTGGATTTGGTTCGGGGAGAATGAAGTCCAGCCGCATATTTGCGCGCTGCCATTCGGCTTCGATGCGCTCGGGTCCGGCGGTTTTGACGAGGCGAAAACGGTCGCGGCGCCAGGTCATGGAGAGGGGTGGACCGTCCGGAGCCTGGGCGATGACGGTGATGGGTTCGGGAACCGGAAAGAGGCGGAGAGGCCTGGAAATGCTGGGATCCGGCAGGGCAACAGGGTCGGGTTCCTGCCGCGCCACAACGGGCTCGAAACGGACGGCCCGCTCCGGAATATGCGTATTGATGAACGCCGTATGAACGACAGCCAATGGACCCAGGCGGCTGGTCAGGCGGTCATAGAGGCGATCGAGATCGGCGGCACCGTCATCGACCTCGAAGGCGCCGAGCTGAGTGGAATCGAGTTCGGCGATGGAGCTCGCTGCCAGCCGGATCATGTCGATGCCGAAGCCGGGGTCGTATTCGCCCATCAGCCGCTCGGCGCGGTGCGAGAAAAGACGGGCGATGTGGTCGGGGTCGCGCGTGGCGCGGGCAGCGTTGACCGAGAGGTTCATGACCTTGTGGTCGACGCGGTAGACGAAGAGATGGAAGCTCTGCGCGCCGGTGCCTTCCTGCTCAAGGCGGAGGCTCAGCTGGATGGCGAGGTCGCGGGCGCACATCAGCACATCATCGAGGAGGCCGATGGGTTCGGCGAAGCGGCGCTCGGTGAACCGTTCGGCGACGGGGATGCGGGGCTTGATCTGTTCGACGACGCTGCCATCGGCCTGGTCGAGGCGGAGCAGCAGGGTGTCGCCAAAGCGGGACTGCAGGGCGCGGCGGTCGCGGCCCCAGAGCTGGCCGATCTGTTTGAGGCCCAGCTGGGTGAGTTTGGCCACCTGCTCTTCGCCGAGGCGCAGGGCGGAGACGGGCAGGGTGGAGAGGGCAGTGCGTTCGGCGCCGGGATCGAGCACGATGCCGGAACGGTATTTCGCCAGCGCCCAGGCGGCGCCGAT
Organism: Pseudomonadota bacterium; assembly: GCA_023415605.1. GTDB lineage: Bacteria > Pseudomonadota > Alphaproteobacteria > Rhizobiales > Devosiaceae > Devosia_A. Next base: position 3,120 of record JAEZKB010000057.1, read on the forward strand.
GGTCGAGGCGATGCTGCCCTGGACGACGAAACCGAGGCGCTGGAGCCGACCGATCAGGGTGGCGAGCATTTTCTCCTCGCCGCCGAAGAGATGGGCGACACCAGTGATATCGAGCGCCAGGTCGCCATAGGGGCTCATGTCGGGGAGGACCGAGACGATGGGGCTGGCATTGGAGTGCCAGTCGGCGAAATCGGCGAAGACATTGCCGAGATAATCGTGGTCGATCTCCTCGGTGAGAAGGTCTGGAACGATGGCACGGGCATCGGCGATGCTCTGTTCGAGGCGCAGCCCGCGCGAGGCGGCGCGATCATCAAGGGCGACGATGCGCAGGCCGCCCTTGATCCGCTCCCAGAGCACCAGCGGCCGGCCGGACGTTGCGAGGGCCGGGTCAGCCCGTTTGCGGCAGTCGGTCGCCCAGCGTGGGAGGCTGAGCACGAGGTAGCGCCGGGCGGTCCAGAGGGACTTCCCTGTCGCTTTCATCGATGTCTGCCAGAACGAAACCATCTTTCGTCCAATCCACCAGGTAATCTTCACCGTCGATGCCTACTGGCCGGTCGGGTTGCAGCCGGCCCCGTTCGAGAACGGCCCGCCATCGCGGCGGGCCGGGCGCCCGGTCGTCGAAGGGTTGCGGGCCGCTTACGACCGGAGCGATGTTCCAGCGGAAGCGGGCGGCGCTGGCCTCACGCTGCTGCCCATAGCGGGTGATGAAGGTACCCACGCCGGAGGCGGCACTGCGCAGGCTCAGGCGGCGCGAGGCGGTGAAATCGAGAGCCTTATGAAAGCCGGCTATGTCGGCGACCACAGCGGCGACGGCGCGGCAGGCGATCGCTTCCTCCATGGCCCAGAGCAGCTCGACGATGGTCTGGGGGCGGGCAAAGACCAGTTGATCCACCGGCAGGCCGAAATGGACGAGGCCGGGACCATAGAGGAGTCCCATCTTCTGGGCTTCGTCTGCCAGTTGCAGGACGATCAGACCGGGCCGGTTACGGGTGATGAGCCCGCGCGCCAAGGCGAGGGAAAAGCCGAGCCCTGCGCCGCTTTCATCCCGGCTCGCGGCGAAGACTTCGCTCAGCGTACCAGGAGGAACCTGCAGCAGACCGGCAGGAGTGGTCGCGCGGCCGGCTTGCCTCAGCACCGGGCCCGTTTCCATGGCAGCGATCTTGTCGCGAAGATCCTGAAGTTGTTTCTGGCGCGCGCCCTGCATGGGGAGGGCTCCCTTCGTTCTCGATCACTGAAGAACAAAGAGAGAACATCAGACTCGGTTCCAGAGTCAACGAGAGTCTTTTGCGGATGTGATGCGTGCGTTGAAGATATATCTTGAGAGCTATCTTGAAACTTGAAAAAGACAAGCCCACCTCTCCGGTCATGAAAAGACATATCGGAGGCATTCACATGCATCACCACCATCACGACCAGCGCTGGGACCGCAACTGGCGGCGCTTCGAGGCCATGGCCCGCCGCGGCTTCGGACGCATCCCGGGCATGGGCAGGGGCGACTGGGGCGGATTCGGCGAGAATTTCCGCATCGGCCGCATGCTGGCTTCGGGCGACCTGCGGCTCGTGGCGCTCTATTTCATCGAGCAGCAGCCGCGGCACGGCTACGACCTGATCAAGGCCATCGAAGAGAAATCGGCCGGATTCTATTCACCCAGTCCAGGCATCGTCTATCCGGCGCTGACTTTCCTCGAGGAAGCCGGCTACGTGACCTCGAGTCCCGAGGGCAACAAGAAGCTCTACACCATCACCGACGAGGGCAAGGCGCATCTGGCCGACAACCGGGACGCGATCGAGGCAACACTCGATTTTCTCGGCAAGGCGGGCGAGCGCATGAAGGCCTTGCGCGAGTCGATGCAGGGTAACCGTCCGGACGACGAAGGCCGGGAGTCCCGCGGGCCTCGCCACGAGCACGGTTTCCGGCACGATGCGCCACCGCGGCCGGATCGCGATATGCGCGACGTGATCCCAGAGGTCAACGAGGCGCGACGCGAGCTCAAAGCGGCGCTCTCTGAGGCAGTTAGGTCAGGACCGGAGAACCAGCGCCGGGTGGCAGAGATTCTGCGCAAGGCAGCTGAGGACATCCGAGCGGCAGAGGTCGAGGACGACGACATCGATCTCTAGGCCAGCGGGCCTCCGTCCTCGGGGTTCCACAAGGCCACCATGAGGGCAATTGATAAGCCCAAGCGAGTGGCGCTCTTCGGAGCGCCATTTCTATTTCCAGAGGCCAAGGATCAGACCCATCAGGATGAAACCCAGGGTGAGATAGCCGCCGTTGATGAAGACGTAGCTGAGAGGGCGGCGCTCGAAGAGGGAAATGATCCAGAGCGAAAGCGTCGCCCAGCCCAAGCCAGCGGCGAGGGCAGCAGCGACGGTGCCGGCGAGATCGAGCGGGGCGGTGAAGAAGGCGAGGTTGGCCGCCATGATCAGCGTCAGCACGACGGACGTGCCGAGGATGGCGACGAAGTTGCCGCGTTTCTCGTAGTCGATCTCCAGCTCGGCCGCTTTGGCCCATTGCTTGACGAAGAGCACAGGCGAGTACCAGACCGCGCCGAGCCCGAACATGGCAATCGCCGCGACGATCACCGCCAACCAGTTGACTGCAGGCATCTCAAAACCCCCTTTGGATTCAATTCACTCTGCTACAAGTGCTGCCCGGCGGTCTTGTAGAAATCGGAAGTCTCCGGCAGCTTGATCGGCAGGTAATTGGCCAGCCCGCGGTAAGCTTCAAGATAGGCGCCAGGCGCCATGCCGGCGAAGACCTGGAACTCATGAGTGAGGTGCGACTGGTCGGCATATCCGGCCCAATGGGCAATGCTGGCCCAGTCGGCGCGAGGCAGGCGGTCGCCTTCGAGCCAGATGTGCTCGCGGCCCGATTGCGCCAGCCGGTCGAGGACCATCTGGAAGCGGCGCAGTCGGGCGTAATGCTTCGGTGTCATGCCCACCCATTGGCGGAACAGCGCCAAGACCTGTCGCTCCGAATAGCCGGTTTCCTCGGCGAGATCGGCGATGCGCAGACCGGCCGGACGGGCAAGGCGGCGGATCATCCAAGTGACGGCGGGATGATCGGTGACGGCCCGCATATGCTCACGGAGCCAGGTTTCGACGGCGGCGAAGCGAGCGGAGCCTCGGGCATCGAGGATGCGGTCGCGCAGCGAATTGGCGCCGAGGACCGAATCGAGTGGGAAGATGCCGTCGCTCAACGCTTGGGCGTCGTGGCGCAGAAAAGTGTGAGCGCCGCCGGGACGAAAGCGGATCACCAGCATGGACGCCATCGGCTGGGCCTCGATGACGATAGGCCGGGTGCGCATCCCGGAAATCCAGGCTTTGCGAAAGGTTTCAGCCACCGATCCGCGTTCATCCGCATACAGCGCCTTGGGTCGCTCGCTCAGATCGACAATGATCTCGATGGCGCCATCGGGTAGCAGCTTCTCGCGCTGGTGGCGCGGATCGGCACCGGCGAAAAAGATGAGGGACTCGACATGCGTGTCGAGCGGTGGGCCGGGTCGATGCAGCGCGAATTCCATATTGGCAGCAAACGCCGTCAGGCGGAAATGGTCAATTGCCGGTCTTCCGTGGGAAGCGCGGCTGTAGTACCCTATAATCTGGAATTCCAGTTTAGAGACAGCACGATGAATCAGTTCGCCCCCGTCACCGGCGACAAGGCCCAGGCGGGCAAGCGCGTTGCGGCGCGGCTCGAGGGCGTGATCCGCAAGGACCGGATCATGACCGACCCGCTGATGACCTACGCCTATTCGGGCGACGCCAGCTCATACCGGCTGATTCCCGCCGTTGTGGTGATCGTCAATTCCGAAGACGAGGTGCGGGCGGTGATCGCGGCGGCGCGGGCCGAAGGACTGCCGCTGACATTCCGGGCGGCCGGTACGTCGCTGTCGGGGCAGGCGGTGACCGAAGGCGTCCTGGCGGTGCTGGGCGATGGCTGGCGCAAGCTGCAGATTTTCGAGAATGGCGACCGCATCACGCTGGGGCCCGCGATCATCGTCGCCAATGCCAACAAGGCGCTAAAGCCGTTCAACCGCAAGCTGGGGCCGGATCCGGCGAGCCAGGCGACCTGCAAGATCGGTGGGGTGGTCAACAACAACTCGTCGGGCATGTGCTGCGGCGTGGCGTATAACACGTATCACACGATGCGGCGGCTGCGGGTGATGCTGACCGACGGCACGGTGCTCGATTCGGGCGATGCCGAGTCGGTGGCGAGCTTCCGGCGGACTCATGCATCCCTGCTCAACGAACTGCACCAGCTGCACCACGAGGTGACGGCAAACGCCGAACTCGTGGCGCTCATCCGGCAGAAGTACAAGATCAAGAACACGGTCGGCTATTCGATCAATGCGCTGGTTGATTTCCATGACCCGATCGACATCCTGATCCACCTGATCGTCGGATCCGAGGGAACGCTGGGCTTCGTCTCAGAGGTCACCTACGAGACGATACCCGACCATCCGTTCAAGTCGAGCGACCTGGTCATTTTCCCCGATCCCTATTCCTGCGCGCGAGCGATCAGCCGTCTGGCCAATGGCGGGGTGCAATCGACGACGGGCGTAACAGCGGCGGAATATATGGAGCGACGGGCGCTGGCGACGGTCGAACACGTTCCAGTCATAACACCTTATCTGCCGTATCTCGGACCAGAGTCGCCGGGGGTGCTGATCGACGTCAGCGCGCCCGACATGGCGACGCTGGACCTGGAGATCGCAAAGGCCACGGCCATTTGCCTCGAAGAAGGCGCGACGCATGTGAACTTTGTCGTCGACGACGCGAAGTCCGATGCGCTCTGGGATGTGCGCAAGGGGTTCTTCGCCTCAGGCGGCGCGGCGCGGCCCAAGGGTACGAGCTTCCTCACCGAAGACGTAGCGGCGCCAGTCGACCGGCTGGCCGACTTCGTGCTCGACCTCAGGAAGCTGCTCGACGACTACAACTACCCCGAAGCGGTGATCATCGGGCACGCGCTGGCCGGCAACCTGCATTTTCTGATGGCCGACAATTTCATGGACTCGGCTGCAGTCGAGCGTTTCGACGTGTTCAACAAGGCGCTGGCCGAGCTGGTGTCGGTGCGTTACGGCGGCTCGCTCAAGGCGGAGCACGGCACCGGTCGCGCCATTGCGCCATTTGTCGAGGCCGAGTGGGGAACGACGGCCTACGCAATCATGCATCGGGTCAAGGCGCTGTTCGACCCGGAAGGACTGCTCAATCCGGGCGTGCTGCTCAATCCGGACCCGGATGCCCACGTCAAGAACCTGAAGCTGATGCCATTGGCCGACGACATCGTCGACATGTGCATCGAGTGCGGTTTCTGCGAACCGGCCTGTCCGGCAACGCATCTCACGTTATCTCCACGGCAGCGCATCGCGGTCACGCGCGAGCGGGCCCGGCTGCGGATGACCGGCGAGGACCCGGTCCGCCTCCAGGAACTGGAGGATGGGTTTCAGTATGCCGGGCTCAATACCTGCGCGGCGGGCAATGTCTGCGCCGAGCGTTGCCCGGTGGGCATCGAGACCGGCACGATGGTGATCGGCGAGCGCGGACGGCGGCGGACGGAGGCGGATCGCAAGTCCGCACAATGGCTGGCGGGCAATACGACGGCGGTGGAGACGTCGATGAAGCTGGCGGTGGGGGCGCAGGCGCTCTCGCGCACCATCATCGGCAACGGGGCGACCGATGCGCTGGCTGGGCTGGCAAGGCGGGTGACCAACAAAGCCGTCCCGCGGGTGTCGCCGACGCTGCGGCCGGGGCCGGGCTCGCCAAAGCCCTCGCCCAATCCGTCGGCGCCGCTCGGGCGGGTGGTGTATTTCCCAAGCTGCGCGACGCGCATGTTCGGGGCGCCGACGCGGGAAAACGGCATGCTGCCGACGACCGAGGCGATGCTGGAGCTCTTGAAGCGCGCCGGGTTCAACCCGGTGATGCCCGAGAAGCTCGACGGGCAATGCTGCGGACAGCCGTTCCAGTCGAAAGGCTTCCCGGAGGAGGCGGATCGGCTGGGCGACGCGCTCAATGTGTCGCTCGATGCGCTCTCTGGGGGCGGGAAGTTCCCAGTGGTCACCGATGCTTCGACCTGCGCCAAGCATATCAAGGGGCATCCGGGACAATCGGTGGTGTCGGACAGTGCCGTGTTCCTGCTGAACGAGGTGCTGCCGCGGCTCAAGATCACCAAGAAAGTGCCGGCGCTGGCGGTGCATCACAATTGCTCGGCGCAGCGGCTCAAGGAACAGGCGACGATCGAGGCGCTGGCCCGGGCTATGGCCGATAAGGTGGTGGTGCTCTCGAGCTTCACCTGTTGCGGCTATGGCGGGGACCGGGGGCTGTTCGCGCCGGAGCTCAACGCGCATGCGACGCGGTTCGTGAAGGGGGAGATCCCAGCGGACTGCACAATCGGGGTGTCGACGGTTTCGACCTGCGCCACCGGGCTCAGCGAGCACGCCGGCATCCCGTTCGTGTCGATGGCCAGCGTTCTGGAGATGGTGAGCCAGCCCTGAGCCTGCTAAGGCTCGGGCATGATTGAAGCAACCATCACCAGCCTGGGGCAGCGCGGCGAAGGCGTCACGGAAATCGACGGAACGCGCGTCTTCGTGCCGTTCACGCTGCCCGGCGAGCGGATCGAGATCGATGCTGAGGCGGAGCGTGGGCATATGGTGCGGCTGCTCGAAAAGAGCAGCGACCGGATAGAACCGTTCTGCCCCTATTTCGGCACCTGCGGGGGGTGCGCGCTGCAGCATGCGGGGCCCAGCACCTATGCGGCGTTCAAGCGCGGGCTGGTGGAGACAGCGCTGAGCCATGCGGGCATCGATGTGCCCGTGGCGCCGCTGGTGGATGCGCAGGGTGCGGGGCGGCGGCGCACGACGCTCCATATCCGCAAGCATGGCGCGGGGTACGCGCGGGCGCGCACGCACGACATTCTCGATATTGCAGCCTGTCCAATCCTGGTGCCGAGCCTCAAGACGGCGGCGCCGAAGTTGGCGCATCTGCTCTATCCCATGGCGGGCGATGGCGATGTGGCGATCACCGCGACCGATACGGGGCTCGACCTCGCGGTGAAGTCCGAGCGCAAGCCGCGACCGGAGGCGTTTGCGGCTTTTGGGCAGACGTATAAGCTCGCGCGGCTGGCGTGGAATGGCGAGGTCCGGTTCATGGCGCGGCCACCGGCAGTGAAGATGGGCAAGGCGCTGGTCGAGGTCCCGGTCGCGAGCTTCCTGCAGGCGACGCAGCGGGCCGAGGACGTACTGGCAGAACATGTTATATCCGCCGTTGGTAAGGCGAAATCCGTAGCTGATCTCTTCTGCGGGGTCGGGCCGTTTGCGCTGCGGCTGGCGGAGAGCGCCAGGGTCTTTGCGGCCGACAGCGACAAACCGGCGACGGCGGCGTTGGCCAAGGCGGTGCGGTTCACGCAGGGACTGAAGCCGGTCACCGTACTGGCCCGCGACCTGTTCCGCGATCCGCTGGCACCGGTGGAGCTGCAGCCCTATGACGCCGTGGTGTTCGATCCGCCGCGGGCCGGGGCCGAGGCGCAGGCGCGGGAACTGGCGCGGTCCAAGGTCAAGACGGTGGTGGCGGTCTCCTGCGAACCCAAGACATTCGCCCGTGATGCAGCCATCCTGATCGCCGGTGGTTATCGGCTCGAAAGCGTGACCCCGGTCGACCAGTTCGTGTGGTCCGCGCATGTCGAGGTGATCGGAGTATTCAGGCGGTGAAAACACGGAAAACGCATGCCGACCTCGGCGACGGCTTCTTCGACCTGGTGAAGCCGGCGGTTTTCCCCCAGACCATTCTCCGCTACCGCAACCAGCGGGCTGCTGCCTCGATCGGGCTCGACCTGCTGTCGGACGAGCAGTGGATCGCACATTTCGGCCGGTTCGAGCCGCTGCCGGGCAGTTTCGAGCAGCCGCTGGCGCTGCGCTATCACGGGCACCAGTTCCAGACATACAATGCCGATCTCGGCGATGGCCGCGGGTTCCTGTTCGCACAGCTTGAAGGGCAGGACGGGCGGCTCTACGATCTCGGTACCAAGGGCTCGGGGCGGACGCCATGGTCTCGCGGCGGTGACGGACGGCTGACGCTCAAGGGCGGGGTGCGCGAAGTGCTGGCCACCGCGATGCTCGAAGCGCTGGGTGTCGACACCAGCAAGAGCCTGTCGCTCATCGAGACCGGCGAGGAGCTGGAGCGGGGCGACGAGCCGTCGCCGACGCGATCGTCGGTACTGGTGCGGCTGTCGCACAGCCATGTGCGGATCGGTACCTTCCAGAGGCTCTCCTACTTCAAGGACGAGGAGAAGCTGCAAACGCTGCTCGATCACTCTGTGAAGGCCTATTTTCCCGAGCTTTGGACAGAAGGCGACAATGAGCGGGCGCCGAAGTTCCTCGGCGAAGTGGCCGAGCGGGTGGCACGGACCGGGGCGAGGTGGATCACGGCGGGATTCGTGCACGGCGTGCTCAACACCGACAACATCAACATCACCGGCGAGAGTTTCGATTACGGGCCGTGGCGGTTCCTGCCGACGTATGATCCGGCGTTCACCGCGGCCTATTTCGACCAATCCGGGCTTTATGCCTTCGGACGGCAGCCGGATGCGTTGGCGTGGAATTTGACGCGGCTCGCCGAATGTCTGCTGCCGCTGGGCGAGCAGGAGGCGCTGGAGGTGGCCCTCAACCGGTTCTGGCCGGCGTTCCGCCAAGGCATGTGGACCGGCGTGCTGGAGAGGCTTGGTCTCGAACCGCGCAGCGATGAGGAAGACGCGGAGCTGACCAGCGCCATCTTCACCTTCCTTTACGAGTCGCAGACGCCGTTCGAGCAGTTCTTTTTCGACTGGCATGGCGGCCGACTGAGCGCGGAGCGGGCGGCACAAAGTCCCTCAGCTGAGCACTACCGGCACGCCAGTTTTGCCCCGATCGAAGAGGCGTTTCGGTTCTACGAAGCCCTCAATGCTGGTCTCGACCATGCCTACTTCCGTCGCGAAAAGCCGCGAACGATGCTGATCGACGAGATGGAAGCGCTGTGGGCGCCGATCGCCGAGAGCGACGACTGGGGCCCGCTATACGCCGCGCTCAGTGAAATCGAAGAGATGCGGCAGGCTTACTCGCGGTAACCACCCTCGTTGCTCGCAGCGCACGACTTCCATTATGCGACAAAATCCGCCCGGCGGCTCGCCAACAGGTCGTAGAAGCGGATGAGGCCCGGTTCGACCTTGGCGGCGAGGGCCTTGCATTCGGCGATGCCGCCGGCGGGGTCCCGACCGTCGCGCAGCAGTTTCAGGGTTTCCCCGTGCGACATCTGCAGCAGCCGGAAGCTGCCGCTCTGGGCCAGTTCCGCGTCGCCGACAAGCAGGTGGATGGGCTCCCGCTGGCTCTTGCCCTTGAGCGAGAGGGAGCCGGCTTCGAGGAAGGCGAAATCGGGGACGGCGTCGCGGGTAGCGTTCACTACGACGATGTCATAGCCGACATCCTTGCTGGCACCTTCGACGCGGCTCGCGACGTTCACGGTATTGCCGACGGCCGAGTAGTCGAAGCGGGTGTCGAGCCCCATATTGCCGACCACCGCCTCGCCGGTCGCGATACCCATGCCGACCACCAATTCGTCGATGCCGGCGTCGCTGCCTTTGAGGCCGAATGCGTCGCGGGCGTTAAGTTCGGCCAGAGTCTGCCGCATCCCCAAGGTCGCGACGCAGGCGCGGCGGGCATGATCCTTGATGTCGACCGGCGCATTCCAGAAGGCCATGATGGCGTCGCCGACAAACTTGTCGATGGTGCCGTATTGCTCGATGACGCGCTTGCCGAGCGCGCCGAACATGGTGTTGAGCATCCCGAGCAGGCGTTGTGGCTCGACCTTTTCGGAGAGCGGCGTGAAGCCGCGCACGTCGGTGAAAAGCACGGTCAAGTCGCGCATCTCGCCGCCGAGTTTCAGCCGGTCGCCGTTGCGCTCGATCTCGGTGAGCAAGGCCGGGGTAACGTAGTAGCCAAAAGCGCGGCGGATCTGGCGCTTGTCGGCGTCGGTGATGGCGAACTGGAAAAACACCATGGCGCCGTAGCAGAGAGCGATGCCGATCAGCGGGAAGCTGGGGTCGAGCATCAGGCCCTGGGTCGAGAACATGTGCCAGGAGAACCAGCCGGTGCCGATCATCACCGCCGCGCCGGCCGCCAGTCCGGCAATGGGACCGAGGCTGAGGGTGACGAGGATGGTGATGACGCCGAGAAGGCCGAAGCCCAGGATTTCGAGGCCTTCGACCCAGTCGGCGCGGGTGAGGAACTGGCCGGAGATGATCTGGTCGATCGCCTGGGCGTGGATCGAGACGCCGGGAACGTTGTCGCCGAGCGTCGTGGTGTGGAGGTCGAGCAGGCCGCTGGCAGAGGTGCCGACGAGAACGATGTGGCCGGCGACCTTCTCTGCATAACGCTGGTAGCCGAACCCGAGCATGTCCCTGGCGGAGATGAAGAGGTCCGGATAGGAGCGGTGGAAATAGAGCCAGAGGTCGCCTTGCGAGGTCGTCGGGATCTCGAACTGGCCGACGCGGAGGCCAACCGGATAATCGCCACCGCCGGAGGTTTCGCCCAGCAGCACGACGGTTTCAGCGCCCTGCGCCACGCGCAGCGCCTCGATGGCCAAGGTAGGGTAGAAGTCCTTGTCGTTGGTCCAGACCATGGGCAGGCGGCGGACGGCGCTCGCCGCTTCGGCGGTGCTGAGGCTGACGATCCCGAGGCCACGGGCCGAGTCATAGAG
>JAEZKB010000180.1 GCA_023415605.1 Pseudomonadota bacterium
GTCGAGTACCGCCGGGTTGAGGTCGTTGGTCCGCGCGTATCTCAGGAATTGCTGAGCTACGGCATTGTCGGGCTGATGATGGCGGTCTTCTGCATCCTGATTTATTTGTGGTTCCGGTTCGAGTGGCAGTTCGCGCTCGGCGCATCGATCGCGAACTTCCACGACATCGTGATTACGATCGGCTTCATGGCGATCTTCCAGATCGACTTCGATCTGACGAGCGTCGCGGCGCTGTTGACGATTCTGGGCTATTCGCTGAACGACACGATCGTCATCTATGACCGCATTCGCGAGATGCTGCGCCGTTACAAGAAGATGCCGACCGAGGAACTGTTGAACGCTTCGATTAATTCGACGCTTTCAAGGTCGGTCATCACCCACGTGACGGTGACGCTGGCGCTGCTCGCGCTGGTGCTGTTCGGCGGACGCGCGATCCACTCCTTCTCGATCACCATGATGTTCGGCGTCGTGCTGGTGGGGACGTACACGTCGATCTTTATCGCCTCGCCGCTGCTCATCTACCTTGGCGTGAGCACCCGTGCGCTTGCGGAGAAGGAAGAGAAGGCGAACGAGTCGCGTGCGGAACGCATCGCGCCCTAGATCATATCCTGACGGGTAGGGGGTCAGAGGGAAGGCATGGCGATCGCCGGCGCACATCTTCCGCGGCAGGTACCGATCGATGGCTACGGGCAGGGTGGATTCCACTTTTCCGGAATGTCGTCCGACGGTTCGCTGCTCGCACTCCCTTCAGGGATGCATGCGTGGGACGTCGGATCCACGCGTGACATTGACGCGACGACGCTTGAGCGCGTCCTCGCCCAGGCTGACCAGATCGAGCTTCTTCTGATCGGAACCGGGCTTGATCCGTGGGCGATCCCAGATGAGCTGCGCTGGCGCCTGCGTGATGGCGGGATTTCCGCGGACGCGATGCCCACCCGCGCGGCGGCCTCGACCTATAACGTGTTGCTCGCCGAGGGCAGGGCAGTGGCGGCTGCGCTGCTGGCGATCCCGTGAGCGAGGCCGCTCCTAGCGCAGATGAGCAGCATTGCGCTCAGCTGGTGCGTGAACTTGACCGCGATAGATACGTCTCCGACCTCTTCGCACCGGCGCCAAAACGCGGCGCCCTGTTCGCGCTTCACGCCTTCAACGCCGAGATCGCGCGCATCCGCGATGCCATCACCAATCCGATGGCGGGCGAGGTGCGCCTGCAATGGTGGAGCGAGGCGCTCGTTGGCGGCGCGCGTGGTGACGTTAGGGCCAATCCGGTCGCGGCAGCGCTGCTCGATGCTATCGAGGCTCATAATCTGCCGCGGGAGACCTTCTTCTCGCTGATCGATGCTCGGATCTTCGATCTCTACGACGATCCCATGCCGACGGTGAACGATCTCGAAGGTTACGCCGGCGAAACGTCGTCGGCGCTGATACGACTCGGCACGCTTGTTCTCACGGGCGCCAGCGATCGCGCGTCGGCGGAGGCAGCAGGGCATGCCGGTGTCGCCTACGCGATTGCGGGGCTGCTTCGCTCGTTTCCGCTGCATGCCCGGCGAGGGCAGTGCTACATCCCGTTGGATGTGCTTTCGCAGCACGGCCTCAGCCGCGAGGATGCGGTTTCTGGCAAGCCGACCGCAGCGCTTCGGTCCGCGCTCGCGCAGATGAGAGCGCTGGCGAAAAGCCATTACGACAAGGCTCTGGTCGCCCTGGCCGAGACGGACCCGGCCAACATCCCCGCCTTCCTTCCGCTCGCGCTCGTTCCGGGCGATCTGGTGCGGATGAACCGTTCTCACGATCCCTTCGCATCGGTTCCCTCCATGCCGGCCGCACAGCGGATCTGGACCGTGTGGCGCCGCTCGCGCAATCTGCGTTGGCAGAAGTAGCGCCGCGTGCATTGACGATGCTGCATCGCGGCATCCATAAACTTTCCAACCGTCCTCGCGCGATAAAACAGGATTCTTCATGTTTCCGAAGCCGCAGTCGTCGCTTAAGCCGAACACCTATGCGTATGAAACCGAGCCGCTGGTGAAGCCCACCGGCTTTCGTGAATATGATGCGCGCTGGCTGTTCGGCAGCGAGATCAACCTCATGGGCGTGCAGGCGCTCGGTCTCGGCCTCGGCACGCTGATCCACGAGCTTGGCATAAAGCCGGAAATCGTCACCGGCCACGATTTCCGCGGCTACTCGTCCTCGATCAAACAGGCGCTGACGCTGGGGCTGATGAGCGCGGGCATCAAGGTGAACGATATCGGCCTCGCGCTCTCGCCGATGGCCTATTTCGCGCAGTTCGCGCTCGACATTCCCTGCGTCGCGATGGTGACGGCCTCGCATAACGACAATGGCTGGACCGGCGTGAAGATGGGCGTGAACCGCCCGATGACCTTCGGCCCAGACGAGATGAGCCGCTTGCGCGACATCGTGCTGGGCAATGAGGGCAAGGCGCGAGACGGCGGCGCTTATGTCTATGTGCAGGATTTCCCCGAGGTCTACATCAAGGACCTGACGGATCGGCCGAAGCTCAAGCACCCGATTAAGGCGGTCGTCGCGTGCGGCAATGGGACAGCGGGTGCGTTCGCGCCGCGCATCCTCGAGGCGCTCGGCGTCGAGGTGGTGCCACTCGATGTCGAGCTGGATCATTCGTTCCCCAAGTACAATCCGAACCCGGAAGATCTGGAGATGCTGCACGCCATGCGCGATGCGGTGCTGGCGTCCGGCGCGGATGTCGGCCTCGGCTTCGACGGTGACGGCGATCGTTGCGGGATCGTGGACGATTACGGCGAGGAGATCTTCGCGGATAAGGTGGGCGTGATGCTCGGCCGCGATCTCTCGGCAATCTACCCGAACGCGAAGTTCGTGGTGGACGTGAAGTCGACTGGCATCTTCGCGGTTGATCCGGTGCTGCTGGCGAACGGCGCGACCACAGAATACTGGAAGACCGGTCATTCCTACATGAAGCGCCGCGTGAACGAGAGCGGCGCGCTGGTCGGGTTCGAGAAGTCGGGCCATTACTTCTTCAATCAGCCGATCGGGCGCGGCTACGATGACGGGCTCGTCTCGGCGATCGCCATCCTCGACATGCTCGACCGCAATCCCGGAAAGAAGCTCTCGGAGCTGCGCGACGCGCTGCCGAAGACCTGGTCCTCGCCGACAATGTCGCCGCACTGCGCGGACGAGAAGAAGTACGGTGTGATCGACTCCGTGGTGAAGCACTTCGAAGGCATGTACCTGCGGGGCGACAAGATCGACGGTCAGTCGATC
>JAEZKB010000081.1 GCA_023415605.1 Pseudomonadota bacterium
CTGGCTCACTTGTCGATCCTTTCCGTAACCAGTTCCCTCAGGGTGGTACGGAGATCGACGCTGGGTGACACGGCGCCCCCTCCACCATCCTTCGGATGGTCCCCCTCCCCCATGAACGGGGGGAGGAGCAGGAGAGGCCGGCGGAAGCCAGCACAATCACCGTTCTCTATCATCCGGACTATACCGTCGGCCCCGGGATCGCACCGGAGTCTGCTGTCCCCTCTCGCAGAAGAGGGCGCTCGCGGGCTAGCGGGTTTCGCCGCATTACCGCCGGTGGGGAATTGCACCCCGCCCTGAGAACGTTCGTCATCGTGAAATGACGATGGAGACATAGGCTCATCCGCACCGCTCCACAAGCCCAGCGCGGAGAACGGCGTGTCGTCGATTTATCGAACAATGGAATAATGCCGCGGTGAGGGCCTTTGGAGGGATTGTATTAGCGTTAATCTTGTCGGATTGTAGCAGGGGAAAATCGACCCGGGTCGGCCGGGTCGCAAGGGAGGAAAGACATGGCTGCGTTCAATTCGTTCGGGCATCTGGCGCTCAAGGTGCGCGACCTCGAAAAGTCGGTGGCGTTCTACGCGAAGCTTGGCTTTCCGGAATTCCTGCGCCTGACCGAGGAAGATGGGCGGCCGTGGATCGTCTACATGCGATTCGAGGACAATCTTTATCTTGAGCTCTTCCCGGGCGGGAAGGAGCCGGTCAACCAGACGGCGACCGGGACGAACCACATCTGTCTGACAGTCGACGATATCGAGGAGACGGCACGGTATCTGGCCTCCGTGGGCATTCCGCTGACCGCGCCGCTCGATCCGAACAAGCGCGGGGTGGACCGCAATCGCGGCATGTGGATCGAGGACCCCGACGGCAACCGCATCGAGATCATGGAAATGGCCAAGGACTGCGTGCAGTGGGAGGCGATCGCCAAGCTCAAGGCAGGCGGCGGTCCGACCAGTCTGGTGGCGCCGCTGCGGCCAGCGAAAGCGTCGGCCTGACTTCAAGGGGCTGGGGCGGCTACTAGGCGTTTGCCTTTCGGCGTGGTCTCCGCATCTGGAGGACCGTGAAGGCAATGACGCCTAGTGCCACCGCGCCGATGATGATGGTGGCGAGGGCGTTGACCTCCGGCGAGACGCCGAGTTTGACCTTGGAGAAGATCACCATCGGGAGGGTCGAGGCGCCGGGGCCGGATACGAAGCTGGCGATCACCAGGTCGTCGAGCGAGAGGGTGAAGGCGAGCAGCCAGCCGGAGATCAAAGCGGGCGCGATGATCGGCAGGGTGATATCGAAAAACACCCGGAGCGGGGTAGCGCCGAGATCCATGGCGGCCTCTTCGAGCGAGAGGTCCATGTCGGCGAGGCGAGACTGCACGACCACCGTCACGTAGGCGGTGCAGAAGGTGGCGTGGGCGATGATGATGGTCAGCATGCCACGGCCGCGCGGCCAGCCGATGATCGACTCCATGGCGACGAACAGCAGCAGCAGCGCCAGGCCGGTGATGACGTCGGGCATGACCAGCGGAGCGGAGACGGTGCCCTGCAGGACGGTGCGGCCGCGGAAGCGCTTGAAGCGTACCAGCGCCACGGCGCAAAGCGTGCCGAGGACGAGGGCGATGGACGCAGCAATGGCGCCGATCTGCAGGCTCAGCACCGCCGAGGCGATGAGCTGCGGGTCGTTCCAAAGGTCGATATAGGCCTGTACGGAAAAGCCCGACCACACCGTCACCAGCCGGTTGGCGTTGAACGAGAAGATGACCAGCGACAGGATCGGCAGGTAGAGGAAGGCGAAGCCGATAAAGGACGTGGCCGGCAGGAACCAGCGGTTCTTACCCATCAGCGGCGGCCCTCCACGACGGCATTCTGGGCCCGCTGCATCAGCATGATGGGGATGACGACGACCACCAGCATGGCGATAGCGACGGCGGCGGCGCGCGGCCAATTGGTGGCGGTGAAGAACTCATCCCAGAGCACGCGGCCGATCATCAGGGTCGACGGGCCACCGAGCAGGGAGGGGATGACGAATTCGCCGATGGCGGGGATGAAGACGAGCATGGAGCCGGCGACGATGCCCGGCATGGAGAGCGGCAGGGTGATCGAGAGGAAGGTCTGCCAGGGGCGCGAGCCGAGATCCGCCGAGGCCTCGAGCAGCGAGGTGTCGAGCTTTACCAGGTTGGTGTAGAGCGGCAGGATCATGAAGGGCAGGTAGGTGTAGACGATGCCGACATAGACGGCGAAATCGGTCTGCATCATCACCAAAGGCTCGATGCCGAAGACGGCGAGCACGTTGTTGATGACGCCGTTGCCGCGCATGAAGCCCGAGAGCGCATAAACGCGCAGCAGGAACGAGGTCCAGAACGGCAGGATCACCAGCATCAGCAGGATGTTGCGCCACTTTTCCGGGGCGCGGGCGATGGCATAAGCCATCGGATAGCCGATGAGCAGGGTGATGATGGTGGCGACGAGAGCGATGCGGATCGAGCTCAGATAGGCAGCGGCATAGAGACCGTCGGTGAAAAGCCGGATGTAATTGGAGAGATGCAGCGTCAACTGCACGGTGCCTTCCTCGGTGGTGAGGAGCGGCGAATAAGGCGGGCGGCCGAATTGCTTGACCGTCAACGAGATGCCGAAGATCACCGCCAGCGGCACGAGGAAGAAGACGGTCAGCCAGATGGCGGGCGCGGCGATGACCAGCGTGCGGCCGGAAATGCCGACGTCCTTGAGCCGCCGTTCGATGCCCTTCCAGGGGCGGAGACGGCGCGGCGGCGGCAGCTGCGGCGTATCGATATTGCTCATACGGTGAGGACCGAGCCAGCGTTGCCGCCCCAGGAGACGTAGACCTTCTCGTCCCAGGTGATGGCATCGGGGTTGCCGCGCACCGAGTTGGTCTGGCTGACGCGGATGCGTTTGCCGCTTTCGAGCACGACCTGGTAGACGCTCATGTCGCCGAGGTAGCCGATCTCTTCGACCACACCTGCCGTGACATTGGCGCCATAAAGGGCTTCGGGCTTTTCGCGGCTCAAGTGCATCTTTTCGGGCCGGATCGCCCACCAGAGGAGCTGGTCGGGGGCACAATCGACGCCATGACTGACATAGATATCGCTGCCCAGCTCGGCGGAGCGGATGCGGACGTGGTCGGGCTCGTCTTCGGTGACGATGCCTTCGACCATGTTGGCCGAGCCGATGAAGTTGGCGACGAAGCGCGAATTGGGGAATTCGTAGATGTCGGTCGGCTCACCCACCATGGCAATCTCGCCTTGGTTCATCACGCCGATGCGGGTCGCCAGCGTCATCGCCTCTTCCTGGTCGTGGGTGACGACGATGAAGGTGACGCCGAGCGACTCCTGGATTTTCACGAGCTCGAACTGGGTCTCCTCGCGCAGCTTCTTGTCGAGCGCTCCGAGAGGTTCGTCGAGGAGCAGGAGTTTGGGGCGCTTGGCGAGCGAGCGGGCGAGGGCGACGCGCTGACGCTGTCCGCCGGAAAGCTGGTGCGGTCGGCGCTTGCCATAGTCCTGGAGCTTGACCAACGCGAGCAGCTCGGCGACGCGGTCGGCGATCTCGCCTTTCGGCAGGTGGTCGCGCTTCAACCCGTAGGCGATATTCTGCTCGACGCTCATGTGCGGAAAGAGCGCGTAGGACTGGAACATCATGTTGACCGGGCGCTGGTAGGGCGGGGTGTCGGTCATGTCCTGGCCGTCTATTTCGATGCGGCCGGAGGTGGGCTGTTCGAAACCGGCGAGCATGCGGAGCAAGGTCGACTTGCCGGAGCCGGAGCCGCCGAGCAGGCAGAACAGCTCGGACTTGTAGATATCCAGCGAAACGTCGGAGACGGCGAGGACGTCACCGAATTTCTTGGTGACGTTGCGAATCCGGACGAACGGCTTGGCAGCCTGATCACGCCAGGGGCGGGTTTCGAAAGCGAGTTGCGGCTTCTTTGCCATGTGCAGTCCGGCTAGCCCCCTGACCGATAGGCTAAAGGGGCGGCACCGGCCGCCCCTTCGCTTGTTTTTACTGGCCGGTTTTGATGCGGGTCCAGGTGCGGGTCAAGACCTCTTCGAATTCGGGCGAGTGCGCCCGCATCACGAAGGCCTTGGCGACGGTCTCGGCCGGCGGGTAGATGCCGGGGTTGGACTTGACCTCTTCGTCGACAAATTCGAGCGAGGGCAGGTTGGGGTTGGCGTAGAACACGTAGTTCGTGATGGCCGCCACGACCTCGGGCTTCAGAATGTAATCGATGAACTTGTGAGCGTTGTCCGGATGGGGAGCATCAACCGGGATAGCGAGGAAGTCGAAGAGCGTCGCCGCGCCTTCCTTGGGGATCAGGTACTGAATCTCGGTACCTGTGCCGGCCTGAGCGGCGGCATCGGCGGCGATGAAGATATCGCCCGAATAGCCCAGCGACAGGCAGACTTCGCCGTTACCCAGGTCGTCGATGTACTGGGACGAGTTGAAGTAGCGGATGTGCGGCTTGATGGAATTGAGCAGTGCTTCGGCTTTGGCCAGGTCTTCCTCGCTCTCGGAGTTCGGATCCAGACCGAGATAGTGCAGCGCGATGCCGGTGACTTCGGTCGGGCTATCGAGGACGGTGACGCCGCAGGAGGCGAGCTTTTCAACGATTTCGGGCTTGAACAGCAGGTCCCAGCTGTCGAGCGGCGCGTCGGCGCCGAGCGCTTCCTGCACCTTGGCAACGTTGTAGCCCAGGCCAATGGTGTTGATCATATAGGGCACGCCATGGGCGTTGTCCGGATCCTGGCCGGCGGCGGTGGCCATCACGGACGGATCGAGATTGCCCAG
Source organism: Pseudomonadota bacterium (assembly GCA_023415605.1). GTDB lineage: Bacteria > Pseudomonadota > Alphaproteobacteria > Rhizobiales > Devosiaceae > Devosia_A. The sequence goes on from JAEZKB010000081.1 coordinate 4,788, forward strand.
ATTGGTGAGCTTGGACTTGTCGAGCGGCAGGATCAGGCCGGCCTTGATCTGGCGCTCGAGGAAATTGCCCGAGGGGACGACGATGTCGTAGCCGGAATTGCCGGCGAGCAGCTTGGCGTCGACGATCTCGTTGTTGTCGTAGACGTCGTAGTTCACCTTGATGCCGGTCTCGGCCTCGAAATTGGCGATGGTGTCTTCGGCAATGTAGTCGGACCAGTTGTAGACGTTGACGACATTGTCCTGGGCCAAGGCTGGGGTGGCGAGCAGCAGCGCGCCGAGAGCTACGGAAAGGGATTTGAGCATAGACGTCTCCTTGTTATCGGGGGCGGCGCCGGGTTTGTCCCGGCCGTTGGCGCGGCTTGCCAGTTAGACAACTAGGCAAGGCGGATTGGGTTGAGGTGGTGCATATACGCCGGTGCTGGCCAAGCAGCGCGGATCGGGCGCTGGGAACGGTTCGGGTCGCAATTTGCCCGTTGGCGGGCGCGCATCGATCCGGCAGGCAAACCGGATCAACAATGACCGTGCTCAGTGAAGTGACCTTTGTTGGCGCGGGGCTGCTGAGAAGCCGCAAACTAGCGGGCAAAGCCGCGGTGGACAAGGGTTGTGAAGCGGCATTCTTTGCGACCACTTGACGCCTTGCCGCAGCGAGCCTCTAAAGGGCGCAAACCCATATGTGACGAGGATTTCCGCGTGTCGGCCAAGGCCTATCTCTCCATCTCTCCCGAGGTCAAAAAGGCGCTGGCGGCCGGTAAGCCCGTGGTGGCGCTGGAATCAACCATCATCACCCATGGCATGCCCTATCCGCAGAACCTGGAAATGGCGCAGAACGTCGAGGCGGTGATCCGGAAGAATGGCGCGGTGCCGGCGACTGTCGCGATCATGGACGGCAAGTTCAAGGTGGGGGTGACGCCCGAAGACCTCGAGCGGCTGGCCAAGGTGGGCGGCAAGGCGGCGAAAGCTTCGCGGCGTGACGTGGCGGCGCTGCTGGTCTCGGGCGAGATCGCCGGGACGACGGTGGCGACCACGATGATGGCGGCCGAGTGGGCGGGTATCAAGGTGTTTGCCACCGGCGGCATCGGCGGTGTGCATCGCGGGGCGGAAACGACCTTCGATATCTCGGCCGACCTCGAAGAACTGAGCCAGACACAGGTGGCAGTGGTCTGCGCCGGGGCCAAGTCGATCCTCGACATCCCCAAGACGCTGGAAACGCTCGAGACCAACGGCGTGCCGGTACTGGGGTGGAAGACCGAGGATTTCCCGGCGTTCTGGGCGCGCACCAGCGGACAGAAGGTGGATCACCGCATCGACAGCGCCAAACAGGCCGCCAAGGTGATCGCGCTGCAGTTCGAGCTCGGCATGGGCGGCGTGCTGGTGGCCAATCCGATCCCCGAGAGCCATGCGATGGATGCCCAAGCGATCGAAGCGCGGATCGACGAGGCGATCAAGGGGGCCGACAAGGAAGGCGTGAGCCGCAAGAATCTGACGCCGTTCCTCTTGAAGCGGATTTTCGAGCTGACAGAGGGCAAGAGCCTCGTCGCCAATATCGCGCTGGTGGAGAACAATGCGGCGGTGGCGGCGGAGATCGCGGTGGCCATCGCGGCGGGGGCGAAGCCCAAGGTCAAAGCCAAGGCGAAGGCCTGATGGTCTGGGATCGGGTCCTCGTCGTCGGCGACGTGATGACGGATGTCATCGTCAAGCCGGAGGGGCCGCTGGTGCGCGGCTCGGACCGGCGGGCCGCGATCCAGAGCCGGCCGGGCGGGTCGGGCGCGAACCAGGCGGTATGGCTGGGGTCGATGGGCACGAAGGTCAGCTTCGTGGCCCGGGTCGGCGCCAAGGACAAGCCGCATCTCGAGGCCTATCTCAAGGGTTTCCATGTCGACCCGCAGCTGGTGGCGGACCCGCAAAAACCATCGGGCGTGCTGGTAACGATCGTCGATCCGGACGGAGAACGAAGTTTTCTCACCGATCGGGGCGCCAACCTGGCGCTGTTGCCCTCGGACATGCCGGTGTGGCTGCTCGACGAGACGCGGCTGGTGCTGGTCTCGGGCTATTCGCTTTTCGCCGAAGGGCCGCGTCGGTCGGTGCAGTACCTGGCGGAGGAGGCGCGGCAGCGGCAGATCCCGATCGCGGTCGATGCGGCCTCGGTAGGGTTCCTGCGCGAGGTGGGGGTGCGCACGTTCTTCGAGTGGACCAAGGGGTTTTCGACGCTGTTCGCCAATTCCGACGAGGCCGAGGCGCTGGCAGGCACCGACGATCTCAACGACCAGATGATTGCGCTGGGAGCGCATTTCGAGCGGGTGATCATCAAGCGAGGCGCGCGCGGTGCGGCGGTGGGCAATGTCCGAGGCGTGCGGCTGGAGAAACCGGCCCCCTTCGTCAATGTTGTGGACACCACCGGCGCCGGTGATGCGTTCGCGGCGGGATTTATTTCCGCTGAACTCTCCGGGGCGGATGAGGCGACGGCGCTGATGCGGGGCATCGAGGCGGGTTCGCAGGCGGTGCAGACGCTTGGTGGACAGCCGGACTAGTCCGCGGCGGAGCACCAGTCGAAGAGGTTGGGCTTGTAGTCCGGTTTCGTGCCGTCGATGTCGCCGAGTTCGGCAAGATAGGCGGTGTGGACGGCATCGCGGGTCAAAGTGAGGTCTAGGTCCCAGCAGCCGCGGGCGAGCTGGTGGGTGGCGTCATCAAGGGTGGTCTCGAAACCGTCCCCGACGACTTTGCCCAGCACGCGGATCACCTCGCCGGTGGGATCGACATAGATGCGGCCCTGGCGCGTCAGAGCCGGGCCGTCGGTAGCCATGTCGGGTGAGGTCATCTCGGTGTAGACGAAGGCGAGCGTGCCGTCGGGGCGGTAGCAGAAGGTCTGCTCCTCGCTGGCGATGCCGTCGATGAGGAAGCGGCGCTTGAGGACCGAAGGTCCATAGCCATCGTCGCCCTGATCCCAGAATTCGAAGAAGTCGGCATAGCCGCCATCGTGGACGCGGCGCCAGCCGAACCAGTTGTCGGGTTGGGCGTCAATGTGCGCCGTGCAGGCCACATAGGCGTCGCGGACTTCGGCGATAGCTGGGCTGTCCTGCGCCATGGCCGGAGTAAGGCCCCCGGTGGCAAAGAGGACTGCAGCCAGGATCGGACGGAGGGTCACTGTGCGGCTCCGGCAGTGCGACGTTTCCAGCGGCGGACGACCAGAACAGTGACAAGGATCGCGGCGAATAGCTCGGGATAGATCAGCACCATGCCCCACCACGCATTGCCACCGAGCCACGAGGTCACTGCGATGCCAAGGAAGGCCAAAGCTATGAAGCTGCCAACGAAGACAAAAAAGAGGGCGAGCAAGCGCATGATGGGCCCCGGGTTGCGACGGGGCGATCTAGTGCCGGGCGCCTGAATGACGGCTGAACAGGGAAAGCCGGTCCGCGGCGGGCAACGAAAACCCGGCCGCTAGATGGCAAGGTATTCCTTGCGGAGGTCGGCGTTGTCGAGGACCGACTGCGCGGAGCCGGTATAGGCGACTTCGCCCGTATCGAGGATGACGGCGCGATCAGCAAGTTTCAGCGCCGCGATGGCGTTCTGCTCGACAATGATGGTGGTGATGCCAAGCGCCTTGATCTCGTTGAGGATCTTTTCGATCTCCTGGACGATGACGGGGGCGAGGCCCTCATAGGGTTCGTCGAGGAGGAGAAGCTTCAGGTCGCGGGCCAGAGCGCGGGCGATGGCGAGCATCTGCTGTTCGCCGCCCGATAGGGTCACGCCTTCCTGCTTGCGACGCTCGGCGAGGCGCGGGAAGTGTGAATAGATGCGGTCGAGATCCCAGCCGTGGCCGGGGGCCACCTTGGTGATGGTGAGGTTTTCCTCGACGGTGAGGCCCTGAATGATGCGGCGGTCTTCCGGCACCAGCTGGATGCCGGCGCGGGCGGCCTCGAAGGCTTTCATCTTGTGGACGGGCTGCCCGTCGAGCCAAATCTGGCCGGCCTGCAGCGTCGGGTTGTCGACACGGGCGATGGTGCGCAGCGTCGAGGTCTTGCCAGCGCCGTTGCGGCCGAGCAACGCCAGAATCTCGCCGTGACGGATGTCGAAGCTGACGCCCTGCACGATGTAGCTCTCGCCATAATAGGCGTGGATATCCTCGACGGCGAAGAAAGGCTTCTCACGCTCGACGACGGTAGTCGTCGACGCAGCGGCGGGAACGGCTTCATCCATGGTCATCGCACTCATCAGTGGGTCGCCTCCTCAAGCCGATGGGCGCCGCCCAGATAGGCCTCCTGCACCTTGACGTTGCCGCGGACCTCGTCGGGGAGACCCTCGGCGATGATGCGGCCGCCGGAGAGGACGGAAATCTTGTCGGCCAGAGAGAACACTACATGCATGTCGTGTTCAATGATGACCTTGGTCATGCCGCGGGCCTTGATCTTCTTGAGCAGCTCGATGGTGGTGTTGGTGTCGTGGCGCGACATGCCGGCGGTGGGTTCGTCGAGCAGCAGCAGACGTGGATGCTGGATGAGGCACATGGCCAGCTCCATGCGGCGCTTGTCGCCGCGGGAGAGCGCGCCGGCATGGCTGTCGCGGCGCTCGTAGAGGCCGACATCCTCGAGGATAGCCTCGGCTTCCTCGCGTACGGCGGTCTCCGAGTCGAGCGACTTGAGGATGTTGATACGGAAGGCGCCGTCGCGCTTGGCGAAAGCAGGCGCCATAACGTTCTGCAGCACCGAGAGATCGGGGAAGATTTCCGGGGTCTGGAAGACGCGGACGACGCCGAGCTGGTTGATCTCGTGCGGCTTCTTGCCGGTGAGCACCTTGCCGTCGAAGACCACGGCGCCGCGCGAGGGGGCGAGGCGGCCGATGATGACGTTGAGCAGGGTCGACTTGCCGGCGCCGTTGGGGCCGATGATGGCGTGGGTCTTGCCCTCTTCGACCTGCAGGTCGATGTCGGCGAGGGCGTGCAAGCCACCGAACTGCTTGTGCACATCGGCGACGTGCAGGACGACGTTTTTCTGGGCCTCGGTCATCGGTCTACTCCGCGGGCTGGACGCGGACGGCGCCCGGTGATGTGGGTGGCGTGCGGCGGCGGAAGAGTCCGCCGACGCGGCGCGCGCCTTCCATGATGCCGCCGGGGAGGAAGACCACGACGAGCACGAAGATCAGGCCGAGCGTGAGGTTCCAGCCTTCGCCGACGAACTTGCTGGCCACGGCCGAGACCGGGTCGCCGATCTCGGGCGGCAGGAACGAGAAGAAGCGATGCACGACGTTCTCGTTGAAGGCCGAGAAGATGTTCTCGAAGTATTTGATGAGCCAGGCGCCCAGCACCGGGCCGACCAGCGTGCCGACGCCGCCGAGTATGGTCATCAGCACCACCTCGCCCGAGGCGGTCCACTGCATGCGCTCGGTGCCGGCCAGCGGATCGGTGACGGCAAAGAGCGCACCGGCGAGGCCGGCATACATGCCGGAGATGACGAAGGCGGTGAGCGCGTAGGGCCGGGTGTTGAAGCCGGTGTAGTTCATGCGCGTCTGGTTGGACTTGATGGCCCGCAGCATCATGCCGAAGGGCGACGTGAAGATCTTCTGGGTGATGAAGAAGGCAATGAGCAGCACCACGGCGCAGAAGTAGAAGGCGCCGATGCCGTTGAAGGTGTTGCCGAGCAGGCTCGCCGAGGGCAGGCCGGACGGGCGCGCAGCGAGGGCGGTGTCGATGATGCGCGGGTCCTGCAGGGTGAGCTGCAGCGAGGTCTCGCCATTGGTGATCGGGGTGAGCACCGAATAGGCGAGGTTGTAG
>JAEZKB010000083.1 GCA_023415605.1 Pseudomonadota bacterium
TGCGCAAGCTCGCCGAGCGCAGCCAGGCGGCAGCGGCGGAAATCTCGACCCTTTCGGACACGACGGTGAAAACCGCGCGGTCGGCGGGCGAGATGCTCTCCAAGCTCGTGCCCGATATCCAGCGCACTGCCGAACTGGTCGAGGAAATCTCGGCTGGCAGCCGCGAGCAGAATGCCGGTGCATCCCAGATCAACACGGCGATCCAGCAGCTCGACAAGGTGACGCAGCAGAACACTTCGGCGGCCGAGGAGATGTCGGCCACGTCCGAGGAGCTGGCCAGCCAGGCCGAGCAGCTGCAGTCGGCGATCAGCTACTTCCGCATCGACGACAAGGCCCGCAAGGACGTCGCCGCACCCAAGCGGCCGGCCAAGTCGGTCAAGGATCTGCAGGAGACCGCCTCGGCGGCCGCCTCCCAGATCGCCGCCAAATCGGCCCGGACCGCCAAGCGTGGCGGCTTCGATCTTTCCCTCGACGACCCCAGCACGGACGAGCTGGATGGAGACTTCACGCGCCGCGGCGCAGCATAACGAGACGAGAAATGGCAGAACGTGCTCAATACGTAACCCTCGGCGTTGCGAAGGAAATCTTCGCGGCTCCAGTCGAAAAGGTCCAAGAGATCCTGGACATGCGGCCGATCGCCCGCCTGCCGCAGGCGCCAGCGAACCTCCTCGGCATGATCGATGTGCGCGGGCAGGGCATTCCTGTCCTCGACCTGAGGCTCACGCTCGGGCTCGAGCCGGCCGAAGACAATGAGAACACCCGCATCGTCGTGCTTCGCATCGTCGGGCCGGACAAGGAACTCACGATTGGCCTTCGAGCCGACCGGGTGTTCGAGGTGACTGTGCTCGATCAGGATGAGCTCGATCCACCGCCGGCGATCAGCGCCGCGTGGCACACGCACTCGATCGCTGGGATCGGCCGACGCAATGGTGCCTTCGTCACCGTGATCGATCTCGATCGTCTGCTGTCCGGGGTCGATCTTCCAGCATCGCGGCCGATTGCCGATCAGGCCGCCTGAGATCCCTCAACGAGTTGCAGCCGCCGAGCTTCGGCGGCTGGTGAGTAACCCCGCCGGAGTGTATCCAGTGCCCGCTGCCGCCCGTTCCATTGCCGTGTCGTCCGAGGCAGGCGACAACACCGACCATCTCAGCCATCGCGACTTCCAGCGCATCTCCACACTGATCGGCGACGAGGTCGGCATCAAGCTGCCGCCGGCCAAGCGGGTCATGGTGGAAGGTCGCCTGCGCAAGCGGGTCCGGGCCCTCGGCTTTGCTGATTTCGCCGAGTATTGCGATCACCTGTTCGACAAGAACGGTATGGAAAAGGAGTTCGTGCACCTGGTCAACGCGGTGACCACGAACAAGACCGACTTCTTCCGCGAGCCGGAGCACTTCGACCTGCTCGAGAACCGGCTGGTGCCCGCGCTGATCGAGGAGCGGCGCGGCGAGCGCAATCCGCTCATCAAGATCTGGAGTGCGGCCGCCTCGACGGGTGCCGAGGCCTATACCATCGGCATGGTGATGAACGATCTGGCGGCGCAGCGAGGCGACTTCCGCTATGCGATCCTCGGGACGGACATTTCGACCAATGTACTGGCCCAGGCCGAGCGCGCCGTCTATGCCGAGGAAATGGTGTCGCCGGTGCCGCCGGCGAAACTCTCGCGCTATGTGATGTTCGCCCGCCGGCCGGGCCCCCGGCCCGAAGTCCGCATCGTACCGGAGTTGCGCCGCCACACGCAGTTCGCCCGGCTCAACCTTATGGATGCCGAGTATCCGTTCGACCGCGATGTCGACGTCATCTTCCTGCGCAACGTGCTGATCTATTTCGACAAGCGCGATCAGGAAGCCGTCATCAACCGGCTGATCGGTCATCTGCGACCGCGCGGTTATCTCATTCTTGGTCATTCCGAGTCCATGATCGGCACGTCGATCACCATGCGTCAGGTGGCCCCGGCGGTGTTCCAGAAGCTCTAGGTCGAAGTGTTATGAGTTCCCTATCCGAGCGGAAGATCCGCGTTCTCATCGTCGATGACTCTGCCTCGGTGCGCACGACGCTGAGCGAGATCATCGATGCCGATCCCGATCTCGAAGTCATGGCGACGGCGAGCGATCCCTACGTCGCGGTCGAACGCATCCGGCAGGAAGTGCCGGACGTGATGTTCCTCGATCTCGAAATGCCACGCATGGATGGGCTCACGTTCCTTCGCAAGATGATGTCGCAGCGGCCCATCCCGACGGTGATCTGTTCATCGATCACGCAGGAAGGCTCCGAAGCGCTGTTGCAGGCGCTGGAAGCGGGCGCGGTCGACGTGGTGACCAAACCGCGCATCGACACGGCGCAGTGGCTGCAGGATTCGAGCATGCGCATCACCGATGCGGCCAAGGCAGCGGCGCATGCCAAGCTCAAAGGTGGCGTGCGCAAGCAGGCGCCGCAGCTCAAGGTGGAGGCCAAGCTCACCGCCGACGCCGTGGTGCCACCGCTCTCGGCGGCACGGACGGCTGCGCTCAAGCTCAACATGCCGGTCACCGAGCCGGTGATCTGCATCGGCGCGTCCACGGGCGGCACCGAGGCGCTGCGCGAGGTGCTCGAAGCGCTGCCGGCGGAGACGCCCGGCATCATCATCGTGCAGCACATGCCCGAGAAGTTCACCAATGCCTTTGCGCGTCGTCTCAACAGCATCTGCGCGGTCGAGGTCAAAGAGGCCGAGGACGGCGACGTGGTGCGGCAGGGGCTGGTGCTGATCGCGCCAGGCAACCGCCACATGGCGCTGCATCGTGCCGGCAGCCGCTACACTGTCAACATCATCGACGGCCCGCACGTCTCTCGGCACCGGCCATCGGTCGACGTGATGTTCCGCTCGGCTGCGCAGGCCGCGGGCCGCAACGCCATGGGGGTGATCCTCACCGGCATGGGTGACGATGGCGCCCGGGGGTTGCTCGAGATGAGGCAGATGGGCAGCCACACGGTGGCGCAAGACGAGGAGAGCTGCATCGTCTTCGGCATGCCCAAAGAAGCCATCCAGCGGGGCGGGGCGGTCAAGGTGCTGCCGCTCGGCCGGGTCGCCAACGAAATCACCACTTACGCGCGTATGGCGGGGTCCAAGTGAGCGCACTGGCGAAAGAAGAGACGGGCACGCCGTCCGAGGTGCTGTCGATCGTCGAGAGCCTCGCCGCACCGCGGCAGGAGATCGAGGCGGCGTTTGTCACCGTCGGCGACAGCCTCACCAAATCCGCGGGCCTCCTCGACCAGATCGCCTCGACCTTCGAAGCGCTGCCGCGCGACCTCGACCGGCCCGAGCTGGCTGAGGCCACGGCCAAGCTCACCGAAGTGGGCACTCGGGCTCGCGAGATTTCGCAATCTTTCGCCAAGGAACAGGAGGACATCGTCCGGCTGGTTGATGTCGTGGCGCAAGCCAACCGGCCAATCGGCGATCTGCGGCGCTCGATCCGCATGATGGGTATATTAGCCATCAATGCTCGCGTCGTAGCTGCCTCCGTGGCCAACCTCGAAGACTCCGACGTCTTCACCACCGACATCGCCACGCTGTCGGGCAGCGCCGCCAAGACCATCGCCGCGTTCTCCGAAATCTATGCCAAACTCGGCGAAGAGGTGCAGAAGGCGGCCGCCGCCCGCGCCCATTTCGAAGAGACTCACAGCAGTACGCTGAGTGCGCTTGCCGAGCGGATCGCCGCGAGCCTCGCCGACGTCACCAGCCAGCGCCAGCGGTCGGCCGATGGCAGCTCCGAGACCGTCCGCATCTCGCGCGCCATTGGGCAGCAGGTCATGACCGCGGTGATGGCGCTGCAGGTTGGCGACGCCACGCGGCAACGCGTCGAGCACATCGAATCAGCGCTGAACAAGGTCGATGGCGCGTCCCCGGATATGGTTGGCGCCATTGCCGAACTCTCGGCCGCGCAGCTCGCCGATACCATCCAGACGCTCGACTTTGAGGTCGTGGAGGCGGAGCGGGCGCTGGCCGAGCTGGCTGCAGACGCCAAGACCATCACGGCACGCAGCGTCGAGGTGTATGGTTCGGGCAACGCCGGCAACTCGGCGCTCAGCCGCCTTAATGCCGAGATGCGCCAGGCCGCCGCCGTGCTGCGAGACTGCGAAAGCGAACGCAAGAAATTGGGCGCTGTAGCGAGCGAAGTCGAGGCTACCGTCAAGGTGCTGCTGCAGCATGTCGAAGCGGTGCAGGAGATCGAAGCCAATATGCGGCTCGTCAGCCTCAACGCTGCGATCAAATGCGCCCAGCTCGGGCCGGACGGCGCCGCACTCAACGTCATTGCCCGTCAGCTTCGCGACCTCACCGGCGAGACCGTCGAGGCGGCCGAAACGGCCGCCTCTCGCCTCAACGAAGCGGCAGAACTGGCACTGGCCTTCAGTGCCGCCTCGGGTGGCGAGGCCGCCAATCAGGTGGCGCAGCTTGAACACGACGCCACGGCAGGCCTGCTGCTCATGGACGGGGTGGAGCAGCGTATCCGCGAGGCCCTCGACGTTCTGGCGCAGGCTGGTCCGGCCGTAGCCGATCTCCTCGGCGGCGCCAGCTACGGCTTTTCCAACCACCAGACCATTTCTGAATCCCTCTCCGACGCGCAGATGCGTATCGTCGCTCTGGGCCGGGCGGACAGCTACCGGGCGGAGGCAGGCTCGACTCTGGCAACCCTGATCGATGGCATCCGCAAGAGCTACACCATGGAGAGCGAGCGCCGCATCCATGACGCGATGTGGGGCAAGCCTACGGCCAAGATCGCCGTGCTGCCGACTGGCGCCGGTGCCGACGACCTGTTCGAGGATTTTGGCGCGATTGCACCTGAACCCGAGGCCGAGATCGAAGGCCTCGACATGTTCGAGGACTTTGGCTCGTCTGAACCCGAGGCAGCGGCGGAGGCGCCCAAGGCGGATGAACCTCTGGGTACCGTCGAGGACGACGTACTGTTCTTCTAGGCTTTCGGTGCCGCAGTGCGCGCGGCGCTCTGCTCGATCCCCAGCGTCTTGAGCGCGGCGGCGACGATGCCGGCGCGGTCGAGGCCAGCTTCGGCATACATGTCGTTGACGCCGGCCTGTTCGGTGAACACGTCCGGGATCATCAGCGGGCGGAAGCGCAGCTTACCGTCCAGCAGTCCGTTGCGTGCCAGGAAGGTCGCGACGTGACTGCCGAAACCGCCGATGCCGCCTTCTTCCGCCGTCAGCAGCACATCGTGCGTCTGGGCGAGGCTGGCGATCAGCTCCTCGTCGAGCGGCTTCATGAAGCGCGCATCGGCGATGGTGGGGTTGAGCCCGAAAGCGGCGAGCTTTTCGGCTGCCGCCAGCACCTCTCCCAACCGCGTGCCGTAAGAGAGGATGGCAATGGTGCCGCCTTGGCGGATGATGCGGCCCTTGCCGATCTGCAGCACCTGTCCCCGTTCGGGCATGTCGACGCCCATGCCGTCGCCGCGCGGATAGCGGAAGGCGATGGGGCCGGTGTCGTGGGCGGCGGCGGTGGCGACCATGTGCTTGAGTTCCGCCTCGTCGGCGGCCGCCATCAGCACCATGTTGGGGATGGCGCCGAGGTATGCTGCGTCGTAATTGCCCGCATGGGTGGGGCCGTCGGCGCCGACATAGCCCGCGCGGTCGATGGCGAAGCGGACCGGCAGGTTCTGCACGGCGACGTCATGCACCACCTGGTCATAGGCGCGCTGCAGGAATGTCGAGTAGATGGCGCAGAAGGGGCGCAGCCCCTCGGTCGCCATGCCGGCCGCGAAGGTCACGGCATGCTGCTCGGCAATGCCTACGTCGAACGTGCGGGTCGGGAAGAGTTCGGCGAACTTGTCGAGGCCGGTGCCGGAAGGCATGGCCGCGGTCACCGCGACAATGCGGCTATCGGCCTTGGCTTCCTGGATCAGCGCTTCGGCGAAGACGTTGGTGTAGCTCGGCGCATTGGACGGAGCCTTGGCCTGGGCGCCGGTGATGACGTTGAACTTCGAAACACCATGATACTTGTCCGCCGATGACTCGGCGGGCACGTAGCCCTTGCCTTTCTTGGTCACCGCATGGATCAGCACCGGCCCCGACTCGTGGTCGCGCACGTTCTGCAGCACATCGACGAGGTCGTTGAGGTTGTGGCCGTCGATCGGGCCGACATAGAAGAAGCCGAGTTCCTCGAAGAGCGTGCCGCCGGTGAAGAAGGAGCGGGCGAATTCCTCGGTCTTGCGCGCCGTCTCGTGGATCACCCTGGGCATCTTGCCGGTGATCGACTTGGCGGTGTCGCGGAAGCCCCGGTAGAAGGGGCCGGAGACCAGCTTGGCGAGATAGGATCGCAGCGCACCGGTCGGCGGCGCGATCGACATGTCGTTGTCGTTGAGGATGACGATCAGCCGGGCATCCATGGCGCCGGCATTGTTCATCGCCTCATAGGCCATGCCTGCGGACATGGCGCCGTCGCCGATGCCGGCGATGACGTTGCGCCGCTCGCCCTTCAGATCCGAGGCCACCGCCATGCCCAGACCAGCCGAGATCGAGGTGGACGAATGGCCGGCGCCGAACGGATCGAACGGGCTTTCGGCACGCCGGGTGAAGCCGGAGAGGCCATCCTTCTGACGCAGGGTACGGATGCGATCGCGGCGGCCCGTCAGCACCTTATGCGGGTAGGCCTGGTGGCCGACGTCCCAGATCAGCCGGTCGTTGGGAGTATCGAAGACGGCATGGATGGCTACCGTCAGCTCGATGACGCCGAGCCCGGCACCAAGGTGGCCGCCGGTCACGGAGACGGCGTCGATCACCTCGGCGCGCAGTTCGTCGGCGAGTGCGTGCAGGTCCTCGCGGCTCAGGGCCTTGAGATCGTCAGGCGACTGGATCTTGTCGAGCAGAGGAGTAAGCGGCTTGTCTGACACGCGTCCTTAGCCTTGCCGGCATTTGTTGTTCTCTCAGACTTAGAGAGAACAATCCGGCATTGCAATGGAAAGACTTAACGCGTGGCGACGAGCAGAGGGGCGTTGGTCACAAATTGATCGTAATCGAGAGGCTGGCCCAGATCGGGCAGGAAGGCCATGCGTCCCGCCATCGGGCCGAGCTCGGCTTCCTTGTCGAGATAGCCCTCGGCCTCATAAAGCTCGGCAAAATGTCCATCGGACATCAGAACCGGCATGGTCAGCGTCTCGTTGACGTGATCGATTTCCGGCGCCACCAGCTCGGTGCCGCGGGTCTTGATGCTCTGGATCGGCTGGCGATCAGCGACAACTTCACGCACCGCAGCGGCGGCGGTTGCGGAGGACGAACTGCTGACCGCGCTAAAAGTGGTGTCAAACAGACCCATCAGCGACTTCTCGGCGCCGCCGAGCGAAGCAGTGACCAGATTGGCGTCGACGCCGGGCTTCAGGCCGCTAGCAGGGCCCTTGTCGCTTTCAATGAGCATCTTGAGCGCGGCATTGCCCGGGGCATAGGCGGCCACGATCTCGGCCTTGGGGGTCATCAATACGCGCGGCTGCGGCACCGTGTTGTCGATCGCCTCGAGCGCACCCGACGCGCCGCCGAAGCGGGCGGGGCGAGGAGCGGGCACCGGCGCCATGACGCCGCCTTCAATCGACGCCAGCTGCATCTCGGCACCCCGCGAGCTCGGACGGGTCAGCGGCACGGGCGCATCGATCTCGATGGTCGAGACGGTGCGCTGGGTTGGTTCCTGCAGCGCGGCCATCATGATGCCGGGGGCATCGGCGCCATAGAGGCGCGACGGGCGCTGCAGCGGAACGGGGGCAATGTTGCCTGTCTCATCGGCCACCATGATCGCAGGCATTCCGAGATCCGGCGTGACGATGGCACCGTTGCAGGGCACCATCTTGCACTTCTTCCACTCGGCTTCGGCATAAGCGCGACCGGAGGATGAAAGCGGCTTGCCGTCGGTGGGAAGGTGGAGGGTCTTGCCGTCCGGGAACACCTTCTTGAGCTGCGCGCGGGTCATGCGCGGCCAGGCGCGTACCGAGCCGGTATCGGCGTGAACGAAGGGGCTGCCAGAGGTGGGGTAGTAGCCAATGCCGCCGACCTGGTGCCGCATCACGGTCTCGCGCAGGGTCGAGAGCTTGATCCCGGGGATGAAGAAGTCGATCGCCTTGCCCTTCATGTGCTGCGAATTCTCGGCAACGCCGGAGGATTTGGCGCGCAGCATGTTGTTGGTCTTGGGCGAGCGGTAGGAGGAAACAATGTTGATCGGCTGGATCGCGCCGACTTCCTGGTACACGGTCCAGAGCAGGTCAAAGAGCGCGGGATCCATGGTGGTCGGCTCTTTGGTGCGCCAGTCGGCGAGGAAGACGTTGAGTTCGCGCAGAACCTTCTTGTCGTACTGGCCGTTGCGGCGAAAGGTGAACTTGCCGACTGCGCCGGTATGGGTGTGACGCATATAGATGGTGCGGTCACCACCGGGAGCAGCCGAAACGACTGCGGTGGTTGTCGGGATCACGGTGGTCAACGCCACAATCGCGGCAAAGCACAGCCGCAACAGACGTTGCCAATGCGAAATTGGTTTCCCCAGCACGCCCCACAAGCCCTTGTAACAACCCTAGACAGGAAGACGGTACCGCCAAGACTATTACAGTCGATTAACGATAACCATTTCCCTCGGCGCCTGTCACCAGCCACCCACCAGATTGCTTCTAGGCAAAAATCGAGGCTGAACCAAGGCTAAATTCCTAAGCGCGGGTAAACGCTTGGCCTTATGCACCGGTGCAGACAAGACAAAGCCCGGGGCCAAAGGGCCGCCGGGCTTTGCAAATCTTGGGCGGGAACTGCGCCTTATCTACTGGTTCAGCAGCTCGATGAGCTTCTTGTTGGCGCCGTAGACATCGCCGTAAGAGCGGATGGTGCCGTCTTCGTCGACTCGCAACGTGAAGTAGCTCAGGTGCACCGGGATGTGGTTCTTCACGTTCACCCAAGTCTCCTTGCTGCCAAACAGGCCCTCGAGCGATGCGCGGGTGACACCCGGCTCGTGTTCGGTCAGCGCGCCGGCGAATTCCATCGGGTTTTCGACGCGAACGCAGCCGTGGCTATAGGCGCGGTAGGAGCGGGCAAAGAGGGACTTCGAGGGCGTATCGTGCAGATAGACGTCGTGCTGGTTGGGGAACAGGAACTTGACCTGGCCCAATGCATTGCCGGCACCGGGGCGCTGCCGGACGTGGAAACTGTTGATGTTGGTCGAGGTCCAGTCGATGGCGGCCGCGTTGATGACCTTGCCCCCCGAAAGCATTTCCATGTTCTGGCCGGCGAGGTAGTTGGGGTTCGCCAAGAGATGCGGGCGAATTTCGTTCGCCTTGATCGAGGCCGGAACGTTCCAATACGGATTCACGACGATGTGCTCGATCTCGTCGGAGAACACCGGCGTCTGGTTCTTGGGCGTACCGATAACGACGCGCGTGGTGTACTTCTCCTGCCCGCCTTCCATGATCCGGAGGCGGAACTCGGGGAGATTTACAAAGACGTGGAAGTTGCCGAACTCCTCCGGCTCCCAGCGCCAACGCTCCATATTGGCGATGATGTCGTCCTTGGTGGCTGCCATGCCGCCGTTGAGCGCCGCGATAGTGGCGGGGCCGGCAATGCCGTCCGCGGTGAGGTCGAGGCTCTCCTGGAACGTCTTGACCGCGGCAACGAGCTCTTCGTCGTAGGTCAGATCCGGAGCGGCTTCGGCGCCGGCAGTTTCCGGCACGTCGGGTTCGGCGACGCCGAGGCGCTGGCGGAGCAGCGGGACGCGCTCGTCGGTCATGCCCGGCTTGAGCGTCTTGCCGTCGGGAATCTCGACATGGTCGATAGTGGCGCTCTCGTCGAACTTGGCGAGAGCGGCCTTTAGACGGGCGAACTCGGCGTGCTTGGGCTCGAGATCGGCGAAAATCTTGGCTGGATCGTCTGCGGACGCCAGCTTCATGAGCATATCGGCTTCGTTGATCCGCTTGGGCGTGATGGTCCAGGTCTTGTTGACCAGCAGCGGGTTGATGCGTCCGCCATAGATGTCCTGGGCGTATTTGACCGCGGCGGCCGAGAAGGCCGTTTCGACGGCAGCCAGCTTCGCCGGGTCAGTGCCGGCGGCGGCGAGGTCGAGTTCGGGCGTCAGGTAGTCGGACGGACGAAATCCTTCAGCGGTAGCGCCCTTGAAGGCGGCCATGATCTTTTCGGCGGCGGGCGCAAAACTCACCGCTCCATTGGCGCCTTCCTTCAGCCAGAGCGGCTCGAAGTGTCGAGCGCCGTAGAAAAAGTAGAGTTTCTGCGCCTGGGCATAGGCGCGGGTATCCTTGGCGGCGTCGCGGTAGGCGGTCGAGAGGCCGGACTTGATGATGCGGGCGAGTTCCGTCTGCGGCGGCGCGATGATGACGCGGGTCGCGTCGATCCCGGCGACCTTCACGACTTCCTGGGAGAGGACCGGGCCCGAGGCGCCAAAAAGGACCACGCCGGCAAGCAGGGATGCCATCAACCTACGCATAAAGTCTCCGTGCCCCGAGGGCCCAAATATGTGGGGTTGCGCGACGGTGGGAGGACCCTAGCGCAGCTCGACCCAAAGTATGGTCTTGCTTATCCCACGAACCTTAACACTGACAATTCCACACGATTTTGTGAGAGCGGTCTGTGGCCAGGCTGCAACGGAAACTGCGTCAGGCCGCCTCACTCTCGATGCCGTCGTCGAGACCATATTCCCGGAGTTTGCGATAGAGCGTCGATCGCCCAATCCCCAGCGCACGGGCCACCCGCGACATGCGGTTGCCATAGTGGCGCAAGGCAAAGGCGATGAGGTCGCGCTCAAGATCGGCGAGCGCCGTCACTTCGCCCTTGGCATCGAGGAACCGGTCTGGAACTGCCTCCCCTTTTTCCGCTTCACGGATACGAGCCGTAGCCTGGTCGATATGAACGGGTGCTGAAGGGGTTGGAAGGCTCTCGGTCATGCGCAGGGCATCGGCGCGGCCAGCCGTCTGCGCGACAATCTGCGGGAAGTCGGCGATTTCGAGATAGGCGCCGTCGCAAAGCACGACGGCGCGGTAGACGGCGTTCTCGAGCTGACGGATGTTGCCCGGCCAGTTGTAGGCCTTGAGCATCTCCAGCGCCGGTTGGGAAATCCCCACCACGCGCTTGCCGGCCTCGGCCGAGAGGCGCGCGATGAAGTGGTTGACCAGCACCGGAATGTCTTCGGTCCGCTCGCGCAGCGGCGGCACGTAGATCGGGAAGACATTGAGCCGGTAGTAGAGATCTTCGCGGAAAGCGCCGTCCTTGGCGAGGTTCAGCAACCGCCGGTTGGTGGCTGAAATGATCCGGACGTTGACCCGTTCGACACGGCTCGAGCCAATCGGCTCGATCTCGCCTTCCTGGATCACCCGCAGGAGCTTTACCTGTGTATCGAGCGGCAGCTCGCCGACTTCATCGAGGAAGATGGTGCCGCCATGTGCTTCGGCGAACTTGCCGGCGTGGTCGGAGACGGCGCCGGTGAAGGCACCTTTCTTGTGTCCGAACAGGGTGGATTCGACGAGGTTGGCAGGGATTGCGCCACAATTGACCGTGACGAACGGCTTGCCGGCACGGTCGGACGTCCCCTGGATGACCCGGGCGATCAGCTCTTTGCCGACGCCGGTCTCGCCCTCGATGAGTACTGGTATCGGGGTTCTTGCGGCTTTGACGCAGAGCGCGGTCACCCGGTCCATGGCGGGCGCGCGGGTGATGATGTCCGACATGCCCAGCGTCCCGGCGCGGCGGTTGCGGTCGGAGCGGACGAGGGTTTCGAGTTCTTCGAGCTTGAGCGCGTTGCGCAGCGAAATGATCAGGCGCTCGGGCGCGACGGGCTTGACGAAGAAGTCCGCGGCGCCGTGGCGCATCGCCGTCACCACGGTTTCCAAAGAGGAATTGGCGGTCTGCACGACAACCGGAGTGGTCAGGTTCTCGCGCGCCATCGTCTCGAGGACAGCCATGCCATCGACATCGGGCATCACCAGGTCGAGCACCACGGCGCCGATGCCGGGGTCGGCACGCAGCAGGTCGAGGGCCTGCCGGCCGCCGGTCGCGGTCATGGGTACGAATCCGGCCCGGTTCGCCACCTCGGCGGTCAGGCGGAGCTGCACCGGGTCATCGTCGACGATAAGGACGCGCGTCATTATTCCCCAAGCTGTTGTCATTGCGCGCCCGGGCTGCGTTCCCGAATCGCGCTGTGCCGTTTTGAAGCAGCATGGGCAGAGGGGGTTAAGAGGCGATTAAGGCTGAGCTATCCGGCGCAAGCCTTGGCACCCGGAGAGGCGGTGGGTATGGTCGCGCCGCCCGAAACGAACCAAGAGATGCACCATGAGTCAGTCCGCCGCCACCACGCAAAAGGGGCATAACCAGTTGGGAACGCTGCCGGTTTGGGATCTGAGCGATCTCTATCCAAGCAATGACTCGGCGGAGCTCAAGGCGGACCTCGAGGCGGCCCGAAGGGAGGCCAAGGCATTCGAGGCGGACTACAAGGGCAAGCTCGAAGGCCTGGCGAAGAATGGCGGATTGCTTAAGGCCATCAAGCGGTTGGAGGCGCTGAACGACGTCACCGGCAAGATCGGCAGCTACGCCTTCCTGCAGTATGTGCGGAACACACAGGAGCCCGACAAGGTCAAGTTCCTGGGCGATACCAGCCAGGCGCTGACCGACTTGTCGACGGGTCTCATCTTCTTTTCGCTCGAACTTAACCGCATCGATGAACGCATAATGAACGACGCTTTTGCGGCGGATCCGGCTCTCGCGCACTACAAGCCGTGGTTCGACGAGGTCCGGAAGGCGAAACCGTACCAGCTCGACGAGAAGATCGAAGAGCTGTTCCACGAAAAGTCGGTTACCGGCGCGGCCGCCTGGAACCGGCTCTTCGACGAGACCATGGCCAGCCTCAAGTTCGACGTCGACGGCGAGGAATTGGGGCTCGAAGCGACCCTGAACCTCCTCTCGGATCGCGACGAGACGAAGCGCGAGGCGGCCTTCGGTGGGTTGAGCAAGACCCTCTCGGCCAATAGCCGGCTTTTCACCCACATCACCAATGTGCTGGCCAAGGACAAGGAAATTTCCGACCGCTGGCACGGCTTCAAGGACATCGCGGACAGCCGCCACCTCGAGAACTCGGTGGAGCCGGAGGTGGTCGACGCACTGGAGAAGGCGGTGCGGGAGGCCTATCCGCGCCTCAGCCACCGCTACTACAAGATGAAGGCCAAGTGGTTCGGCAAGGAGCAGCTCAATGCCTGGGACCGCAACGCGCCTCTGCCGTCGAGCGATGAGCGCTTCTTCGATTGGGAGACGGCCAAGACGACGGTGATGGAAGCCTACGCGCGCTTCTCGCCCAAGCTGGCGGAAGTCGCCGAGCCGTTCTTTGCCAAGGGCTGGATCGATGCGCCGGTGAAGGATGGCAAGTCTCCGGGCGCGTTTGCGCACCCCACGGTGCCGTCTGCCCATCCCTACCTGATGCTCAACTACCTGGGTAAAGCGCGCGACGTGATGACGCTGGCGCATGAGCTGGGGCACGGCGTGCATCAGGTGCTGGCCGGTCCGCAGGGCGCGCTGATGGCGCCGACACCGCTGACGCTGGCGGAGACGGCCTCGGTGTTCGGCGAAATGCTGACATTCCGCTCGATGCTGGAGAAGACCACCGACAAGAAGCAGCGCTTCGCCATGCTGTCGAGCAAGGTGGAGGACATGCTGAATACAGTGGTGAGGCAGATCGCCTTTTATACGTTCGAGCGGAAGGTACACACCGCCCGCAAGGAAGGCGAACTCACCGCCGAACAACTCAATGAGATCTGGCTCGAGGTCAGCCGGGAATCACTGGGGCCGGCGATCAAGCTCAATGACGGCTACGAGGCGTTCTGGAGCTACATTCCGCACTTCATCCATTCGCCGTTCTATGTCTATGCCTATGCCTTCGGCGACTGTCTTGTGAACTCGCTCTATGCAC
>JAEZKB010000187.1 GCA_023415605.1 Pseudomonadota bacterium
TGTCTTTCCATCTGCAGGGTTTCTGCCGGGCATCCATAGACCCGGATCAGTGCCGCGTGTAACGGCGTTCTTAGCGAAGCATCGCCCAGCGCGGCAAGCGCGCCGTGCCGGGTTTCCGGAGCATTGAAGCGCAGAGCTCCTATGCAGACGTCCTCGAACAGCAGTCCGCATTCGGACAAAATGCAGGCCGCACCCGCCAGGTCCCAGTCGTTCGAGCCACGCCGCGCCACGGCGGCATCGAGCCGGCCGGTCGCGACCTGCACGAGCTGATAGGCGAGAGAGGGGAAATAGGGGCCGCGTTTGTAGTCCAACCCCTCGGCCTGTAGCTCTTGATGAACCGCACCAGGGGCGGGGATCAACGGCGCTGTGCGGTCAGGGGGTGTCATTCGCTGCAGCGGTGCGCCATTGAGCCGGGCACCACCGCCACTGCAGGCATCGTACATCTCATCGCGGGCAGGGGCGTAGACGACGCCGGCGATGGCGACGCCGTTCTCAACGACGGCCAGCGACACCGTCCAGCTGTCCTCGCCGCGGATGAAGCCGCGCGTGCCGTCGATGGGATCGACGACGAAAACGCGGGATTTGCTGAGCCGCTCGGAATTGTCCGCAGTCTCTTCGCTGAGCCAGCCGTAGTCAGGACGTGCGGTGGTCAGGGCCGAGTGCAGGAACTTGTCGAGCACGATGTCGGCCTCGCTCACCGGCGAGTTATGGTCCTTGGTCCAGTGTTTGAGATCGCGACGGAAGTAGCCCGCTGCGATAATGCCGGCTGTCACCGCGGTCGACCGCAGGAGCTGCAGGTCCTCTTCCGCTGTATTGGGCATGGGCTGGGGCATTCGACTTCCGGCTAATACTGGCGCCCTTCTAGGCTCCCCGGAAGTTCACGACAAGTGTCGTTCCGGCCCTAGTTCGGCTTGCTGCGGCTGGCCGCTGCATCCGCCGCTTCGCGGCTGGGGCCGGCCTCTTCGATGATCTTTCGCGCCTCGCCAGCCGAGAGGCCATGCTTCTGCGCGAAATAGGCGACTTCATACTGCTCCTGCGAGTTCACCTTGGCGCGGTCGCGACCATCCTGCATCGTTTTGTTGTCGCTCATGGTGGGTCCTCCATCGAGTTGATGAAGGCCTAACGCACGAGATTCCGCCGGGTTTCTCCGCTCCGGTCGGCATGGAAATGCTGCAACTGGCGCAGGGGCAGCGGGCGCGACAGCAGGTAGCCCTGCAATTCGTGACAGCCGCAGGACACGAGATAGTCGCGCTGCAGTTCGGTTTCGACGCCTTCGGCGGTCACCTGCATGCCCAGAGCGCGCGCGAGACCCACTATGGTTTCGACAATCGCTGCGGCGTCGCTGGAGGTGCCGAGCTGCGCCACGAAGGATTTGTCGACCTTGAGCTTGTCGACATTGTAGCGGCGGAGATAGCTTAGCGAGGAATAGCCGGTGCCGAAATCATCGAGTGCCAGCCGGATGCCGGCCGAGCGCAGCCGCTTGAGACCTGCTTCGGTGCTCTCGGTGGCGTCGAGCAGCACGCCTTCGGTGATCTCGATCTGGATCCGGCTGGGGTCGATCTTCATATCGGCAATAGTCGCTAGCGCCCGGTCGTAGAAGCGGCGGCGGCGGAGCTGCACGGGCGAGACATTGACCGCTACCCAAGGGATGTTGGTGTCGAGCAGCATGCGGCAGGCGTCTTCGAACACCCATTCGCCAAGCTGGTCGATGAGGCCGCGTTCCTCGGCAATGTTGATGAAGAGGTCCGGTGAAAGCCGCCCGCGCTCTGGGTGGTTCCAGCGCACCAGCGCCTCGGCTCCGGCCATCGCACCGCTGGCGGTGAAGATCGGTTGATACTCGAGCTGCAGTTGATCGCCACTGGTCAGCGCATCGCGCAGGTCGTGCTCGACGACCCGCCGCTCTGCCAAAGCCTGCGCCATCACCGGCGCGAACAGCTGCCAGCGGCCGCGCCCCTGCGACTTTGCCTCGTAGAGCGCGATATCGGCTTCGCGGAACACCTGGTCCGCAGTCGCGCCACGCCGGCCTGCGCTGATCCCGAGGCTCGCCCCGATGAAGGCCGGATCACCCAAGAGGTCGAACTGCCGGCCTAGTTCGGAGAGGACCGCATTGCTGATGCCTTCAGCCATATGCGGATTGGTCACCTGCTTGAGCAAAACGGCGAATTCATCGCCGCCGAGCCGCGCCACGACGCCGTGGTTTCCCACCAGCGCCACCAGGCGTCGCGCTACCTGTCGTATCAGTTCGTCGCCGGCCACGTGTCCCAGCGTGTCGTTCACGTGCTTGAAGCGGTCGAGATCGATGAGGATCAGGATAGCCTGTGCGTGCTCGGTCGCGGCGTCGACGGCGGCCTGAAGTTCGACCTCGAACCGGGCGCGGTTGGGGAGTCCAGTCAGCGGGTCGTGATAGGCGAGGTGGTGAATGCGATCCTCGGCCAGTTTACGGTCGGTGATGTCACGGGCGATGCCGACTAGGCCGATGACGTTGCCATCGACGTCACGCAAGGGCAGCTTGCTGGTCGAGAGCCAACGGCGGCTGCCATCGGCCAGCACCACGTATTCCTCGTGGTCAAGGATTGCCTTGCCGGTCCGCATGACCGTACGGTCATTGGCGATAAACTCTTCCGCTCGCTCGCGCGGATGCACATCGAGATCGGTCTTGCCGAGCAGGTCGTTCGAATCGTCGTGCCCAAGGTCCGCCGCTACGGCCCGGTTGGCGACAACGAAGCGACAGTTGATGTCCTTAACGAAGAGATAGTCGGGCACCTGGTCGATCATGGCGCGGAGCCAGACGCGCTCTTCGTTCCAGTGCGTTTGGTCGGTCGCCATTCGCTCGACGAAGCGGCGCAGCCCTTCATGCGCGGCAATCAATGCCTCGAGTGAATCGAGTGACCTATGGTCACCGGGCTTGATTGAACGTCTGGGCGCCATTCTGGCTTGCGGCTCGCGGAACTTCGTGTTGCTCGATGGCCGAGTCTAGACGGCAGACGCTAAGTAATCTCTAAATCATAGGTGCACCGTCCCGAATTTCGCATTTCCCGTGTTCTTTGATCTATCTCAAGTTTGAATATAACTTGTTTGGATAAGTGCGTAGAATCCGTCCGATGTTTGTTCTTCTCTCCGCTTGCATATGAGATGGGCGTCCGGATCCGCCCGAGAGACGCGAGCCTAGGCGCCAACGACACCGTGTGGCTGGTCGCGTATCGACGCCCACCCCGCGCTTGACGAAGTAACCAGACGGTGAATTAGTGGTCGCAACCGGCGGGAGGACCGCGGCCAATCCAATCGGACAAGGACCCGACTAGAATTGAAATACGCCATCGTGGGCGCGGGGGCGCGCCATGCCATGTTCCGCACGGCCATCACCCAGACCCATGCCAACGGCAACGACCTGGTTGCACTTTGCGACGTCAACGAGAAGCGCCTGGCGCTCTCGGCCAGCAAGATCCCCGATCAGCCCGGCAACGGCATTGCCACCTACGATGCTGCGGATTTTGACCGCATGCTGAATGAGCAGCAGCCTGACACGGTCATCGTCACTACGCCCGACTATCTCCACCATGAGTACATCGTCCGTGCCCTCAAGGAGGGCCGCGACGTGATGACCGAAAAGCCGATGACGGTGGATCTCGGCAAGCTCAAAGAGATCCTCGACGCGCAAGCGGCGAGCGGCCGCAAAGTCACAGTGACCTTCAACTATCGCTACACGCCGGCGCGCACGCAGCTCAAGGATCTGCTGATGTCGGGCGCCATCGGCGACATCACCGCGGTCGATTTCACCTGGTTTCTCGACCGCGTCCATGGCGCCGACTATTTCCGCCGTTGGCACCGCTACAAGGACAAGTCCGGTGGGCTGCTGGTGCACAAATCCACCCACCATTTCGACCTCATGAACTGGTGGGTCGCATCGACGCCGAAGACCGTCAGCGCCACCGGCAAGCGCCAGTTCTATACGCCTGAAATGGCGCGCGAACTCGGCCTCGAAAACCACGGCGAGCGCTGCCACGGCTGCCCGGTTTTCGACAAGTGCGATTACCGCCTCGATCTTGAGAACGATCCGGCTCTGCGTGAGCTTTATCTGGAAGCCGAGGATGCCGACGGATACCTGCGCGACAAGTGCGTGTTCGCCAGCGACATCACCATCGAAGACACCATGCAGGTGCAGGTGCGATACGCCAATGACGTGATGCTCAACTACTCGCTCTGCGCTTACTCGCCCTGGGAAGGTCTCGAAATCCGCTTCCACGGCACCAAGGGCGAGCTGATCCACAAGCATATCGAAGTGCATGGTGTTTTTGGCGGCCAGCGCGACAAGGCGCATGAGGACAACATGACCACCATGCTGCACCTTGCCGGCAAGCGTCCGGAAAAGCTCGAGGTGTGGCAAGGCTCGGGTGACCACGGTGGCGCCGACCCCGTGATGCTGGGCTATCTCTTCAACTCAGAGGGCATGGCCCCCGACAAGTACAACCGCGCATCGAGCCACAAGGAAGGCGCCTGGTCGATCCTCACCGGCATCGCCGCCAATGCCTCTATTGCCACCCGTAAGACCATCGATGTTGATCGAATGTTGGTCGACGCCGGCATCACGCTGATACGTTAGTGGGCATTCCACGACTCTGAGCAAAATTTGAGCATGGTGCCAAGCGGGAGGGCGAGAAGCGCTCTCTCACCTACTTGGCGTCGGGCGCCTCTAGCTCCAGCCCGTTGATTTGAAAGACAGATTGGCCCGACGCCCCATCTGGCACGATCCCTGCATCAATTCGGGTAAGCGACCTCGGTCGCAGCGCGCGCCCAAAGCTGGGCGCTCCACTAGGCAAAGCCGCCATCGGTATGACGTCCGGATCCTCCTCCCCCGGCCGTCGAGACCGGTGGCGGCTTTTCGCATTTGAGGGACCCGATGACCGACGCCACGCCTTTCGACTTTTCGCCTGAACAGCGCCGCTATCTTGAAGGCCTGGTCGCCGGCATGAGCGCGGCGCGCGCGGTTACGGTTGGCCCCGCTGCTGCCGAACCCACCGGTCCCGACGCGCCGCATCTTCTTGCCATGGCCCGCACGGAGGCCGAGGGGAAAAAGCTGGCCGAGCCGGAAAAGCTCAAGCGCGACGAGCATCCGCTTGATGCCTATCAGCGACTGAAATCTCAAGCCGAGAGCGGGACCTTCCCCAAGCCGCAGGACGACTTTCGCTGGCGCTTCCACGGCCTCTTCTACGTTGCGCCCAACCAGAACGCCTTCATGTGCCGTCTGCGCATGCCCAACGGCATCCTCAACCATTGGCAGTTGGCCGGCCTAGCCATGATCGCCATCACGCACGGGGGCGGCTATTCGCACGTCACCACCCGCGCCAACCTGCAGATCCGCGAGATCGCCGCCGAAAAGGGCCCGAGCCTGCTCGAGGCCATACAGGATCTCGGCCTGACCGCCCGTGGCTCCGGCGCGGATAACATCCGCAATGTAACCGGATCACCCACCGCCGGCATCGATCCGCAGGAACTGCTCGACACGCGCCCCTATGCCCGTCATTGGCACCATCACATCCTCAACAGCCGCACGCTCTTCGGCCTGCCGCGCAAGTTCAATGTCGCCTTCGATGGTGGCGGCGCCATCGCAGCGCTGGAGGATACCAACGACATCGGTTTCCAAGCCGCCGAGATCGTCGATGGGGCAGGGGTGGAGCCCGGCATCTGGTTCCGCCTCGTCCTGGGAGGCATCACTGGCCACATGGATTTCGCCCGGCCCACCGGCGTCTATGTGAGGCCGGAGGAGGCGACTGCCGTCGCCGACGCCATCATCCGCGTCTTCATCGACCATGGCGATCGCACCGACCGCAACAAGGCCCGCCTCAAATACGTCCTCGACGCCTGGGGTTTCGAAAAATTCCTGCTGGCTGTCGAACAGCGGCTGGGCAAGCCCTTCGTGAGGGTCCCGGAGGACTGCGTCAAGCCGCGCCGGGCCATCGATCGGCTTGCCCATATCGGCGTGCATCCCCAGAAGCAGCCGGACCTCAACTGGGTCGGTGTCGTGCTTCCGAGCGGCAGGATGACCGCGGCACAGATGCGCGGCCTCGCCGAAATCGCCCGCACTCTCGGTGACGGCGACATCCGGCTGACCGTCTGGCAGAACCTCCTCATCTCCGGCGTTCCTGATGCAGACGTGGTTGACGTCGTTGCCGCCGTCTCCGCCCTCGGCCTCGCCACCGAGGCGACGCCGATCCGCGCCGGCCTCGTCTCCTGTACCGGCAACAAGGGATGCAAATTTGCCGCCGCCGACACCAAGGGCACCGGCGAGGCCATCGTCGCCCAAGTCGAGAGGCAGTTGGAGATCGACACGCCCGTCAACATTCACCTGACCGGCTGCCACCATTCCTGCGCCCAACATTATATCGGCGACATTGGCCTGATCGCCTGCAAGATCGACCAGGGCGAGGAGGCCGACCCGGTCGAAGGCTTCCACCTCTTCGTCGGCGGCGGTTCGGGCGGCGACGCGAAGATCGGCCGCGAACTCTTCCGAGACATTCCGAGCGCCGATTGCCCTGCCACGGTCGAGCGCTTGCTCAAGGCCTACCTCGCGCACCGCGCCCCAACCGAGACGTTCTTCGACTTCGCCAATCGCCTCGAGATCGAAGCCCTGAAGTCCCTCGTTTCGACGGTAGCCGCATGAGCATCCACGTCGTTCCGCAGATCATTCCCGCCGACGCGCCGTTCTCCGAACCGCAGCGCGCCTGGCTCAACCGATTCTTCTTCGACGCCCTTGGCCAGCAGCTCTGGACGCCTTCTGCAGCAACGACCCCCGGCATCCCCAAGGAGGACGAGTCCACTCCCTGGAAAGACCCCGCCATGCCCATCGAAGAGCGCATGGCGCTGGCGCAGGAGCGTCCCGTCCGCTGGAAACTGATGGCCGCCATGGCGCAGCAGGATTGCGGCCAGTGCGGCTACAACTGCACCGACTATTCGAAAGCCATCTTCGAACAGGCCGAGCCCCGCCTCAACCTCTGCGCCCCCGGCGGCAAGGCCACGGCGCGGATGCTGAAATCGCTGGTCGAAGAAATGGGCGGCGGCGTGCTCGACCCGGAGACGCCGAAATCCACCGCCATCCCCAAGGAGCCGGATGCGCCCCGCGGATACTCCCGTGACAACCCCGTCCCCGCCCGCTTCCTCAGCCGCAGGCGCCTCAATGGCGAGGGCTCCGAAAAACTGACTTGCCACATCGAGATCGACCTCTCCGCCTCCGGCCTCGATTACACAGTCGGCGACAGCCTCGGCATCTTTCCCCGCAACGATCCGGCACTGGCCGATGCCGTCATTGCCGCCATCGACGTTCCCCCCGATTTTCCCATCGCCGGCGAAGCCTTCCGCGACGTGCTGATCGAGCGTATGTCGCTGGGCGCCGCGCCCGACGCGCTCTTCCAGTTCATCTCCTATCTCACCGGCGGCGAGCGCAGGAAGAAGGCGCAGGCCCTTGCCCGCGGCGAGGACCCTGACGGCGATGCCGCGACCCTCGACGTCCTCGGGGCACTGGAGAAGTTCCCGGGTATCCGCCCCGACCCCGAAGCACTGATCGAAGTCCTGGAACCGCTGCAGCCGCGGCTCTATTCGATTTCGTCTTCACCCAAGACCAATCCGGGCCGGGTGAGCCTTACTGTCGATACCGTGCGTTACGAACTCGGCGGCCGCGAACGCCTCGGCGTCGCATCCACTTGGCTTGGCGGCCGTCTGGAACAATCTGGGGACATCCTGGTCTACGTTCAGCGCGCCCACGGCTTTGCTCTACCCAGGAGCGGCGACACCCCGATCATCATGGTCGGCCCTGGCACGGGCGTTGCGCCGTTCCGTGCCTTTTTGCACGAACGCATGGCGACTCAAGCCAAGGGGCCGGCCTGGCTTTTCTTCGGCCACCAGCGCGAGGCCTGCGACTTCTTCTACGCTGACGAATGGGAGATGCTGCGCCACCGCGGCATACTCACCAAGCTCTCGCTCGCGTGGTCGCGCGACGCCGGCAAGAAGACCTACGTGCAGGACCGGATGAAGGAGCAGGGCGCCGACCTCTATGCCTGGCTGCAGGAGGGCGCGCATTTCTACGTCTGCGGCGATGCCAAACGGATGGCCAAGGACGTCGAGGCTGCTATCGTCTATGTCGCACAGGAGCATGGCGGTAAGTCTGAGGGCGAGGCCAAAGCCTGGCTGCAGTCGCTCAAGGCCGAAGCCCGATACCAGGCGGACGTTTACTAGTCGCCTCCGCCGCCGTCGCCGCCACCGCTATCGCCGCCGTCGGCGCTGTCGCCATCTCCGTCGCGGTCTCGGCTGTAGCTGCCTTCGCCAGCACCGCTTACGCCGTCGCTGTTCCGCCGGTTTTGGCGCCGACGCGTCTCGCCGAACACGGCAACCCCTATCACCACTACGCACCCCACGACGACCAACAGATCCCATCCCATCGGCGGGTCCCCCTGCATCGTCTCGAGCCTAGCGCAAGGCGCTGAGTCTTGGCAGCGTCAGGGTGAACAAATCCTTCGTGCTTAACTGCCCCTTACACTGGGTGACTCACTGCTAACCCTTTTCAAAACAACCTAAACTTAACCCCGTTTCTTAAGCGCCACGGAAAGGGGGTCGCGTAGATTTGGGGTGATAATGGAGCACCAAAAAACAAAAGCTCTCGGGGTTAACAGTGAGGCAGAAAATGGTTCGTGGTGTGGGGATCGAGGGATCGTCCGTCATCATGCTGTTCGGGGCAAGGAGCGCAGCACAAGCTGCCGCCGCACCCCTGGCGGCCCGCCCCTATGGGGCAGCCAACGACAACGGTCCCAAGGACCCGGTCAAGACAGTTACCGTGCGCAAGACGCTCGAAAAGAGCGGCGTCGCGATCAAGGTGAAAGTCCCGGTCGACGAATTCATCGGCGTCGCCGTGTCCACCAGCATTACCGAGGAGGGCGTTCTGTCGAGCGCCATCGAGCTGGTCCACGGCGATCCCGAACTGAATTATCGCGTGTTCGAAGAAATCGGCAACGCCAACGTCGTCGCCGAGTGGCAGAACTGGGGCAAGAAGCTCCGCCTGCCGCTCTTCATCAAGGCCGGCGACGGCAATCTCCTTCCCTATTCGCAACAGGTCGACGGGGTGCAACTGGGCGTCCAGTCGTCCCGCCGTAAGCTCGCCGCTGAAGCGGGCCGCCGGCCGCGGTTTCTGAACCGCCGCAAGCCCGGCGACACGAGCAACTGAGTTTCGGGCGCAAGCCAACCGGAGGCATGCAAGCTCCGGCGCCCCTAAACGGCTCCTCCTGCCCTCCAAAGGCTGACTCCAAGCCGGTTCCTTCGGGAACCGGCTTTGTTGCTTTTGAGGTTATTTTTTCCTGCAACCTTTGTTGGGACCGCCCGTTGTAATGGTGCCCGAGACGACGATGCACACACGCCGGTCCGGGCCCTCTGCATGATTTCCCCCGATCGTGCAGCATAGCGACCTCCAAGCGCTGTCTCGCGAAACCGATCCGTTCCCCCCGGATCGGTTTCGCACATCTGGCGTTCAGATTGGCTTTGCTAGACGCCCCGGCATTCGACCGGAGCCCATATGTTCACCCGTACTGCTATTGCCGCTCTCACGTTGTTTCTGCTTGCCGTCGCTCCCGCCCATGCCGTGGTCGTCAAGTTGACCGACGCGATCCCGGGTCACGACAAAGTCTGGGCCGATCTCGTCCGCATCCTCGTGCCTGATCTGACGCTGAAGGACGATATCGGCTCTGCCGAGACGGTCATTCCGCTTCGTCACATCATGGAAGAGGAGGGCGGGCGCCCGCCTGCCACCATCGAGCTCGGCGAAATCCAGGCCATATCCTTCCGTGGCAACTCCGACGACGGCACATTGCTCTACTTCGAACTCGGCCAATCCGACGAGCGCCTGGAAGTCACCGCCTATCTCGCTTTTTTCGATGAGCGGCTGCGCCTAGTCGACGCAGTCGATGTCGGCATGGGTCCCCGAAACGGCTTGGGGGACGTGTTCCCGGTCGCCCCGCACGGCGACGCCATCGTCGTCTATGGCACCTACGGCAATTCCGCCTATCGGGCGAGCCTCTACACCGCCATCTTCCTCGACAACGGCCGCTTCAAGCCGATCGATCGCTGGACAGTGTCGGAGGCCAGTGGCTGCGGTTGGCTGCAGGTTCAGAGCATCGGCTTCGAGACGGTCGCCGAAGATGCCAGCTTCTGGCCGGTCAAAGTCACCCTCAAGGATACCGTCGAGACCGATCTCACCGTCTCCTGTCCAGATCCGCTACCGGCTGGTGAAGCCGAGGCCGCCGACGTTACCTATCGCTGGAACGAGAGCCGCCGCCTCTACATCCCCGAAAGCGATGAGCTGCAGCGGTTTATCGCCTCGCGTCCCGATCGCTACTAGTGCTGGTGCGCGAGGTTCTCGTGCACGCGTGGCCGGTCCTTGACCTCGGGCAGGTCTTGGCCGGTTTCGAGGCTCTTGATGATCGGGCAGTGAGGACGGTGATCCCCGTCGCAGGCGTCTGCGAGATGCGTCAGCGTATCCCGCATTTCCTGCAGCAGTCCGATCCGCTTTTCGAGTTCGGCGACATGCCCCAGCGTCAGCGCCTTGACGTCAGCGCTTGACCGCTCCTGATCACTCCAAAGTCTCAAAAGGTCGCGGATCTCGTCCATTGAAAAGCCGAGGTCGCGCGCCCGGCGAATGAAGCCGAGCCGGTGCACGTCATGGCGGGAATAGTCGCGGTAGTTGCTGTCGCGCCGGTCAGCCGTCGGAATCAGCCCGATGGCCTCATAGTGGCGGATCATCTTGGTGGAAACGCCCGAAGCTCGGGCAGCGGCGCCGATCTGCATGGTCAGGTCCTCGTCTAGACCTTCCTATCATGGGAATGTCAGGGCGACATTGCAAGCCACTGCCGCAGTGCCTCGCCCAGCAGCGCCAAGGTCAGCGCCAGCCCCACCCAGTGGTTGGACTTGAACTTGACCAGGGCGTCGGCGCTGTTGCGGTGCTTGAGCGTCAGCACCTGCCAGGCGAGTAGAGCAGCTGGCACGATCAGCAGCAGCACGAAGACGAAGCTCGCCCCTGCCGCCCATCCCGCGGCCAGCCAGAGCGCGACGGTCGCCGCGTAGAAGGCGCCGACGATCGGTCGCGACCGCTCACCGAACAGCCGCGCGGTCGACTTCACCCCGATAAGCGCATCGTCCTCGATGTCCTGGAGCGCGTATATCGTGTCGTACCCGATGGTCCACAGGATGCAGCCGGCATAGAGCAGCAGCGGGGCGAGGCCCAGGCTTCCGGTCTGCGAGGTCCAGCCGACGAGTGCCCCCCATGAGAAGGCGAGTCCAAGAAATAGCTGCGGCCACCAGGTGATCCGCTTCATGAACGGATAGATCGCCACCAGCACCAGCGACGCTACGCCCAGAGCGATCGTCAGCCAGTTGAACTGCACGAGGATCAGCGCGCCGAGTAGCGACTGGGCGACGAGGAAGAGCCACGCTTGCTTCTCCGTGACCTGACCGGAGGGGATCGGCCGCGAGCGCGTCCGCTCCACCTGCTTGTCGATATCGGTATCGACAATGTCGTTGAAGGTGCAGCCTGCGCCGCGCATCGCCACCGCGCCGATGAAGAACAGGATCAGCGCCTTGATGTCGAACCCGGCGCGCGGCACCGCGATGGCGGCAAGCCCGAGCGCGAATGCACAAGGCCAGAACAGCAACCAGAACCCGATCGGCCGATCCCAGCGCGCCAGCCGGGCATAAGGCTTGAGCCAGTCGGGAGCGAAACGATCGACCCAGTTGCCGCTCTGCGCATCGGCGACCACGCCGGTGCCGGGTTCGGGGCTTTGCATGCGAGCTGTCCTATGCCGTAATGCAGTCTTATCCCTGTCGCCGCCATTCGAGGCAAGATGCCCCGCACCTATAAGTCTTTCTCGCGCCTCTTCGTCGCGAACGATCTGCGACCGGGCGAGAGCCTCACTCTCGAGCACGACCAGACCAGCTATCTGCTGTCGGTTCTGCGGATGAAGGCAGGCGATTCCGTGATCATTTTCAATGGCCGCGACGGGGCATGGCTGGCCAAAATCACTGATCCGCATCGCAAGGGTGTGACGCTTGAACTCGTGGTGCAGACCGCCCATCAGACCGGGTCGTCCGATCTCTGGTTCGGCTTTGCGCCACTCAAGACCGGCCGCCTCGACTATCTGGTGCAGAAAGCCACCGAGATGGGGGCCGGGACCATCCAGCCGGTGATCACCCGCTATACGCAGATTTCGAAGCTGAAGGCCGACAAACTCAATGCCAACATCATCGAGGCGGCCGAACAGTGTGAAGTGCTGACTGTGCCGCACCTCGCCGAGGAGATCAGTCTTCCTGACCTGCTGCGCGACTGGCGGCAGGTGCACGGTCTCCGCCGCTTGGTCTTCTGCGACGAAGCCGCGCCAACGGCCTCACCGACCCAGTCGCTGTCGTGGCTCGAGGGCCTGCCGGTTGGTCTCCTGATCGGGCCCGAGGGTGGATTCTCCGACGAGGAGCGGCAATTGCTGCTTGCCCAACCATTTGTGATTCCGGTCAGCCTCGGGCCGCGTATTCTCCGCGCCGATACCGCTGCGGTGGCCGCGCTGGCCCTGGTGCAAGCAACCATCGGCGATTGGCGATAAAGCCAGTTGCTTTCGACCGGCGGCTGGCTATTGTCCGCCCGGACCGGCATCCGGTCAGCCTACCTCGAAGGAAT
This sequence comes from Pseudomonadota bacterium, assembly GCA_023415605.1. Taxonomy (GTDB): domain Bacteria; phylum Pseudomonadota; class Alphaproteobacteria; order Rhizobiales; family Devosiaceae; genus Devosia_A. The sequence continues at coordinate 12,698 of JAEZKB010000187.1, forward strand.
AGTACATGGCCGGCGACGAATTCTCGCCCCCGATTGAATCGCGCGCGGACCTCATCGAGGCTATGGCGCGCGGGGCGAAACCCCGCTCCGAATGGCGCGTCGGCACTGAGCACGAAAAGCACGTCTACAGGAAGAATCCACTCCGCCCGGTACCCTATCTGGGCGAGGACGGCGTCTATGCTCTGCTCAAGGGCGTCGAGGGCCGCACCGGCTGGCATCCGTTCTTCGACAAGGAGAACCCGATCGGGCTAAGGAACCTGGGCGCCGTCGGCGGTATCTCGCTCGAGCCAGGTGGCCAGTTCGAACTCTCCGGTGCCCCCCAGGAAACCATCCATGGCGCTGCCGCCGAACTGAAGGCGCACCTCCAGGATTGCCGCGCCGTCGGCGCTGATCTCAACATCCACTTCCTAGGCCTTGGCGTCACCCCGCTGTGGAGCGTCAAGGATATTCCAGCGATGCCCAAATCCCGCTACGGCATCATGACGCCCTATATGGACAAGGTCGGCACGCTTGGGACGTCGATGATGTACCGGTCGGCTACCGTGCAGGCCAATCTCGACTTTTCCGACGAAGCAGACATGGTCAAGAAGCTGCGCGTCTCGTTGGCACTGCAACCGATCGTCACCGCGCTCTTTGCCAACTCGCCATTTGTCGACGGAAAGCCTTCAGGTTACCTCAGCTTCCGTTCACATATATGGCTGAACACCGACAATGCCCGCACCGGCATGCTGCCCTTTGCCTTCGACGAGGGCTTCGGTTTCGAGCGCTACGCCGACCACGCCCTTGATGTGCCGATGTATTTCGTTATCCGCAACAAGCGCTACATCAACACTTCCGGCGAAAGCTTCCGCGCCTTCCTCGACGGACGACTGCCGCAACTTCCGGGCGAAAAGCCCACCATCAAAGACTGGGAAGATCACCTCTCCACCCTGTTCCCGGAAGTCCGCCTGAAGCAGTTCCTCGAAATGCGCGGCGCCGACATGGGCGATGAGGCCCACGTCAATGCGCTTCCCGCCCTATGGGTCGGTCTCCTCTATGACGAGGCGGCGCTCGACGGCGCCTGGCAAATCGTCAAGGACTGGACCACTGCGGAGATGCAGCGCCTCCGCGATGAGGTGCCACGTACCGCCCTGGCCACACGCTGTGGCAACCGCTCGGTCCACGATATCGCGACCGACGTCGTTGCCCTTGCTAAGGCCGGCCTGGCTCGCCGGGCCGAAGTGGACAACGGCAGGGACGAGACAATCTATCTTGCCCCGCTTGAAGAGACGCTGAGCCTGGGCAAGACCCCGGCAGAGCGTTGGCTCTACCGCTACAACGGGGCGTGGAAGGGCGACCTGACGCGGATCTTCGACGAAGCGGAGCTTTAGGGCGGCAGGATTACTCCGCCGCCATGGGCAGGGCGTCGCGGCCCTCGAGGTTGCCCATGTTGGCAACGATATGGCTCGCCAGCGCATCATAAATACCGCCATAGGCGTGGCTGGCGCGCATGATGGCTATCTGCGCGTCGCGCAGGCGCGGCAGGTCCTTGTCCTCTGATATCACCCGCATGCCCGGCTGCAGCGCGCTTTCGGGCAGGAAGCCGACCGCGAGGTCGGTGAGCACGGCGCTGGCCACCGCGATCGCATTCGACGAGGTGTAGGCAACGCGATAATCGCGGCCGATGCGGTTGAGCACCTCGATCGCATTGTCCTTCCAGCAGCAATGCAGGCCGCCGGCGATCGGCAGTGGATCGGTGTTGAGTGCCTGACCGCCATGCGAGGCGACCCAGAACATCCGCTCGGTGCGGAATAGTTCGCCATATTCCTGGCTGGTGCCCTGCGTGAAGACGATGAGGTCGTACTTACCGGTCTTCATGCCCTCGATCAGCTCTTCGGAGGGCTGCGTGCGTACGTCGACCACGATCTTGGGGTGGGTGCGCTGAAAGCTCGAGAGGATCACCGGCAGCAGGCGGACGGCGTAGTCGTCCGGCACGCCGAACCTGATCGAACCCGACAGGTCGCCGTCCGAGAAGAGGTCCATGATCTCGGCATTCGTGCGCAGCATCTTGCGCGCCCGTGCATAGAGGGCTTCGCCGTGATTGGTGAGCGCGACGGTGCGGCCGTCGCGGGTGAGGAGGCTCTTACCCAGTCGCTCTTCGAGCCGCTTGATCTGCATCGACACAGCGGACTGCGTCTTGTTCACCCGACGCGCCGCTTCGGTAAAACTGCCGCAGTCGGCGATGGCGCAAAAACTCTGCAACTGGTCAAGATCGAGGGGCGTGGTCACGGCGCTGGCTCCATCACCGATTTTGATGATCGGGATGAAATCTATTTGTTGGATTTATGACTGGCAAGAGCGCATCTTCAGATCATCGCTGATCGACGATGATTTGCGAACCGCCGACCGGCGATCCCCCTTCGCCGGCAACCTTACAATCTGGAGACTCCCATGGCTTTCTTGCTTTCGAGCGAGCGGCCGGCCATGGCCGCTGCGCCGACTTCCCCGGTTACCGCGTTCCTTGGCTGGGTGGCCAAAGTCCGGGCCGCCCGTGCGCAGCGCCGCGCGCTTGAGGATCTCCTCGAGTTCGACTCCGCGCTGCTTGATGACATCGGCATCAATCGGCAGGACCTCTTCGATGCCATGCATTCCCAGCGCGCCGGCCAGACGCTTGCACAGCGCCGCGCCACCGCTGCTCGTAATTGGCTCAATCCCTGATTGTGCCGATCTCCGGGCTGTCTCCGACAGCTCTGTTTCCTGACAAACTGCCGGGTCTTCGGACCCGGCTTTTTTGTTTCTCGGAATCAGCTCTCCAGATTACGGCAGCTGCCCGAAGCCGTCGGAGAAGCCGGTCAACGACACCGGAATGCCGATGCCTTCTTCGGGCGTCTTGAACACCACGAAGATGGCGGTCTTGCCGGTGGAGAGCTTGTTGATCAGTTCGTCGTCGAGCACGACTTCGGCGACGCAGCCATTTGGCAGGCAGCGGACGAAGGCGACGCGGCCGATATCGGTGCCATCGATATTGAGGCCCAGCCCGTTGGGCAGCAGCACGCCGAGCGGAGCGAGGACGCGGAGGAGCCGCGCCTGACGGTCGGCCGTCTTGAGCACGATCACCGAGAGGCCAACATTGGGCTGATCCTCGGCGGTGACGTTCTGGATGATGGCGCATTGCTCGAAGCTGGCGCCGGGCGGCGTGTCGCAGCTCATCTGCCAGTCGCCATACTGCGCCTTGACCACGCCTTGCGCGAGGCTCGCGCTTCCGGCAATTGGCGAAACGGCTGCAACCAGCCCCAGCATGGCGGCAAACCGCAACAACCCTGACTTCAAGAACCGATCCACTTCATCTCGAATCGCAGCATTTCCGGGCACCGGCCCTTGTTTTGGGCACCCGGCAGGCCTTGTCAATCGCGGCCCGGCGTCGGGCGCATAGAACAAAGACAAAAGCGGCGGAGGTGAGGCGTGTGCCGGGCGCATGACGAAAAGCGCGTTATGACGCACGAATGTGGGAAGCGCTGGAATTGCAACGGCTGCGCCGATGTGGTTTAGACAGGTTCCAAGTTAGAAAGCGCTCCGAGGTTGAGTCGGAGCGGCGTTTGTTATGCCGCGATACCTCCC
>JAEZKB010000146.1 GCA_023415605.1 Pseudomonadota bacterium
CCCATCAAACCCACCCGGGGTGCCCTGTTCTGGGGCGCGGGGGCCGCCCCCGCGCTTCCGGCCCGAGCCCAGTCGCTCGATGCGGCTGCCCTGGGCGTCGTTCCCAACGGCGGCGGCGACCAGAGCGCTGCCCTTCAGGATGCTCTGTCACGGGCCGCCAGCGCCGGCCAGCCGCTGCTCCTTCCCGCCGGGACATATCTGGTCAGCAACCTGCAGCTTCCGAGCGGCCTGTTGCTTGAAGGCGTCCCCGGCTCCACAATCCTGGCGGCCTCGGGCTCAACTGCCGTTGCGCGCATTTCCGGTGGCTTCGACGTCACTCTCCGCGGCGTCGGCTTTGCCAACGGCACCGGTGGTCCCACGGCGGACGACAGCGGACTTCTCGAAATCGATGCCAGCGAGCGCATCACGATCGAAAACTGCAGCTTCTCCGGCAGTCGCAGCAATGGCCTGTCCCTCCGCGACGCCGGAGCCACCATCACCGGCAGCCATTTCAGCGGCCACGCCCTTGCCGCGATCTTCTCGCTCGATAGCCGGGGTCTCACCATTTCAGCCAACAGCGTCACCGACTGCGGCAATGACGGCATCTTGATCTGGTCGAGCGACACCCGGCGCGACGGGTCAATCGTCACCGGCAACCGTATCGCGCGTATCGACTGGACCGGCGGCGGCAACGGTCAGAACGGCAATGGCATCAATGTCTACCGCTCTGCCGAAGTCATCATCGCCGACAACCACATTGCCGATTGCGCCTTTACCGCCGTCCGGCTCAATGCCGCCCGCGACTGCCAGGTCACCGGCAATCTCTGCATCAACAGTGGTGAGGTCGCGATCTTCTCCGAGTTCGGCTTTTCCGGCTCCGTGATCGCCAACAACATCATCGACACGGCGGCACAGGGCATCTCGATCACCAACCTTGATTCCGGCGGCCAGGTCGCGGTTTGCACCGGAAACATCGTGCGCAACATCACGGCCACCTCGGCCGTCAATCCGGATACACGCGGCGCTGGCATCTATGCGGAAGCCGAAACCGTGGTCTCAGCCAACACCGTCGTCAACGTTGCCGGCATCGGCATTGGCGCCGGCTTCGGTCCGTTCCGGCGCAACGTCGTCGTGACCGGCAACACCATCTCGGCGGTCGCGACCGGCATCGCCGTTTCCGTGGTCGACGAACCGCCCGCTGGTCCGGTTTCCATCACCAACAACCAGGTGACGGGTGCATCGTCCGGTATCGTCGGGATGCGCTGGGACGAAGTGACCGAGCCGGATCTTGCGAAGAACTTTGCCAACTATCCGCAGGTGCTGGTCAGCGGTAATCAGGTCTCCTGATCGCTGCCAGAGGGAATCGTCCATGCTCGCCGACCGCCACGTCGCCTTCCATGCCCTGCATCAGTCCGGCTGTTTCGTCATTCCCAACCCATGGGACATGGGTTCGGCTCGGATGATGGCGGCTGCCGGGGCACAAGCGCTGGCCACCAGTTCTGCCGCCTATGCCTTCACTCTCGGCCGCCCCGATATGGGCCGCGTCAGCCGCGACGAAGCACTGCGCCACGCCGAGGATATCGTTCGCGCTACCCCACTGCCCGTCTCCGGCGATTTCGAGAACGGCTTTGCCGACGCGCCTGATGATGTCGCCGAGACGATCCGTCTGGCTGCCGAAGTCGGCCTTTCAGGATGCTCGATCGAGGACACGCAGATGGTCGATGGCAACCCGGCCTATGCCTTCGACATCGCCGTCGCTCGTATCCGTGCCGCCAGCGACGCTGCCCGTTCGCTCGGCCGCCCCTTTGTCCTGTGCGCCCGCGCCGATGGCGTCATGAACGGCGTCTACGATCTCGACGAAGCCATCCGTCGCGTCGTAGCCTTCGAGAACGCCGGAGCCGACTTGCTTTACATCCCGGTTCCGCCGGGCCCCGAAGAGCTCAAGCGCGTCCTCTCCGTTGTCACCAAACCGGTCAACGCGCTCGCCACAGGCGCCATCGCTAAACTCGGCGTCCCCGCGCTCGCTTCGATGGGCGTGCGTCGCATTTCCACCGGCTCGATGATCGCCCGTCTTACCCACGCCGCCATCGCCGAAGCCATGACCGACATTTCAGCCGGCAATTTCAACGCCTTTTCCAAGGCGGCGTCTGGCAGCACGATCAACGCGATGCTGAGTAGCGGCGCGGGGCACTAGGGCGGTCCTTAACCCATCATCTCCCCGGTCGCGCGGATTTCGCCGACCACTATGCCGCGGACGTTTTTGATCGGCTGCACCGCAAACCGGTCCAGCACGGCCAGTTGCTCGGCGTCCGGATCCGCGAAACGCTTGAGTAGCGTCGCTACCATAACGTGGCTGGCTTCCATCCGACCGTCGTCGCATTTGATGGCGTAGCCCCAGCCCCTGTTGCGGATGGCCCCGCATTGCACGCCCTCGGCGCCGCCCTTCTGCATAACGCGGCCGCCAAATGCCTCCATTACCAGCGTGTCGAGCGTGCCGGTGCCGGACACCAGATGCGGATGTCCGGTCGCGGCGTCGAAGATCCGGTTGGCAGCGGCGCCCACGTCGGATGGAAGTCCCTGCCCCGTCGCCATCTTGGCGAAGCCGCGGGCGAAGGCGGAAAGCGGCGCGGCCCAGGTGGGGATCGAGCAGCCGTCGATACCGCAACGGTCGGTGGACAAGGTCTCGCCGACGACGGTCTCTACGGCTGCGCGCACCGCCTTCTGAACCGGGTGGTCAAGAGTGACATAGTCCTTGGTCGGCACGCCCAACGCCTTGGCAACGCTCAGCATGCCCGAGTGCTTGCCGGAGCAGTTGTTGTGCAACGGGGTTGGCTCGAGCCCAGCGTCGCGAAGCGCGGCGCGCGCCTTGGCGTTGGTCGGCTGGTGCGCCCCGCATTCGAGGTTCGCGGCCGAAAGCCCGATATGGTCGAGAAAATGCGTGACCCCGGCGACATGAAAATCCTCGCCAGTATGGCTGGCGCAGGCCAGCGCCAGTTCCTCGTCGGTGATCTCGAACTTGCCTAGCGAGCCCGAGGTGAGCATCGCCAGCGCCTGCATCGACTTGATTGCCGAGCGTGGAAATACCGGCCGCGCGATGTCACCGGCCGAGGCAATGATCCGCCCCTCCGCGTCCGCAACCACGAAGGCGCCGCGGTGCCGGTTTTCGACGAAATTGCCGCGCGTCTGCTCGGCGAGAATGGGATTGGCGTCTGACATGAAAAATCGGCCCGGTGGTCCACATCTGGGACAACACCGGGCCGGAAAAGTCAACGTTTCGGAGGTCAGTCAGAAAGTCAGTGCATGGGTAGTCGGTGCATGGGAGGCGTAGTCGAGGAGGCCAGTCGAAATCAGATGTCGTTGTCGTAGGTGAGCTTGAGGAACTTGCTGTTCACCCAGCCGCGCTGCTCGCCACGCTCGACGAGGCACCAGTCGGCGCCGCCGTCGTCGTTGATGATGCAGCGCTCAACCCAGACGTGAACCTTGGGCTTGAGCGCACCCACCTTCTGCGAATAGGCGGCGGGCCACTTGCGGATATTGAGTACGTCCCATTTCTTCACGCCGGTCACCTGGGCCGGGGCGTCGACGGTGTAGCCCGCGGCGAGCGCGGGGGAGACGGCGAAGGCAGCAGCGCCGGCGATGACAAGACCGGCGAGGGCGGCGACGAGCAGCTTTTCGTGATGCTTGTTCATGGCGTTTCCCCTCGGGGAGTTCATTTCGTTGTCCCACTTTTACGAGAGCTGCGTTGAACCGGTCCTGAGATGGCCGTTCAGAAAGCATTCATCGGCAGGGCCATTTCGCGGCAAAGAAAAAGGCGGGAGCCGCAGCTCCCGCCCTGATTGTTCTTTTGCACGAGGTGCTTAGCCGCGCTTCTTGTGCACGAACAGGATCGCGTTCCCCTTGGCGTCGAAGTCGATGCCGACGACATCCTTGGCCTTGTACTGCGTCTGGCCCAGCTTGGCGGTCATCGCGTCGTTGTGACGGATGGCGCGCTCGAGGCCGTTGACGTTGCCGCCTTCGACGAGGGCGCTGGAGACTTCCACGGCGCTCTTGAACTGGGTGTCGCAAACCGGGGTCAGCGAAACCTTGTAAGGCTGGCCGAACTGGTTCACCTGGGTCTCGGTCACCGTCGGCAGGTTGTCGAGGTTTGCGAGGCAGCGCTGGAGTTCAGCAACCTGTCCCTTCGTCAGGCCCGGATAGTTCGGATCGTTACCGGCTTCGTCCTTGGGATCATCCTTCGGATCGTCCTTCGGGTCATCGCCCGGCTCGGTCGGGTCATCCTGGGGATCGTCCTTCGGGTTGTCGCCCGGCTCGGTCGGATCGTCCTTCGGGTCGTCCTTCGGATCCTCGCCGTCATCACCATCGGGATCGCCGGGGATAAACGGATCGCCGGGCGTGTCGATTTCGCCGCCACCGCCGCAGTTGATCTGGCAGCCCGGGGTCGGAGTGCCACCGCCGCCGCCACCAGGGCCGCCGGCGATATTGATGGCTGCGAACGAAGGGGCCGAGTAGATGGCGAAGATGCCGGCAGCGGCCAGCGCGGCCAGAGAAAGTTTGGTCATTTTGAAACCCATGTCTGAGTGGCGCTGGACTGAAGGAGAAACTCGCTTCAGGCATCGCCACCGGTTGGTGTGTGTTCGAACACCGCGTTCGATGGCGTGGTTCTAGAGGGCAGGCTTTGAACCGCGCCTGAGACGCACATTCACTTTTCATTCACCAAGAAGAATTCGAGGAACTCTTGCGTTTTCAACGGCTTATAGCACGTCTTGGAGGAAGCAAAGGAGCGATCTCCCCGCAGCGCCCATATGCCCTGATCGGCCCACCCTTCGTTCTTCCGTCGTTTGGAGGACATGGCAAACGGCCCAATTCCGTGCCATTGATGCGCCCTGAAATGCCGATCACCAGCCGCTTTTTCGTCCGCTCCACGGTTGCCCTGCTGGCCACAGCCTTCGTGGTGCTGCTCGTCATCGTCGGCATGAACATTTGGCTTGGCGAGCGCGCGCAGTTTTACTTCGACGAGGTGATCGCCGCCCGCGACGCTCGAGGGGCCGCTGTCGAGCTGCGCAGCGCCGTGCAGATCGCCGAGGCGGCGCAGCGTGGATATCTCTTCACCGGAAACCAAGTATATCTGGCCCCCTACGAGCCGGCCAAGGCGCAGGCGCGCCGCCAGTTCGAGACGTTGCGCAACGCCCTCACCAGCTATCCTGATCTCTCGCCGGCTCTCGATCGCCTCTCGGCCGTCCTCGACGAGAAGATCGCCGAGATGGACCAGACCATCGGCTTGAAGCGTGATCGCAAGGACACCGAGGCCCTCGCCATTGCCCGTACCAATCGCGGCAAGCTGCTGATGGACGAGGCGAACGTCTTCTTTTCCGGCGTGATCCTCGCCGCCGACAACCGGCTCAATGCCGCCGTCACCGAGCAGCGTGAAACCGCGACTTGGCTCCGAATCGTGGCTATGGCCGGTGGCGCCGTCATCGTCCTCGTGGTTGGCGTCGCGATGGTCACAATCTATCGATATACCCGCGAGTTGCGGCTGGCTCGCGACGAGCTCACCAGCCTCAATGCCGGCCTCGAAGATCGCGTGCAGCGGCGCACTGCCGATCTCGCCAAGGCCAATGACGAGATGCGTATCGCCCGGGATCGCGCGGAAGTTCTGCTCTCGGAGGTCAACCATCGCGTCGCCAACAGCCTCACCATGGTCTCGTCGCTGGTCGGGCTGCAGGCCAATGCCGTGGACGATGGCGCAGCCAAGCAGGCTCTGGCCGAGACGCAGGCGCGCATCCATGCGGTCGCCCTGGTTCACAAGCGGCTCTATACCTCAGGCGACGCCAAGGCGGTGTCGCTCGACGAGTATCTGGCAGGCGTGCTCGATCAGTTCAAAACCACGCTGCGCGGGCCCGAGGGCGTCACTGTCGACCACGACCTGGCGCCGGTGGTGCTCAAGACTGATTCCACCATCAACCTTGGCATTATCGTCACCGAATGGGTCACCAACGCGGTGAAGTATGCCTATCCGGCCGGATCCGGCGCCGTCCGGGTGCGTCTCGAAAAGCTGAGCGACGACAAAGCACAGCTCTGCGTCGAGGATGACGGCATCGGCCGGACCGATCTCTCCCCGGCTAAGGGCACCGGGCTGGGCACCCGTATCGTCAAGGCGATGGCCATCAGCATGGGCGGCGAGATCGCCTACCTCCATCGTAATCCGGGCACACTGGCCCGACTGATCTTCCCGGTGGAGTCCGCCTGACGCTACATTTGATGATGCACCCGGCTACGGCTGAGCTATATTAGCTCCAACGCCCGCGATTGTAGCGGAGTTCGGGGGGCATCCGGGGTGACGTTCGACCGTCCATTGCGGCATCTGCTGGTCGCCATGTCCATATTAGCCACGCCGGTCATGGCGCAGGACGGACCGCCCGGCCTCACTACTCCCACTGTCTTCCCGCCCTTCGATGCCACCGCTGCGGCCTGCACGCCGCCCCCCGGCCTCACGAGAACGCTGGTCTTCGCGCAGGACAATTCACGCGAGTTCATGCAGGGCGTAGCATACGGCCTTGCCGAAGCTGCCAAGGACCGCGGCCTCGCCTATTCCGTCGCCCTCGCCGAAAATGACGGGCAGAAGATGATCGAGCAGGTCGATGCCCTTCTCGACAACCAAACCGGCGCCGTCGTTGCTGCACCAGTGGATGCGCCAGGCCTCGCGCCATCTCTGCAGCGGATGATCTGGGCCGGCGCCTATGTCGGCACTGTGGTGCCGCCGCCCGCGACATCGCTCCTCAACGCGCCGCAATATCTTACCGGCAAGACATTGGCCGATGCCGCAGCGGCCTATATCCGCGACCAGCTGGGCGGCACTGCCAACGTGGTGCTGCTGACCCATGACAGCCTCGAATTCCTGGCGCCGCGCTTCACCGCCATGCGCGATGTGCTCGGCAGCGTCCCGGGCGTCAACATCGTCGCCGACATCTCGCCGGTCTCCGTCGACAAGCAGGGCGGCAAGCTGACGATGGACATCATCCTCCTCGCCCATCCCGACATCGACGTTGTGCTGGGCGCCGATACGGTGGTGCTTGGCGCACTCGAGTCCCTCCGCGCCGCTGGCCGCGACACCCCGGCGCAGTTTCTCGGTGGGATCGATGGCGAGCCCGAGGCCGTTGCCGAGATCAAGAAGGGCGATGGGCCGTACAAGACCAGCGTCAGCCTCGCATCGCCGGTTTTCGGCTACGCCATGGGCCAGCACGCCGCCGACTGGCTGGAGGGCAAGTCCATCCCGCAGGCGATGGACATCCTCCCTACCCTCCTTACCCAGCAGAACCTTGCGCAATACGAGGCCGATCTCGTCGATCCGGCCGCCGTTTACGCCGATCCGGTGCGTCGCGACGCGTATCTCAGGATGTACGGCAACATCTGCTACGACATCCGCGACCAGTACGTGAACTTCCCGTGGTCGTCCGAACAGGCCGTCAGCACGCAATAGCCCGCCGACTGCCTAAAACTGTTCCCATCCGGTAAGCCGGCAATTAGCCATCCGGCCGCAGAAACCGGCCGCAAGCCCCTCAACTTACCGGCCATTTACCACGGCAAAGCTGCGGCTTTGCTAGGGTTGGCCGAATAACTTCAGGGGCTCGTCTTCATGCATCGCTTCCGCAGCTTCGGCTTTCGGCTCTTCGCCCTCGGCCTCGTGCTCGCGCCGCTCGCGGCGTGCAGCGCGGTCGGGCTCAGCACCTTTGGCAACAACCGGCTGGCAGTGGCGGAAGTCAGTAATATCGGCACCTATACGGCCGAAGGGGCGCTGGTGCAGGCGCGCGGACACTTCCGCAACAACGATTTCGGTCATTCGGCCACATTCTACAAGCGGGTCGTCGAGCTCGCGCCGAACAATGCCGAGGGCTATGTGGGCCTTGGTGCCTCCTACGACCGGCTACGCCGCTTCGACCTCGCCGATCGCGTCTACGCCTCGCTTTACGCCCTCTCGGGCGGCACGGCGCAGTACTACAATAATCTCGGTTACTCCCACATGCTCCGCGGCAACCTTAAGGACGCCATGAGCAACTTCCGTGAGGCGCAGAAGCTCGCCCCCGACAGCGTCGTCATCGCCAACAACATGCAGTTGGTGAAACAGGCCGCGGCGACCGCGCGGATTTAGGGCGATGGCCCTACCGCCCCACCACTAGGTGTTATCCCTGCGAAGCAGGGACCTTCTTGTCCGCCCGGGTGGAGGAGAGATGGTCTCTGCTTTTCGCAGGGATGACAAACGCGTGCGTGGACAGTCGCCAGCTCTACGGCGTATTCGGCGTCCCCAGCGGCGGGATGACGACCACCGGACTGTCGTTTGAAGTATTGCCGTTCCGGCCGAGACCCGTGGTGTCATACTGACGCTTGTGCGACGGATTGGTGGTCTCGCGCTCGATGTTGGCCCGTACGGCATCGCCGGCGCTATAGGCGACGCGGTCAGTGCGCTGCACGTAATCGTAGGCGCAGCCGCCGGTGAGCGCGGCGAGGCCGAGAACTACGGCCAATCGGCCGGCGAAGGTCACCTTGCGCATGCTCAACCGCCTTCTCCCAGGTCAATGATGTAGCCATAAGGACCGGCGACACCGGATCCCGACTGGAACGCGTCAATCATTTTGGGCGTGACTTCCATCTGCCCGAGGGCAAAGAACTCGACGTCGTTGGCGGGCAGAGTCTGGTCGAATGGCGTCAACACCTGCTGGCCAGGGGTCGAGGGCTGCACGAGGCGCGGGGTGACGATCACCACGAGTTCGGTATCGTGCTTCTGGAAGCTCGATGACTTGAACAGCGAACCCAGGATCGGCACGTCGCCTAGCCAGGGCAATTGGTCCTGCTTCATGTTGGTGTTGCTCTGCAGCAGCCCCGCCACCGAGAAACTCTGGCCGTCGCGCAGTTCCACCGTGGCATCGAGGTTGCGGGTATTGAAGACCGGGTCCCCGGCAGTGGTGAAGCCGCCGATGTCGCTGACCTCGGGGGAGAGGTGAATCTGGATGCGGTCGCCCTCCAGCACCACCGGCGTGAACTTCAGCCGCACGCCGAAATCGCGGTAGTTGATGACGATGTTGCCGTCCTGGTCGACGGTCCGGATCGGTATCTGCCCGCCGGCGAGGAAGCTCGCATTGATGCCCGAGAGCGTCGTGAGGTTCGGCTCGGCCAGCGTGCGCACCAGCCGTTTGGCTTCGAGCGCGTTGATCATGGCCGACAGATTGATGCCGGACGCACCCGATATCACCTGCGTGATGAACGACGAGAAGCTCTGTGCCGGAGCGGAGGGCGCACTCGGATCGGCACCTCCGATACCCGCCTGGAAGCCTCCTGCGCTGCCGCGCCACGAAATCCCCAGCTGCCGGCCAGCATCGCGCTGCGCTTCGAGGATGCGCACTTCGAGGTTGACCTGTCGGCCGCCGGCAATGGTCATGGTGTTGATCACCGCCGGGCTGCCATATTGACCGACGATATCGAGCGCCTTGGCCATGGAGAGTTCGTCCGGCACCGAACCGCCGATGCGGACGCGGCCGTTGACGGTGTCGACCTTTACATCGGAATTGGGCAACGCTGCCTTGATGGACTTGGCCATGTCACGCGTGTCGGCGCCCACTTCGACCGCCAGCAGGCCCACCGGTGTGCCTTCGGCAGAGTAGAGGTTTACCGTCGTGGTGCCAAAGCCGCGGCCGACCAGATAGAGCGAACGGTCGGTGATCGGCTGCGCTTCCGCCACCACCGGGTCGGCGGAGACGATCTTCCCCACCGAGTTCGAGATGGTCACCGTCACAGCCTGCGATACAGGAAGGTTGATCTTCATCACCGAAGTGGTGGTGAGGTCGTAGTGGATGGTCTGCGCCAGCGCCGGGCCAGCGGCGAACGTCATCAGAAGGCAGCAAAGCGTCAGCAAGCGCGAGGCGAGAATGCGGGTCATGGTTTTCATTTCGACCAGAACGGGCTCGTAGCCCGGATAAGTTGATTGGCGGTGCGCTCCTCGACCGGCACCGTATCGGTGACGTCGGCGATCGAGCGCAGGACGAGGGTGATCTGGCCGGTAGCCGCTGCGTTGACCAGCAACTCGCCCTGAGGCCCATTGAGTTCGAGAGTGGCGAGGGTGTCGCCCGAAAAGGTGCCTTCGGCAAACCCTTGGCCTTCCATGCCCTCCGTGCCGAGTTGGCCGTTGAGCGCCAGCACACGGACGTTGCGCAGAATAGTTTCGGTGACCCGGCGGGCTTCCAGAGTGCGGGTCACCATCACGTCGACACGGTCGTTCGGCGCGACAAAGCCGCCTGAGGCTGCAGCCGCGTTGATCGGCACTGAGACGCCGCGCATGCCCCGGTCGAGTACGCCGGCGAGATAACTGCCGTTTGGATGAACGAGCTTGGCTTCGAGGATCGGCTCGCCGGCAGCGATCGGGCCGCGGGCGACGGAGCCTTCCATCTGGCTGATCGCCTCTGGCGCGGCGGTGGAGGTCACGAACTCGGATCGCACAGAAGCCTCCGGCCAAGCCGTCCATTCCATGACATCGGCCGTGACGCGCTGACCGATACCGATAGCGTTCTTGGCCACCAGCACCTCGACCGTCGGTGCGACCACCGGCTCCGGCGCGACAACGGCTTCGGTCGTTGAAAGCTGTGCGGCGAGAAAGGCGGCAACGCCGCCCGTGAGTAGCGCGACAGAGAGCAGGATGATGCGCGACGGGCTGAGGAAGGGATTACCCGGGCGGCGGATGTTTTGGTTCGCCTTGGCAGGCTGTGGCCCCGAGGCACTGGCGATGACGTTACGCAGCGCCTGCTCGCGCAGATCGTCCATGGCGCGCCGTCCGGCTCGGCCCTGGCTGGGTTTGACGACGAAGGTTGCCTCGTGTTCCTCGGCCAGCGGCAGCGCCGGTGCGGCGGTAAAGGTGGGACGTGGTGGCGATGCGGGTTCGGGCGGCAGCTGGGCTTGGTCGTCTTCCGGCTCGTGTAGCGCTTCGCGCATCAGTTTGACGGGCGATGGCTGCTGACGGCGCAGCGATCCACCCATGGCCAGGATGCGTTCGTTCCCCGCGCGCAGGTTGCCGATCCCCTCGTCGGGTTGCGCAGTAGTAGGTTGCGTGCGCCGGAGCAAATGGTCCTCGCTTGAATAGTCGCGTCGATCTCGGCTTGCCGGTTGCAACCCCCGCAGAGCCCCACGTCCGCATCCTCCGCGAAAAAGCCTCACGGTTTCGCTCCAAAGTCCCGACACTTGTAGCGATCGCCGTAACGATACGTTGGTGCTTTGATCCTCGCCGACCAGCCAAAAATGCCCGCGTTTGTGGGCTCCATCGCAAAAGTACGATCAAGCCATTTACCGGCCCGCGCGGCGCCGCTAGGGTTCTCGCTAAGCAACAAGAAGGAGGACGATCATGGCGCGTGTTTTGGTGACCGGTGGCAGCGGCAAGCTGGGCAAGGCTGTGCTCAAGGATCTGGTGCAGAACGGCCATTCGGTGCTCAACATCGATCAGACACTGCCGCGCGAGCCGATCTGTCCGAGCGTGCGCATCGACCTCACCGACTTCGGTCAGGTGATCGGCGCCATGCATGGCGTGGACGAGCATAAGGGGCCGTTCGATGCCGTGGTGCATCTGGCTGCCATTCCGGCTCCTGGCCTGTTCGCCAATGCCAAGACCTTCGCCAACAATGTGCCTCTGACCTACAACATCTTCGAGGCTGCCCGTCAGGTCGGGATCAAGAACATCGTCTTTGCCTCGAGCGAGACCGTGCTCGGCCTACCGTTCGAGAATCCGCCGCCCTACATCCCGGTCGACGAGGAATACTTCCCGCGTCCCGAGACGGCCTATTCGCGCGGCAAGCTGCTCGATGAAACCATGGCGGCCCAGTATTGCCGCTGGGACCCAGAGCTCAAGATGGTGGGCCTCAGGTTCTCCAACGTCATGGATGTCGAGGACTACAAGGCTTTCCCGGCCTTCGACTCCGATCCGCGCAAGCGCAAGTGGAACCTCTGGGGCTACATAGACGCCCGCGACGGCGCACAGGCCGTGCGCCGCGGCATCGAAGCCGAGTTCAAGGGGTTCGAGGCCTTCATCATTGCCAATGCCGACACGGTGATGCGCCGCGACAATGCTTCGCTGGTCGCCGAGGTCTTCCCCAACGTGCCGATCAAGGGCTCGCTGTCGCCCAATGGCACGCTGCTGTCGATCGACAAGGCAAAGCGGCTCCTCGACTATAATCCCCAGTATAGCTGGCGAAACCACGTCTGATGATCCGCCTCGGAGGACACGGCCTGCCCGTCGGCGGCGAAGACCCGGCGGCGTTCGCACGGGCGCATCGCGACTTTGGCTACGGCGCCGCCTATGTACCGGCGGCGCTCAACGCCGGTGACACCGCGCAACTCGTGGCGTTCGAGCAGGCATTCGCCGCCGAGGACGTGATGCTGGCCGAGATCGGCATCTGGCGGAACCTAGTCACGCCGGACGACGTGGTGCGTAAGGCCAATCTCGACTATGCCGCCGACAAGCTGGCGGTGGCTGACGCCGTCGGCGCCAATTGCGCCGTCAGCTATATCGGCTCATACAGCGCCGGCACCGACTACGCCCCTGCCGCTGCCAATATGGGCCAGGAAGCCTTTGACGCCGCCGTCGAAACCGTCCGGTATCTGCTCGACACGGTAAAGCCGAAGCGTGCCAAGTTCGCGCTCGAAATGATGCAGTATTCGCTGCCCGACAGCGTCGACAGCTATGTTGAGCTGATCCGCGCCGTCGACCGGCCGATGTTCGGCGCGCATTTCGATCCGGTGAACCTGATCATGACGCCGCGCGTCTACTGGAACAACGGCGCCTTGATCCGGGAGTGCTTTGAGAAACTTGGACAGTATGTCTGCTCGTGCCACGCCAAGGACATCACGCTTCACCACCAGGCAGCTCTGCATCTCGACGAAGTCCAGATCGGCGAGGGCGTCCTCGACTACCGCGAATACCTCATCCAACTCGACCGGCTGGACCGCGACGTCCCCCTGCTCACCGAGCATCTAAAGGGCGACGAATACGCCGTCGCCCGCGCCCGTATTTTCGCGGTTGGGGATGAGATTGGCGTAGGGTTCGTGGGGCGCAGCTAGGCCCAGGGATCTTCCACCCGCGGCCAGATATTGATCGGCGCCTTCTTGTAGGCTGTCCGGGCCGGCCGGTTCGGGTAGGGCGAACCTGCTTCGCAGTAGAGCACCTCGGACGCGAACTTCGAGAAATCGGCATAGAAGTGGTTGGTCGATTTGACCACCAGCACCGCCTTTTCCTCCGGCACCACGCCGAGCGCAGAAAAGACGGTGCGCTCGAAAGCCTGGCTGCGAGTCGAGTTGAGGATGACCTCGATGCCGCCCACCTCGATCAGCACGGCATCGCCCATCGGCACCTTGCTGGCGCCAAACGTTTGCTCGGCGCCGCGGACAAGCCGCTTGACCAACACCTCCGCATCGATTGGGTCTCCGCAGCCGGGCGCCGACTTGGCGCCGAAGCGCAGTGGCACGCGGGCGCCCTCCCCGGCCACGAAGCACAACTTCACCGCGATGGGGTCCCAGATCGTCGCCAGCGCGGCGTTCTCGACTTTGGCGTCGATCAGCGCCTGCAGCAGTACCGTCGCGTCGCCTGCGACGCCGCCGCCCGGATTGTCCCAAGTATCGGCGATTACCACCGGCCCCGGCAAAGTGCGCGCCTTGGCGATCGCCTCCTCGGGCGTCAGCATCGGCGGCATCACCTTGCCGCGCATTTCGATCACCTCGCGCCCCAGCTTTTCGGCCAACGCCGCGCCATAGGCCGCGTCCCCGTCGGTGATCACCAGCACCTTGGTGCCCATCTCCGGCACGTCGCCCGCCATGAAGCCATGCACCAGCGATACCGACAGCACCTTTGGATCGTCGCGCTCGATGGCGAACATGCGGTCAACGAAACTGCGCATCGGTTCGCGCGAGGTCGGGAACACGTCGATCATGCGGCAGGCGAACACCGACATCACCGGCTCGACCTCACCCCGGATCGACCGTATCAGCAGATCGACCACTTCGCGTCCGCGCTCGACGAAGTCGGTGTGCGGAAACTCCTTGAAGGCGACGATCGCGTCGGCACCTTCGACGCGTTTCGCGGTTAGGTGACTGTGTGGGTCGATACCGACAGATATCCATCGTCTTTGTGATGAACTTTGTGACAGCACAGCACGGACTTTTGCGATCAAATCGCCTTCCGGATCGTCATAGCCTTGCGCCACCATCGCCCCGTGCAAGCACAGCGCCACGCCATCGACCGGCAGCGCGGCCCGCAGCTGGTCGAGGATCTCATCCCTCAGATTCTCATAGGTTTTCTGGCTCACCAGCCCGCCCGGATCAGCCCAGGCAGTGGTTCCCTCGATGAGCTCGAACTCCCCCACCGCCGCCCGCTTTCGGGCCTCGGTCAACGGTGCCGTGCAAAGCGTCGGTGTTTCAGGATGTTGGCCCGGTCGGGCCAGCAAACTTGCCTCGAAATCTTCTGTGCCGATGAAGATCGGCGAGAAGGTGTTCACCTCGGTAGCGATACCGGCAACGAAAATGCGCATGGCGGCTCAATAGCCTAACGGAGCTTATCCCCGCTAGGTCTGGCTCGCGGTAACCTGCTCGACAAGTTCGTCCGGGATATCGTCGAAGGAGGCGTAGTTCATATTGTAGAGCTTGGCGTAGAGACCCTTCTTGGCCATCAGCTGGTCATGCGACCCGCTTTCCACCACCTCGCCCGACTGCAAAACGATGATGCGGTCGGCATTCCGGATGGTCGCGAGGCGGTGCGCAATGACGAGGCCGGTGCGACCCTCGAGCACCTTCACCAGTGCCTTCTGGATCAGCATTTCGGTGTAGCTGTCGATATTGGCGGTGGCTTCGTCCAGCACCAGGATCTTGGCATCGGCCACCAAGGCTCTGGCAAAGCTCAGCAATTGCCGCTGGCCCAGCGACAGGTTGCCGCCGCGTTGCTCGAGTTCGGTGTCGTAGCCCTTGGCGAGCTGCATGATGAAGTCGTGGGCGCCCACAGCCTTGGCCGCCTCGATCACCTGCTCCCGGGTGGCGTCGGTCTTGTGGTAGCGGATGTTCTCAATGACCGTGCCGGAGAACAGGAAGCTGTCCTGCAGCACCATGGCCACCTGCTCGCCCAGCGATTGCTGGGTCAGGTCGCGCACATCGTGCCCGCCTACCAGCACCTGGCCGTTCCAAACGTCATAGAAGCGGTGCACCAGCGCCATCGAGCTGGTCTTGCCCGAACCGGTCGGCCCGACCAGTGCGACCGTCTCGCCGGGGTTGACGGTGAAGCTCACATTCTTGAGCACCGGCAGGCCCTTACGGTAGCCGAAGGTGACGTTCTTGAACTGTACCGAGCCGTCCATGTCGGGGCTCAGGGCGACGGCATTCGGCTTGTCGGCGACTTCCACCGGCACGTCGAGCACTTCGGTCAGGCGCTGGCCAGAGGCCATGGCCCGCTGCATCACCGAATACTGCATGGTCAGCGAGCGGATCGGGTCGAAGAAGCGCTGGATGTAGAAGAGGAACGCCACCATGACGCCGACGTCGAGGCCGCCGTTGAGCACCATCTGGCCACCGACGACGATCACCGTAGCCATCGAGATGCCGGTCAGCGTATCGACCACCGGAACCATCACCTGGCTGTACTTGGCAGCCGTCAGATGGCTCTTGAGGTTCTTCATCGCCTTTTCTTCGTACAGATCGAAGTTAAGCTTCTGCCGCTCGAGGTTCTGCACCGTGCGGACGCCGTTGATACCCTCGGCCAAAGCGCCATTGGCGGTCGAGTTGGTCTCGTGCGCGGCCATGAAGGCGCGCTTGGCCGGCGGCAGCCAGAAGAGGCGGAAGACGAACAGCATCGGCATGGTGATCAAAGTCAGCAAGCCGAGGCGGAAATCCATCCAGAGCAGGGCGACGACGATGCCGAAGAGCAGGAGGATATCGCCCACGGACATGACGGAATTTTCGAGAAATTCCTGCATCGAGTTGACGTCGCCGGTGAGGCGCGACATCAGCCGGCCGACCTCGGTCTTGTCCATGAAGCTCAGCGACACGCGCTGCAGTTGAGCGAACATGGCGCGGCGGATGTCGAACAGCACGTTCTCGGCGGCCTTGCCCACCACCAGTTCCTGCACATGGCCAGCGACATAGTTGATGGCGATGGCGACGCCGAACAGCCCGACCGTCCACATCAGCACCGAGCCATCCGAACCCGGTTGCATGCCATGGTCAATGGCGTAGCGGATGATCAGCGGAAGCGAGAGCTGGATCAGGGTGAAGACGATAACTGCCACCACCGAGATCAGCATCTGCTTGCGGTACGGCTTCACGAAAGCCCAGATGCGCCGGATGATCTTGGGATCATAGGCCTTGCCGAAGGCCTCTTCTTCCTCACGGTGCGAGCCGACGACGGCCTTAGGGCGCGATTTGTAGTCGACGTCGTCTTCGATCTCGGTTGCCTGGCTCATCACGCAGCTCCCATCGCGGCTTCGTCAGACGGACGGACCTGCAGGTCGTAGAGCATGCGGTAGCGACCGCCCTTGGCGAGCAACTCGTCATGAGTACCGCGCTCGACGATGCGGCCGCCTTCGATGAAGAGAATCTGGTCGGCATGCATCAGCGAGCTCAGCCGATGCGAGATGATGATGGTGACGCGGTCCTGCGCAAACCGCTTCATGGCGGCGCGGATGCGCTGCTCGGTGCCGGCGTCGATGGCTGCGGTCGAGTCGTCGAAAACCATCACCGCGGGCTTGAGAATCAAGCTGCGCGCGATAGAGAGACGCTGGCGCTGACCGCCGGAGAGCGACACGCCGCGCTCGCCCACGATGGTGCCGTAGCCTGCCGGCAGACCCGCTACGTAGTTGTGGAGCTGCGCCGATTCCGCCGCTCGTTCGATGCGCGTCTCGCGGACCCAGGGATTGCCATAGGCGATGTTGTTTTCGATCGTCGTGGTGAAGAGGAAGCTGTCCTGCTGCACCACGCCCACAGCCTTGCGCAGCGAACTCAGCGTCACGTCGCGGATGTCCTGCCCGTCGATGCTGATCTTGCCGCCGGTCACGTCGTAGAAGCGCGGGATCAGGTGAGCGATAGTCGACTTGCCGCTACCAGGCGGGCCGACAAGCGCCACGGTCTCTCCCTTGCGGGCTTCGAAGCTGACTCCGGTCAATACCGGTCGCTCCGGAGCGCTCGGATAGGCAAAGCTCACATTGTCGAAGCGCAGCGTGCCTTCGGTCACCTTGATCGGCTGAGCGCCCGGTTTGTCGTTGATCGCCAGGTCGAGGTCGAGCAGGTCGAAGAGCCGCTTGCCGCAGGTCGAGGCGCGGGCGAACGAATTGACCAGGAGACCCATCTGGCGCACCGGCATCTGCAGGATCGTCATGAAGGTCAGGAAACTCGTCAGAGTACCGACGGTCATTTCGCCGGCGATCACCTTGTTGCCGCCTACCAGCAGCACCAAACCCATCGAGATGAAGAACGATAGATTCATCTGGCTGGTTGAATTGACGCGAAGGCCGACGCGCTCATGCGCCAGTTCCAGCGCGTGCTTGCTCGCCTTGTCGAACTTGTTGAGCTCGTGCCAACCCGCCGAGAAGGCGCGGACGACACGGATGCCGCCAAGGTTCTCCTCCATGACGCGTGAGAGCTTGCCGAGGCGTTCCTGCAGCGTCATCCAGGTGGCGCGGAGCGTCAGCTGCGACACCGACGAGCGCCAGGCAACGAACGGGGCAAAGGAGAGACTGAGTAGTCCGAGCACCACGTCGGTCGAGATCAGCATGTAGGCGCCAAAGCCGATCAGCACAGTCAGCAGCACCATACGGACGAGGCCGGTAGCGAAGAACATGCGCACGCCGTCGATATCGAGGATGCCCAGCATGATCAGGTCGCCAGAATGCACGCTGTCGTGGAACGAATAGCTCAGCCGCTGTACCTTCTCGTAGGCGGCGAGGCGCAGCTCATAGGCAGCGTGATGGCCGACGGATTCGCTGTAGTAGTTCTGCACGAGCGTGAAGAGCCCGCGTGCGATCGACACCACGAGCAGCACGATGGCTGTGGTCCACAGCGCCGATTCTCCTGCCGCGCCGGCGGTCATCACGCCCTTGGCCTGGTCGACAGCCTGGCCGAGCAGTCGGGGAATCCAGAGCATAAGGCCGGCGGCAATGACCGTCGAAATCAGGCACACCGTCACTTGCCAGGGATGGCGCAGATTGAGGCGCGTTATGCGTAAAAGGGTACCGAGACCGCGACCCCAGCCAACGGTCGCTACGTGGGAAAAGGGATTGCCGCGCTTGTCTGCGCTGGCCACCGTATCGGTGTTCACGGGAGTGTCCAAACTATCGTAAGAATAGTGCCTAGGGATAAGGAAACCGGCTCCTCAACCGGGTTCTGCCCTTCAGCGCTCAATGCAGAAGTCACCAATGAACTGGTTTGACCACCTGTTCAAGTATAGATAGCCGCAACGAAAATACGACTTTTGGATGACTTTTGCAGCGTTGCAACAAAGCCACATGACCATTGCATGACACTGGCCTCACCGCTGCCCATTGATGACGCCCTGCCCGGCCTTCTAGCCGCCCTCGCGGCTGCACCGTTCGCGGTGCTGGTGGCGCCGCCAGGGGCCGGCAAAACCACTCGTGTACCGCTGGCGCTGCTCGACGCGCCGTGGCGCCGGGACGGCAGAATTGTCATGCTCGAACCACGCCGTCTTGCCGCGCGCGCCGCCGCCCGTCGCATGGCCCAGTCGCTGGGAGAAGATGTCGGCGCCAAAGTCGGCTACCGGGTCCGGCTCGATGCCAAGGTCAGCAAGGCGACGCGCATCGAAGTGGTGACCGAGGGAGTCTTCACCCGAATGCTGCTTGACGATCCCGAGCTCAACGGCGTCGCGGCGGTGATCTTCGACGAATTCCACGAACGTAGCCTGGATGGCGATCTCGGGCTGGCGCTGGCGCTCGACGCGGCAACCCTACGCGAAGACCTCCGGGTGCTCGTCATGTCAGCCACGATCGACGGCGCGCGAGTTGCGAAGCTTTTGGACGACGCGCCGGTGATCGAAAGCCTCGGTCGCGCCTTCCCGGTCGAGACCCGACATATCGACCGTGATCCGTTGACCAAGTTGGAGGATCAAGTCGCCTCGGTGGTGCTGCAGGCGCTACGCGCCGACCCGGGTTCGGTGCTGGTCTTCTTGCCTGGGCAGGCAGAAATCCGCAGGACAGAGGAGCGACTTATTGGCCGCGTGCCGGCCGATGTGGAGATTGCGCCACTCTATGGTCAACTCACCCCGACAGAGCAGGATCGCGCCATAGCTCCTGCCCTTGCCGGCAAGCGCAAGGTGGTGCTGGCGACTTCGATTGCTGAAACCTCGCTGACCATTGATGGCGTTCGGATCGTAGTGGATTCCGGCTTCGCCCGCGTGCCCGCCTATGAGCCAGCGACGGGCCTTACCACGCTCGAAACCCGCCGTGTGTCGCGAGCATCCGCGGACCAGCGCCGGGGCCGTGCGGGCCGCACCGAGCCCGGCATCTGCTACCGGCTCTGGGGCGAAGGGCAGACTGCGGCATTGGCTGCATTCGAAACGCCGGAAATCCTCGGGGCGGACCTTTCCGGCCTCGCCCTCGATCTTGCCAGTTGGGGCGTCGCGGACCCCAAGGCATTGAAATTTCTCGATCCGCCGCCGGCGCCAGCCTGGACCGAGGCGGTCAGCCTGTTGACGTCACTGGAGGCGCTGGATGCGCAGGGGCGGATCACCGCTGAAGGGCGTGCGCTGGCCCGGTTGCCGCTGCATCCGCGGCTGGGGCATATGGTGCATCGTGCCGCCGAGGAAGGCGATGCGCTGACGGCGGCAGAGATTGCGGTGCTAATCTCCGAGCGTGGCTTGGGCGGCGACG
Source organism: Pseudomonadota bacterium (assembly GCA_023415605.1). GTDB lineage: Bacteria > Pseudomonadota > Alphaproteobacteria > Rhizobiales > Devosiaceae > Devosia_A. Next base: position 19,863 of record JAEZKB010000146.1, read on the forward strand.
GAACCGACATCGGGCATCGCTTGAGCCGCTTCCGCAACGAACGAGGGCCCCGAGCCGAAGAGGCGCGGAATCTGGCGCAACGGTGGGCAAAGCTCAGCGGCGGCAAGGACTTGTCCCACTCCGAGGATGTAGGACGCCATCTGGCCCGCGCCTATCCGGATCGTGTGGCGCAGGCGGCCGGGGCGCGCGGGCGGTTCCGGCTAGCCAATGGCCGCGGAGCGTCGGTCGAGGAGACCGATGCGCTGGCAAAGGCCCAGTTCCTGGTGGTTTCGGACCTTACCGGATCAGCGGCAAACGGGCGGATTCGCGCGGCAGCGGAGATCGATCGGGCGACGATCGAAGAGCTGTTTGCCGACCGGATCGAGGGCGAAGAGACGCTGACTTTCGACCTTTCCGCCAAGGCAGTGCGGGCGAGAAAGGTGAGGCGCTACGGGGCTTTGCTGCTCGGGGATACGCCGACGAAGATTACCGATATCGAGGCAGCGGTGAGGATTTTTGCCGAGGGGATGGTGCCGTATGTGGGCGCCCTGCCTTGGAGCAAGGAGCAGAAGGCGCTGCGAGCAAGAAGTACCTATTTGAATCAACAGCTTGGCGGGGAGTGGCCGGACCTTTCCGAAGAGGGTTTAGCGCGTACGGGATGGCTGGCGGCGTTGGGGCGTACCGCCCTCTCCGAGGTCACTGCCGACGACCTCGAGGGGGCGCTGCAGTCTCTGCTTACCTGGAGCCAACGCGCCGAAATACAACGGCTTTTTCCCAGTCACTTCGATGCGCCATCGGGATCGCATGTGCCCATCGACTATGAAGCAGAGAACGGTCCGGCGCTGGAAATCCGGGTGCAGGAACTGTTCGGGCTCAAGACCCACCCAGCGGTCGGTGGTGGTAAGATCCCGTTATTGCTTATTCTTTTGTCGCCGGCTCACCGCCCGATCCAGACGACGCGGGACCTGCCGGGGTTTTGGGCGGGGAGCTGGAAGGACGTCGCCAAGGACCTCCGTGGGCGTTATCCGCGCCACTTCTGGCCGGACGATCCTGCCAACGCGCAGGCCACAAATCGAGCGAAAGTCCGAACTCGTGACTAACTTTGGTTGTCACGTGGACCATGAACTTTCATCAGCGGGCGGTAAGAAGGTGTCGGGCACGCCGGGGGACGTGCCCGAACAGACGATCAGGAGGACTTAATTCTTGACCGCACGGCTATCATACATGCGCAAATTGCGCTTTCAATCTGCAAATTGCGACGCCTTGCAATTTGATGTACGTCACGACGATCTAGTGGAGTGAGCCAGTGCAGCGCAGCGCTAACCAACAGGATGTCGCCCGAGCCGCCGGCGTGTCGGTCAGTACGGTGTCGCGCGCCCTGGCCAACTCGCGCAGCGTCAGCGCTGAACTCCGCGGCCAGATCCAGCAGCTAGCCCTCGACCTCGGTTACCGCGCCCGTGGCGTGATCGAAACGCAGGTTACCGCTCGTGCCTATGTCACCGGCAATGTCATGTCGGGCGGACTGGTGTCGTTCTATGGCGCGGTCATCGACGGCATTAGCGAAGCAGCGCGCGAGGCCGGCATCAGCGTCGATGTGCGACTGGTGCCGCCGGTATTCGACACCGAGAAACTGCGCCGCGATGCCGAGAACGAGCCGACAGGCGGTACGCTGTTCGTAGGGCTCGATCCGGGCGCGCAGATCAGTGAGCTGTTGCCACCCGGCCACCCGGTGGTGCTGGTTAACAGTTTCGATCCGGAAATGCGTTTCGACTGCGTGGCGCCCAACAATTTCTATGGCGCGCAGAACGCAACGCAACGGCTGCTCGATGCCGGGCACCGGCATATCCTGCACCTCCGCGACCAGATCCGCTGGACGACGCTGCAGCGCCAGCGTGGTTTCGAGGCTGCTCTAGACGGCACGGCGGGCGCCACGGGGGAAATCGTCGATATCCGCGATGGAGACAGTGCACTCATCGACGCTGTGCGCGCAAAGAAGGCCGGCAAAGCGAAGTGGACCGCTGTCTTTGCCGTGCACGACAACGCCGCCATTCGCTTCATCCACGCCATGGAGGAGGCAGGTCTCAGCGTGCCCGGCGATGCATCGGTGGTCGGTTTCGACAACCTGCCGCCCGCTGCGATGGTTACGCCGCGCCTTGCCACCATGGAGGTGGATTGCGAGGCGCTGGGTCGCCAGGCGATCGAGCTGTTACAGCGCCGACTGGCCGATCCGACGGCCGCCATCATCCAGGTCGAGTGCCGTGTCGCGCCGGTTGCCGGCGCCACCATCGCGCCGGCTGGCTGACAGGCAACTCATCATACAAGTGCGGTTTGCGCCCCTGGGGCAAACATGGCATCAACCAACAACTAATATTAGGGAGGAAGCCTCATGACCGTCGTCAGCCCGTTCATCGAACCGCGCAAGCAGGACGACCGCCTGATCCGGCGCGAGTACAAGATGCTGATCGGCGGCAAGAGCGTCGACGCCCAATCGGGCGAGCGCATCGAGCGCGAGAGCCCGGCCTATGAGGGTATCGTCGTCTCCTCGGTGCCCAAGGGTTCGCTCGAGGATTCCGTCGCCGGCATCATGGCCGCCCGCAAGGCCTTCGACGACGGCCCATGGCCGCGGATGAGCGGCCACGAGCGAGCCACCATCCTCCACCGCATCGGCGAAGCCATCTACGAGCATCGTGAAGAGCTGGCGGTGATCGAGTCTCTCGAGATCGGCAAGCCGATCGCTGCCGCGCGCGGCGAGATGGCATATTGCTCGGAACTCTGGATCTTCGCGGCCGGGCATGCCCGCGGCCTCGAAGGGGACACGCACAATAGCCTGGGCCAAAATCTCCTCGGCCTGATGCTGCGCGAGCCGGTGGGCGTGGTCGGCATCGTGACGCCGTGGAACTTCCCGATGATCATCGGCTCGGAACGTGTGCCCTGGGCGCTGGGCGCCGGCTGCACCGTGGTGATCAAGCCCTCCGAGTTCACTTCGGGCTCGACCGTGCGCATGGCTGAGATCGCGCGCGATTGCGGCCTGCCCGACGGCGTCTTCAACGTCGTCACCGGCTATGGCGACCCGGTCGGCCAGGCCTTTGCCGAGCACCCGGCTACCGATTTCATGAGCTTTACCGGCTCGTTCCGCGTCGGCCAGATCGTCGGCGCCAAGGCCGCAGGCAACATCAAGAAGGTCGGCCTGGAACTGGGCGGCAAGGGCCCGCAGATCGTGTTTGCCGATGCCAGCATGGATGCGGCTGCCGATAAGGTCGGCAGCGCCGCCTTCGGCAATTCCGGCCAGGTCTGCATCGCCGGCTCGCGCCTCATCGTGCAGCGCGGCGCCCGCGACGAAATCATCGAGCGGCTCACCAACCAGGCCAAGAAGATCGTCGTCGGCGATCCGCTCGACGAGACAGTGAAGATGGGTTCGGTGATCCACCGGCCGCATCTCGAAAAGATCGAGCGCTATGTCGGCGAGGGCCAGCGCGACGGCGCCGAAGTGGTGTTCGGCGGCTCGCGACTGGGCAATGCCGGCAGCTACTACGCGCCCACCGTGTTCAACGAAGTCCGCCCCGACATGTCCATCCACCGTGACGAAATCTTCGGGCCGGTGTTGTCGGTGCTGACCTTCGACACGCCCGAAGAGGCGGTGCAACTGGCCAACGACACCAACTATGGCCTGTCCGCCAGTGTCTGGAGCAACGACCTTTCGAAGGCCATCCAGACCATCCGCAAGGTCCGCGCCGGCCGCTGCTGGATCAACGGCGCCATTGCCGGCTCCCCGGAAATGGGCATTTCGGGCTACAAGCAGTCCGGCATCGGCCGCGAACTGGGCAAGCACGGGTTCGACGAATACTCGGCAATGAAAAGCGTCGTCGTTGTGCTGGAAAAGGACAAACCCTGGGTGTGACCGGCGAGGGCGCTGGGCCCTGGGGCCCTGCCCTATTCCGGACCGCGCTCCGAGATCGCGAAATCCTGGAGTTTCAGCGCCTTGTCGGCGTCGGAGTCGGCGACCGCGATCAGCGAGGCGAAGGCCGCGCGGACGATTTCCTTCTTGGAGGCCTTGGGATGAGCTTTCCGCGTGGCCTTCAGCATTTCCTTGGGTGACATCTTGCTGGAAGCCAGGCTCAGCAGCGTGCTCTGCAGGTCTTTGTCGGTCATGGCGTGCCCCCTTGGTGACGGTTTCGTCACGTTGCAGCACATCGCACTGTCATAAACTAGGCCCGGAAACACAAAGGCGGCCTGCCCTGAGAGCAGACCGCCTGTCGTGCTTCGACCCTTGATGGAGGTCAGCAGTCGAACTGCTTGGCGAGGGTGAGCTTGAAGGTGCGGCCGCGGGACCGGTCCATCGAAAGGTTCTCGCGGTAGTCGGCGTTGAAGATGTTCTCGATCGAGAATTGCCCCTCTATTCCGGCCAGCGGGCCTTCCTGCGGCTTCCAACTGGTGAATACGTCGACGCTGGCCCAGCCACCGGGCTTGGCGGTCGCCGGCACAGTGGCCACAGCGACGATGGGATCGGCGGCGAGAGTGATCTTGGTACCGAATTCGAAGTTCTGGTCGGGCAAACGGCCACCGACGGTCAGCACCACCTTGTCCTGCGGGAGCGAGTCCACTGGGGCACCGGCAAGGATCGTGTTTGCCGGATTGGTGGCGGTCATCGTCTGGGTGTATTCGCCGCGCGTGAGAGTGTAGGCGAGACGGGCGAAAGCCATCTCGGACTCGTACGAACCTTCGAGTTCCAGGCCCCAGAGACGCATGCCGGCAATGTTCACGAAATAGGGGGCGTTGGCGGTGATCGGGTTGGACCGGATGCCGTCGGTGACGGTGTTGTGGAAGGCGGTGGCCTTGAAGCCAACCGAGTCACCATCGCTGATCAAATCGAAGCCCTGCAGACCGAAGCCGAGTTCGAAATTGTCCGAGGCTTCCTTCTTGAGGTTGAGGTTGGCCGTTCGCGTGCCGGAATACTGGAACATCTCGTCCAGGGTCGGCATGCGCTCGGTGTGCGCGGCGGAACCGAAGACGTTGAAGTTGTCGTTGAACTTGTAGAGTGCCGCGAGCTTGGGTGAGAAGGCGAACTGACCGTTTGGCGTGGTGGTCACCAATGCCTGACTGGGGGCGAGGTAGGAATAGTCCCCGCGGGCGCCCACGATAACGGTCAGCTTGTCATCAATGGTGTGCTCGGTCTGGGCGAAGACACCGAGATTTGTCGAGGTGCCCTCCGGATGGGTAGTGATCACGCCACCGCCCAGAGGCGCGGCAACGCGCGTCTGGTGGCTCGCCTGCACGCCATAGGTGACGTAGTTGACCCAGTTGTCGCCTGAGAGTTCGGACGTATTCTGGACGTTGAGCTGCACGGTCTTGTAACCGTAATCGGCGGCACCAATGCTGCCGATGTTCACCGTCGGGTTGCGCTGCTGCACGCTGGTGTCGGAGTAAGAGAGCTGGACCTTGAGGTCGAGCATCTTATTATCCTCGGCAGGGTTTTCGTAGCTGGCGACAACGGTCTGGTCATCGACAGTGCGATCGATCTGGCCAAAGTTCTGCGGATTGTTCAACGGAATGGTGCCGGTCTGGGCATAGTCCTGCTTGTCCTGATCGCTGTTCCACTTCTGATAGGAAAGGCGAACGGTCTGCTCGGCGTCGAGGTGCATGGTTCCCTTGACCAGTCCGGACCAGGCGGTGAAGTCGGAGCCCGGAAGCGGCCCGCCGCCGGCGAGCTGCTGGATGTCGGACCGCCGGAAATTGCCGGTGGCCAGGACTTCGAAGGTCTCGTTGATCCGGTGGGCCAAGATGCCCGAGACCAGCGCGCCGTTGCCGTTCGAGCTGTAGCTGCCCTTGACGCGAACAGCGCCTGTCTGCCCGTCCTTGATGAAGTCGGACGCATCCTTGGTGGTGAAGTTGACCACGCCGCCCATGGCGCCGGAACCGTAGAGCGTCGACGAGGCGGGTCCGCGCAGCACTTCGACCTGCTTGTAGAGTTCGGGATCGGAGAAGAACGAGCCCATGCGGTACTGCTCGTAGAACTTCTTGGCGCCATCGACCGTGATGATGATGCGCGCTTCGTCGCCGGAAGTCTCGGCCGTACCGATACCACGGATGTTGAAGTTCTCGCCGAGCACGCGCTCGGAGCCGACCATGGTGACGCCGGGAATGTCGTCGAAGATCTCACCAGTCGAGCCAGCCTGCTTGGCGTCGATGTCGGCCTGGTCCACAACCGTGACCGCCTGAGGCGTATCGATCGCCACCTTTGGAGCGCCCGAGCCGATCACCAGGCGCTCGAGCAGCGTGACGTGTTTGGTATTCGGGTTCTGTGCCTGCGCGTGTGCTGCCCCCGCGCTCAAAACCCCCAGTGCCACGCTGCCGAGCAGCGCGGTGGCATAGCGTGCCACGAGCCCCATTTCGTTCTCCAGTACAACAAGACGCTCCGAGAAGGTCGAGCGTCGGACCCCCAAAAGATGCTGGCTGGCGAAAGGCTTGCTGGCACATTGGCGGAGCCGGAATAAACATGACTCCTGGACTCCACTATTGACTGGCTTATAAATCCTGATACCCAGTGTCAACAATAAGTTTCGGCGGGGGCCGGAGCGGCGGAGGGTCGTCGCTGCTGGTGCCGGAACGCTTGACCAAAGTGCCAGGAGAGACGCGCAAGTGGGAGAAATCCGTACCATCGCACCCGACGAAATCCGCCGCCTGAGGGGGCAGCATTCGGAAATGCGGGAGCGCGATTTCGCGCGCATCCAGAAGATCTCGGAGGCACAGTTGGTCGCCGCTTATGTCGGCGAAGGCGTCGTCCGGCTGCGGCCGGATGTGCAGACCTTCCTCGATGGCGCGCCGTCGCTCGGCGAAGTGTTGGCGCTGACGCGCAACGAGAGCGCTGTGCACGAAAAGATCGGGCCATTCGAGAACGCCAAGTTCAACCCGCATGCCTCGATCGTGCTCGGCGACGAGATCGACCTGCGAATCTTTCCCAGCAAGTGGGCCTCGGCCTTTGCGGTGGAAAAGACCGACAAGGACGGCGCGATCAAGCGCAGCCTGCAGTTCTTCGACCAGGCCGGCGATGCGGTGCACAAGGTGCATCTGCGCGAAGCGTCAAACGTCGAAGCCTATCACGCGCTGGTCGAACGGCTGCGGGCCAACGAGCAGTCGCAAGAGGTGGCGATCACCGAGATCGACGACAGCGAGACGCGCGCCGACAAGCCGGTCGCCTCCCCAGCCGAACTCCGCGCCCAGTGGGAGAAGATGACGGACACGCATCAGTTCTTCCCGATGCTCAAGCGGCTCAACTACTCGCGCCACCAGGCGGTGACGACCATTGGCGAGGCCCTCGCCTGGCCGCTGGAGCTTGACGCGACGCGGGCGCTGCTCGACGGCGCCAAGGGCACCGAGCTGCCGATCATGGCCTTTATCGGCAATCGCGGCTGCATCCAGATTCATTCCGGGCCGATCGAGAAGGTCGAGCCGATGGGGCCGTGGATCAACATCCTCGACAAGACCTTCCATATGCACCTGCGGCTCGACCACATCACCGAGGTGTGGGCTGTACGCAAACCGACCGCCGACGGGCACGTGACCTCGCTCGAAGCGTTCGGGGCGGACAACAAGCTCATCATCCAGTTCTTCGGGCAGCGGCAGGAAGGCACGGACGAACGCGCCGGCTGGCGCTCGCTGGTCGAAGCGCTGCCGCGTCTCAACCGTTCCAACGCTGCGTGAGGACAGTCATGCGCCCAATCCGTACGTCCCTCCTCGCGCTCGCCGCCGTCGCGGGGTTCGCCCTGCCGGCGTTGGCGCAGGAGGAGGTCACGCCCTTCGCCGATCCGTCGCGGCTGGTGGTGATCGGCGGCTCGCTGCTCGAGATCGTCTATGCGCTGGGGGAAGAGGAGAAGCTCGTCGCCCGGGACACCACCGGCGTCTATCCGCCGGAGGCGGCGGCGCTGCCCGATGTCGGCTACATGCGGACGCTGTCGCCAGAAGGCGTGCTGGCCGTGAACCCCTCCGCCTTGCTCGTGGTCGAGGGGAGCGGTCCGCCCGAAACGCTGGACGTGCTCTCGAAGGGGTCGGTCCCTTACGTGACGGTGCCTGACGACTTCAGCCACGAAGGCGTGCTGACCAAGGTGCAGACGGTCGGCCAGGCGCTCGGCGTCGACGACAAGGCGATGGCGCTGGCCACCGAACTGGACCAGCAGATGCGAGCCGCGGAAGCCGCCACCAAGGACATCCCGGATGCCGAGAGGCAGAAGGTGCTGTTCGTCATCTCCGTGCAGGACGGCAAGATTCGCGCGGCGGGCACCGGCACGGCGGCCAACGGCATCATCGAGCTGGCCGGCGGGGTCAATCCGCTGGCCGAGATGCACGGCTACCAGACGCTGAGCGATGAGGCGATCCTGACCGCCAACCCGGATGTGGTTCTCTACATGAACAACACCGGCGCGACCGGTTTCGAGGATTCCCTCAAATCCAATGCGGCGCTGGTGGCCACGCCCGCCGTCAGCAATGGCCGCATCATCGAAATCGATGGTGCCTTCCTGCTCGGTTTTGGGCCGCGCACGCCCGCGGCGATCCTCGATCTCGCAGAGCGGCTCTACGGCGACAAGGTCAAGCCGCTCTGATGTTGCAGCGTCTCGCACTCGCCAATTCGGCTTCGCTCGAAGGAGACCGGACCGGCCTCGCGCAACTGGCGCTGGCCGGGCTGGTGCTGCTGCTGCTGGCGGCGATGGCACTAAGCCTGCTCACCGGTGCTTCGGATGCCTCGGTGGGGCGGCTCGTCGCCTCGTGGTTCGGGGGGGCGAGCGACGATCTGCTGCTGGCCCGCGACCGATTGGTCTATTTCGACATACGCCTGCCCCGTATGCTGTTGGGGATCCTGATCGGCGGTGGCCTGGCGGTGTCGGGCGTGGTGATGCAGGGGTTGTTCCGCAATCCGCTGGCCGACCCAGGCCTGGTCGGCGTGTCGGCGGGTGCAGGTCTCGGCGCGGTAACGGTGATCGTGCTCGGCGGCACCGTACTGGCGCCGGTGGTGGCGATGTTCAGCATCTATGGCCTGCAGGTGTTCGCGTTCATCGGTGGGCTCGCGACGACGCTGATCCTCTATCGCGTGGCAACGCGCGGCGGACAGACGCAGGTGGCGACGATGCTCCTTGCGGGCATTGCCATCGCGGCTTTGGCGGGCGCGCTCATGGGGGTGCTCATCTACGTCGCCAGCGACAGCCAGCTCCGCGACTTCACCTTCTGGAGCCTGGGCTCGCTGGCCGGTTCGAACTGGCAGAAGGTGCTGGCGTCGGGGCCGATCATCCTGGGCGCGCTGGCCTGCTGCGCCTTCCTCGCCAAGGGGCTCAATGCGCTCACCATGGGTGAAGCGACGGCCAACCATCTCGGCGTGCCGGTGCAGAGACTCAAGCGCATCGCCATCGTGGCAGTCGCCGCGGCGACCGGTGCGTCGGTGGCGGTGAGCGGCGGCATCGGCTTTGTCGGCATCGTGGTGCCGCATCTGCTGCGGCTCGTGATCGGGCCCGACCACAAGTATCTGCTGCCGGCATCGGCGCTGCTGGGGGCAGCGTTCCTGCTGGTGGCAGATGCCCTGTCACGCACCATCGTGGCGCCGGCCGAACTGCCGATCGGCATCGTGACGGCGGCGGTGGGCGGTCCCTTCTTCCTCTGGATCCTGCTGCGCAAGCGCGGGCAACTGGTGTGGTGACGGCAATGCTGGAAGCACGCAATCTCTCGGTCGCCATCGACCGTAAACTCATTGTCGACCGGGTGGATTTCTCCGCTCACGCGGGCGAGGTAACGGCCATTGTCGGACCGAATGGATCGGGCAAGTCGACGTTCCTCAAGGCGCTCTGCCGCGACCTCGACTATGCCGGCGCGGTGTTCCTCAACGGACGCGATCTCGAAGACCTGAAGGCCTATGAAATCGCGACCATGCGAGCGGTGCTGCCGCAGGCGTCCGTGCTGACCTTTCCGTTCACGGTGCATGAAGTGGTCCGCATGGGACTGACCACCGGCGTCAGCGGGCTCGATCCGCGCGGCGAGGCCATGCTGCCGGCGGAGGCACTGGCACGGGTCGATCTCGAAGGCTTCGGGGGGCGCATGTACCAGTCGCTATCGGGCGGCGAACAGCAGCGTGTGCAGCTGGCGCGCGTGCTCTGCCAGGTGTTGCAGCCGGTGCTCGACGGACAGCCGCGATTTCTCCTGCTCGACGAGCCGGTGTCCAGCCTCGACATCAAGCATCAGTTGCTGATCATGGACATTGCCCGCCACTTTGCGCGGCAGGGAGGCGGCGTGGTCACCATCCTCCACGACCTCAATCTCGCGGCGCTCTACGCCGACAAGGTGATGGCGCTGCGCAAGGGTCGGTCCGCGGCCTTTGGCACACCGGCCGATGTACTCGACCGGGCTTTGGTGCGCGACGTCTTCGATTGCGATCTCGATGCCATCGAAAGGCCCGCGGGCGGGCGGCTGTTTGCACCGCCAGTCCCCGCATTGGAGGTGCCGGCATGAGCCAGGCTGTGGAGCGCGATCCGCCCGAAGCGGAGAAGCAGGCGCCGGGCGTCAACGCGCCGGCCGACCTCGACACGCGGGAGCTGTTTGCCGGCCGCAGCGAGATTCGGATTGCGCATGACAACGCCATTTACCGGCTGCGCATCACGCGCGCCGGCAAGCTCATTCTCAACAAGTAGGGTTTCCGATGGAAGCTGAAGTCGTCGTCAATCCGACACCCATAGCTGAGGTGGCGCACGGCATCGACATGTCGCCGTTCGCGCTGTTCATGCAGGCAGACTGGGTGGTGAAGTCGGTGATGGTCGGGCTGGTGCTGGCCTCGATCATCTGCTGGGCCATTATCTTCTCCAAGATCGCGGCCTATGCGCGGGCCCGGATGGAAATGCGGCGGTTCGAGAAGGCGTTCGCGCAGGGCGAACCGCTGGGCACGCTGCACGAGCGACTGAAGCAGCAGCGGACGACATCAGGGCTTTCAGCGCTATTCGTTGCCGCCATGGACGAGTGGAACGGCAGCCACGCAGCCAATGCCGCCAACCCGGCCGGCCTGCAGGCACGGCTGCGGCTTGTGCTCGATGGGGCCATCGCTGAAGAGACCGACAAGCTCGAACAGTCCCTGCCCTTCCTCGCTACGGTCGGCAGCGCTGCGCCGTTCGTTGGGCTCTTCGGCACGGTGTGGGGCATCATGAATTCGTTCACCGCGATTGCGGCCAGCAAGGATACCAGCCTTGCGGTGGTAGCACCGGGCATTGCCGAGGCGCTGTTCGCGACCGCCATCGGCCTCCTCGCGGCCATCCCCGCGGTGATCGCCTACAACAAGCTCTCGATCGGCGCCGGCAAGCTGCTCGGCCGCCTGGAGGCGTTTGCCGACAAACTGGCCGTGCTGCTGTCGCGACAGGCCGACGCAAAGGCGGCCGGCTGATGGCGATGGCACTGGGTGGTGGTGGAGCAAAGCGCGGCAAGAGCGGGCTGCGCCGCGGCGGGTTGATGAGCGATATCAACGTGACCCCGATGGTCGACGTGATGCTGGTGCTGCTGATCATCTTCATGGTGGCGGCGCCGCTGCTTACTTCCGGCGTGCCCGTAGATCTGCCGCAGACCACCGCGAAGTCGATGAGCATTGAGTCCAAGCCGATCACCGTGACGGTGCGTCCGGATGGCGCGCTGTTCCTCGGCGAGGAGCAGATCGATCCGGCGACCCTGCTGGCTTCGGTCAATGCCGCAGCGCAGGGCGATCTTGAGCAGCGGCTCTATATTCGCGGCGATGCGACTGCCGACTACGGGCTCATCATGGACGTGATGGGCACGCTGTCGGGAGCCGGCTATGCGCATATCGGCCTGATCACCGAGCAGAAGAAGGCGCCCTGATGCGCCACGCGCTGCCGGCATCGACGCTGATCCACGTGGCGCTGATCGGTGGCGCCTGGGTGATGCTGAACTTGTCGCCGGCGCCGGAAGAGACCGGCGTCGAGTCCGTGTCTGTCGATATCGTCAGCCTCGAAGAATTCACCAGCACCGAGGCCAGCACGGTGCAGAGCTCGGCGACGGAAAACCTCGTAACCGCCGGCGCCGAGGCGGTGGAGCAGCCCGAGGTGGCCGAGCCGGTCGAGCGAGCTGAGGCTGTGCCGGTGGAAGAGACGGCCGTCGAGACGGCCGAGGTGAAGCCGCACGAAGAAGTGCAGCCGGACGAAGCGGAGGCCGAGCAAACGCAAGTGGCAGAAGCGACGCCGCAGCCGCCCGTCGAGGTAGAAAAGACCGAAACCTCGTCGCTCGATATGCTCGCAGCCATGCCGATCCCCGATGCGAGACCGGTCGAGGGTCTCGTACCACTGACGGTGACGCCGAGCGCGGCGACAGTGGCAGCCGTAGCGCCGGAAAAGCCCGAGCCCATAGACCTGTCGGCGATCAATCCGGTGCCCGCGACGGCTGCGGGCGAGCCCGAGGCGGTGGATCCGATCGAAGAGGGTCCGGTGGCTCCGACGCCCCTGCCCCGGCCAAAGTTCCTCGACGAGAGGAAGAAGGCCGAGCCCAAGCCAGAACCGAAGCCGGAACCCAAGGCAGCGCCCAAGCCGACCAAAAAGGCCGAGCCCAAGGAGAAGCCGAAGGAGCGGCCGAAAACACCTGCTTCGAGCCCTGGCAATGGCGGCAAGTCGAACGCCAATGTGGCCGCGTCGGCGGCGTCCGGCGGCAAGGGCGCGAGCAATGCCTCCGGCAATGCCGCGGTCAGCAAGTATCCCGGGCTGGTTCAGCGAGCCCTGCGCCGGGCGCTGCGGCAGCCAAAGGGCGCCGGCGGCGCTCGTGGAGAGGTGCATGTGACCTTCGTGGTCTCATCGTCGGGCGCCGCGTCCGGGATCTCGGTAACGCAATCATCCGGTCACGCGGTGCTGGACAAGGAAGCGGTGGCGACGGTCAAGCGCGCGAAGTTTCCCCCGATCCCGGCGGATGCAGGCCGGAACAGTTGGACGTTTACAATGCCGCTGGCGTTTACGCGTTAGCCGGGACGATGCCGGCGGCCTGGAGCTTGATCGAGCGGAAGCGCGTCTGCGGGTCGGTCGGCCCCATCTTAACCGCCTCGGGGAACTCGAAGGTCACGTCATAGGTGGTGGCGGCGGCGGCGACCGGCAGGTTAAGCGGCACGTCGAAGCGCCGCGGCCCGTCGCCGGTGACGACGATCTCGCCAACCGGTTCGCCATCGATGAGGACTTCGACGCGCTGGTCGATGCCGCGGCCATCCTTCTCGATGGCCACGGCCTCGACCCGCAGCACGGGGTTGCGTACCGCCTCGGTGAGCGCGAAGCGCAGGCGCGCGCTGGTACCGACGGCGTGGGTGCCATCGCCGGCCGGACCCTCCCAACCGCAGACCTTGATCGGCTTGGCCGCGTCGGCCCCATCGGGCAGGAACGATACTACCCCGCCTTGATAGGCGCCGCTCACCGGCTGGTTGAGGCAGGTGGTGGTCTTGCTGATGTAGTAGGCGTCGTAGTCGGCCGGTACGTCCGGATTGACCATCAGCCAGAGCGTATAGAGCTCGAAGGCGCCGAACAGTGCGACCAGGGCATAGGCGGCGAGGCGAAGTGATCTAGACAAGGGTGATTACCCACTTCATCCAGGCGACGGTGATGCCGTAGCCGGCCGCGAGGAAGACGAGGAGACTCACGGCGAAGACCCAGCGGTTCTTCGCCAACAGCTCGCTGAGGATCAATGGCATCGGCGCAAGGCCGGCGACGAAGCGCAGCATCGAGGCCATGCCGGCAAAGAGCGGCAAGGTGAGCGCGATAACCGCGTAGATGGCCATGTCGAAGCGCTTGCGGATCACCAGCGCGACGATGAGTCCGTAGCCGACCAGCGTCGCGACGGCGAGCTGCTGGGATGGCGTCGGGATCCAGCTGTCCTTGGGCATCGATGTCAGCGCATTCCAGACGAACACCACCGGATTGCCCATCGGCCGGCCCCAGGCGCGCTGCACGTGGCTGAAGGCCAGCGCATCGCCGATGATCATGTGGAGATAGAACATATAGGCAAAGAGGCCGAGGGGAGCGACGGCGAAGGTCAGCAGCCAATCGGGCTTGAGGAAGATGGCCGGGATGAAGTTCCGCCAGGTGCCACCCGCTTCCCGGTGTGCCCGCCACATTTCCCAGAGGATGGCGAAGACGATGAAGACGCCGACGATGCGAGTGGCCGAGAGCAGGCCGGCAAGGATACCGGCCAGCAGGAACTGGCGCTGGCGCAGGGCGGCGAAGACGCAGACGGTGAGAAAGAGGAACAACACCTCGGTGAAGAAGGTGGTGAAGTAGATCGAGAACGGTCCGGCGAGGAGGAACACCGAAAACAGGGTATAGGCGCGCAGGTCCTTGCCCAGCAGCGGCCAGGCGACGCGGGCGGCGGCGATGGAGAGCACAATCGAGAGACCGGTGGCCGCGACAATGGTCTGCAATCCCGTGATGGCGCGAAGGCCGGCGACCATCATCGGATAGAGGGGAAAGAAGGCCCAGTTGCCGGCATTGAGCATCTTCGGGGTCGGGAACGGATCATAGCCGCCCTCGGCGAGCCGGACATACCATTCGCAATCCCACCGGCACATGCCGACGAGGAAGCGGCCGACGGAATCGTCATCGGAAACGGTAATGAACCCCAGATATCGAATAAGGATACCGAGCAGCGCCGCGACCAAGGGTATGGCCACGAGGACGGCTTGGATCGAAACGGCGTTTCGGGTCGGCTGGGCGGCGACTGCGTCGCTCATTTCTGATCCGGGACTGTGGCGAACAACCATAACTTGTCCGGTCCCGCTGCGATCCATTCCCTGAACGCATACCGGCCATGCAAGAACCTTCTCTGCCCAAGTGCGTTGGGATTTGCTGTTGGATATCAGAGCATTTCCCGCGCGTCCCCTTGCATGCATCATCCCGTAGTTTCACGGCTCCAGCGCCGCACGTTCATCAAGGCCGCTGTAGCGGCCGCTCTTCTCTCCAGCACAAGTTTCACCCAAATCGCTCTCGCCCAGGCCACGCCGTTCGACTTCGAGGCGCTCACTGAACGCATGAAGGCGCGGGCCGCCGAGCCCTTTGACGCGACCATGCCGGCGTTGCCGAAAGGCTTCGCGGCGCTCGACTACGACAGTTACCGCAAGGTGCAGTTCGACCCCAAGCATGCCCGCTGGGCCGGCACCGGGGCTGGCTACGAGGTGCATGCCTTCTCGATGGGCTGGCTGTTCAAGGAGCCGGTCAAGGTGTTCGAGGTCGCTGACGGCGAGGCGAAACCCTTCGATTTCTCGCTGGCCGACTTCAAGGTCTATGACGACGTGCTGGCGCGACACCGGCCGGACAGCGAGCCTTTTCCGGGCGTTGCGGGCTTTCGCATCAATTACCCGGTCAACAAGCCCGAGGCGTTCGACGAATTGGCGTCGTTCCTCGGCGCCAGCTACTTCCGTGCCCTCGGGCGCGGCAACATCTACGGGCTCAGTGCGCGCGGACTGCTGATCGACTCGTGGGTCGATGGCCCCGAGGAATTCCCGCGGTTTTCCGAGTTCTATCTGGAGCGTCCGACGGCCGGCGGGCCGTTGGTGGCCTATGCGGCGCTCGAAGGCCCGAGTGTCGCTGGCGCCTATCGGTTCGAGATCACCCCGGCCAGCGACGCCGCGCAGGAAACCGTGATGGATGTCACGGCGCGTCTCTTTTTCCGCAAGGACATCAAGGAACTGGGTATTGCGCCGCTGACCTCGATGTTCCTCTTCGCCGAGGTCAACCGCGCCGGCTACGACGACTACCGTCCGCAGGTGCATGACAGCAACGGCCTGCTTCTGGCGCGGGCCGACGGCGAGGTCTACTGGCGGGCGCTCAACAACACGCCCAAGCTCGGCAACTCCTACATGTGGGAGAACAGCCCCAAGGCTTTCGGGCTCTACCAGCGCGGGCGCGAGTTCGAGACCTATCAGGATGCCGGCGCCCATTACGAGCGGCGGCCGTCGCTGCGGGTCGAGCCGCAAGGCGAATGGGGCCAAGGCTCGGTGCGGCTGATCGAAATTCCCGCCAAACTCGAAGCCGAAGACAACATCGTCGCTTTCTGGGTTCCGTCCGAGCCGGTCAAGGCCGGGGATGCCCGCGAGTACAGCTACAAGCTGATCTGGGGCGACCTCAATCCTGATCCCGCTGATGAACTGGCGCATGTGGTGGAAACCCGTGGCGGCCAGGGCGGTTTCTCAGGTGTCGAGAACGACGCCGCACTGCGCAAGTTCGTGGTCGATTTCAAGGGCGACGCGCTCGACAAGGTCGTGGACCCAAATCGCCCCTTCGACGTTGTGGCGACGGCGACCGGAGGTCGCGTGGTGTCGAGCACGATCCAGAAGGTCGAGGCAAACGGCGTGTGGCGGCTGGTGCTCGACGTGATGATCGAGAGCGAAGACCCCGTCGAACTCAAGGCTTACCTGGTGGGCGGCGGCAAGCGAGTAACTGAGACCTGGCTCTACCAGTGGAGAGGACAAGCATGAGGCACGACAGCCGAATTTCGATTTCGAGCGCGCTTCCCGATGCTCCGCTGGCAATGCCCAGGCAGGTGCTGGAACGTCACACTCGCGTGTCCCTGTTCACCGCTCTGCGCGCCGTATTTGCTGCCGCGCTGCCGCGGTTCTGACCGCGAAGAGGCCGATATCTTGATCCCCGGCAGCGTCTGAGATGCGACGCGCCTATACCATACGAGCCATCGCGCTGGCCGCCTCGGCTTTTCTGAGCCTTGGCGGGGCGTGGATCTTTGCCTCGTTCATCGCGGCCGACGGCACCAGCTTGCTCGACTGGCTGCGGGTGGCGCTTTTCGCCCTTACCGGCTTCTGGCTGGTATGGGGCGGCCTGGCCGGCCTGATGGGGGTCTTCGTGCCGCGGCGGCAGCTCGAGGCGGTACACGGCGCGCCCCGCGGCATGACGGCGATCCTCATCCCGATCTACAACGAAGATCCAGCCACGACATTTTCGCGCATCGCGGCCATGAACCGATCGCTGGTCGATCTCGGCGTGGCGGAGAAATTCCACTTCGCGGTCCTCTCGGATTCGACCTCGCTGGAAGTCGCGGCGCAGGAGGTCGTGTGGTTCGAACGGCTGGTGCGGGAGTTCCACGGCGAGCCGCGCATTTTCTACCGGCGGCGGGAAAAGAATGTCGGGAAGAAAGCCGGTAACATCCAGGATTTCATGGAGCGGTCCGGCGGCGCCTATGACTATGCGCTGATCCTCGATGCGGACAGTCTGATGGACGGCAAGACCATCGCCGCCATGGCGCACCGAATGGACGAGGACGACGAACTCGGGCTGCTGCAGACGGTGCCGCAGGTCATTCGAGCCAAGAGCCTTTTCGGCCGGTTGATGCAGTTTTCGTCGGCATTTCTGGCTCCTTACTTTGCTCGGGGCGCCGTGCTCACGCAGGGGAATGAGGGGGCCTATTGGGGCCACAACGCCATGGTGCGGGTGAAGGCCTTCGCGGCGAGCTGCGGGCTTCCGGTACTCTCGGGCAAACCGCCGGCGGGCGGCCACATCCTCAGCCACGATTATGTGGAGGCGGCGCTGCTGGCGCGGGCGGGCTGGAAGGTTGCCGTCGATCCCGACTTGGGCGGTTCGTTCGAAGAGGGCCCGGAAAATCTGGTCGAGTATGCCAAGCGCGACCGGCGCTGGTGCCAGGGCAACCTGCAACACCGCCGACTCGTGCTGGCGCCGGGGCTGAAGTTCTGGAGCCGGTTCACCTTCGTCCAGGGCATCATGGCCTATGTGGCGTCGCCCCTGTGGCTGCTGCTGATGACGGCCGGGATCATCGCCGGCGCGCTCCCTGATCGCGGTGCGCGCGGCAGCGAAGACGGTATCTGGGTTCTGACCGCGGCGGTCGCGGCGGCACTGCTGGTGGCGAAGTTCGTCATCCTGCTCCGCAGCACGTTGGCGGACCGGAATGCCGGCTTCGGCGGCATCATCAAGGCTTCCCTGTCCGTGATGCTGGAAATCGTCCTCTCCACCCTGCTGGCGCCGATCCTGCTCTGCTTCCAGAGCAAGGCCGTGATCCAAATCCTGCTCGGCCTTGATGGCGGCTGGCCGGCGACCAAACGTTCGGAAGCGAAGATCGACCTGGGCGATTCCTTTGCCGCGAGCTGGTGGATCGTGGTGACGGCAGGGGTCGTGCTCGCCTTTACGCTCTCGGTGGCGCCGGCGCTGGTGCCATGGCTCCTGCCGGTTGCACTGCCGGCGCTGATCGCGCCGCTGCTCATCACTGCCACCTCGCTCACCGGTGCGGAAGGAGGCCGGCCTTGGCTGTTCCTGACCCCAACCGACGTCAACCCGCCGCAGGTGATGCTCGATCAGCAGCGCATCCTTTCGAGCTGGACTACCGACGAAACGGTGCTGGTGGGCGACGGTGCGCTGGCAGGAGCGGCGTATGTCCGCGCCTGAAGTGTTGGCGCGCACCACCCTGGCTGACCGCATCCGCGCCGTGTTCGTCCCGCCGACCACGGCCGAAGCTGGGGTGCCCCTCGCCGGGCGAGACGCGCGGCTCGATATGTTTCGCGGGCTGGCGCTGGTGATGATCTTCATCAACCACGTGCCGGGCAATTTCTACGAGGCCTATACCAGCCGCAACTACGGCTTCTCGGATGCGGCCGAGGCCTTCGTGTTCATGTCCGGTATGGCGGCAGGGCTCGCTTATTCAAACGGCTTTCGCAACGGGCCACTTTGGCCGGCGATTGCGCGCGTCTGGGCGCGGGCCCGGCAGTTATATTTCGTTCATCTGTCGATCACCTTTGTGGCTTTGGGCATCTTCGCGGCCGCCGCGTTGTGGCTCGGCGCGACAGAATTGCTGAGCAGAAACAATCTCGGCCCCATCTTTGCGCACCCGCTCGAAGCCATGGTCGGCATCCCGTTGCTTACGCATCAACTGGGCTATCTCAACATCCTCCCGCTCTACGCCACCCTGCTCCTGGCGACGCCTTTGCTCATCCCCATCGGCCTTCGCTGGCCGCTGGCGACGCTGGTCGGATCGGTGCTGGTCTGGATGCTGGCTGGGCAATTTCGCCTGAACTTTCCGAACTTTCCGACGCCGGGCGGCTGGTTCTTCAATCCGCTGTCGTGGCAGCTATTGTTCGTCGTTGGCTTGCTCTGCGGCATGGCGATGAAGGCGGGGCAGCGCTTCGTGCCGCGCAACCCGCTGCTTTTTTCGTTCCTCGCCGCCTTCCTCGTCTTCATCCTCTTCTGGGTGAAGATCCCCGCGTTGGGCGATGCCGGACGAGAGGGGCTGGGGGCTCTCTCGAAGCTCGGGCTACCGTTCTATATCACGTGGTTCGACAAGACCTTCGTCGCCCTGCCCCGTCTCGCGCATGCGCTGGCGCTGTTCTACGTCCTGGCCTATCTGGCGCCAGTGCGCTGGTTCGCCAGCACAAAGCTGGCGGCGCCGCTACGGCTGCTGGGCAAGCATGGGCTCGCGATCTTCGCCACCGGCACGGTGCTGAGCCTCGCGCTGCAGGCGGTGCGGATGGACATGGAGCCCGACCCGCTAGCTGACGGCCTCATGCTGGGTGCCGGGCTGATACTACTCTGGGCATTGGCGTGGGCGCTCTCGGCAACGGCTAAGGCGCGCGCCAACACTCAGGCGGCGCGAGCGGCAGCAACCGCCGCCTGAATTTCTGCGGCAGTGGTGATGTTGCCGGCAGTACCCGCCGGCACCGCGACAGCGCGCAACGGATCGGTCTGCTGCAACACCAGCCTCTGACCCGGCTGTACGAAGCGGTTGGGATCGTCGCTGACTTCGTCGAGGTTCCAGGGCGTTTCCGGATCCGGAGACGGCACGGCCTCGATCAGCGCCTTTGTATAGGCGTGGCGCGGTCGGTGTATGACGTCCTCGGCGGCGCCGACCTCCATAACCTGACCGCCATGCAGCACGACGATGGTATCGGCCACCTGGTAGGCAGTGGTGAGGTCGTGGGTCACATAGATCAGCGAGATGCCCATGTCGCGATTGAGGCCGTAAAGAATCTCCAAGATGGTCGAACGCAGCGAGGCGTCGACCATCGAAACCGGCTCGTCGGCGAGGATGATGGCGGGATCAAGCAGCAGGGCCCGTGCGATCATGACACGCTGGCGCTGACCGCCGGAGAGCTGATGCGGGTAGCGGCCCAGCGTCTCGGCCGGATTGAGGCCGACGCTCCTCAGCGCCTTTTCGATCTTGGCATAGGACTCGTCGCGCGATTTGGTCAGGCCGAAGGCCGAAAGCGGCGAGAGCAGCGGGTGGTCGATCTTGTAGAAGGGGTTAAAGACGTCGAAGGGGTCCTGGAAGATGGCCTGGACTTCACGGCGGAAGGTCGATTGCTCAGCCGCCGACATGCCGGCGATGGGCTTGCCGTCGTAGAGCACGGAACCGCTGGTCGGCGATTGGAAGCCGAGCAGCAGGCGGATGAGAGTGGTCTTGCCGCTGCCGCTCTCACCCACCACGGCGGTGATCGCGGGCTCGGGGCCGCCTACGGTCAGCGACAAGTCCTGCAGGGCGTGCTTTTTTACCCGGCCGCCGAAACCCGAAGAGAAGGTGACGTCGACATTGGCGATTTCTAGCCGCTTGCTCATGCATCATCTCCCGACGCCAGGAAACTGTCGGCGCGCGCTCCTGCACCCCGGAAGGCGCCGAGCTTGTCGAAGGACGGGAGAGATTCGATGAGCATGCGGGTATAGGAATGCTGCGGATTGGCGAAGACTTCTTTCACCGGTCCCATCTCCACCAGCTTGCCGCGATACATGACGCCGATGCGAGTCACGAAGTGCGCCATCAGTGCCATGTCGTGGCCGATGAGGATGATGGCGGCGCCGAGTTCGCGCTGCACCTTTCCCAGGGTGCCGAGCACCTGCTTTTGAACCATCACATCGAGCGCGCTGGTGGGCTCATCGGCAAGGATGAGGCTGGGTTTCAGGGCAATCGACATGGCGATGCAGACGCGTTGCTTCATGCCGCCAGAGAGTTCATGCGGAAAGCGGTTCTGCACGGTTGGTGGCAGGCCGACGCGCTGCAAGAGATCGCCGATGATGCGGGTGCGCTCGGCGGGACTGTGGCGCACGCCGTGGTCGTCGAAGATGTCGCCAACCTGCTCGCGGATGCGGAGCACAGGGTTGAGCGAACTCATGGCGCCCTGCGGCACCAGAGACATTTCGGCGAAGCGCAGTTCGCGATAGTCGCGGTCGGATACGGCGAGGAGATCCCGACCATTCAAATGCATCGAGCCGCCCGTGACCTGCCCTCCGCGAAGCATCCGCATCAGTGCCAGAATGGTGGTCGACTTGCCTGAGCCGGACTCGCCGACAAGGCCGAAGCGCTCCCCCGGCTCGAGCGAGAAGCTCACGTCGTTGACGGCGTGGAACGGCCCCTTGGCGGTGCGGTACTCGACCGTGAGGTTTTTGATGTCGAGGACGGGGGCCATCAGCTCGACCCCAGCCGCTTGTTGGCGAAGCTGTCCATGCCGGCCGAAGTCAGCATCAGGCCGATGAAGATCAGCGCGATGGCGATGATCGGCGGACCCCACCACCACCACATGCCGCGGATGATGGCGCCGAAGAACTGGGCCCAGTAGATGACCATGCCCAACGTCAGTTCGTTCTGGGGGCCAAGGCCGAGCGCTTCTAGGCCGACCGTCGCCAGCATGGCGTTGGAGACGGTGATGACGAAGCTCGCGGCGATGAAGGGCAAAAGGTTAGGCAGCACTTCGACGAAGATGAGTTTCAGGCCCGACGCACCATTGAGGCGGGCGATCGCGATATAGCCGCGCTCCCGGAGGCTCAGGGTCTGAGCCCGAATGGTTCGAGTGGCGACCATCCAACTGAGGCTGGCAACAATGATGGCCATCAATTCCACCGTCATCTCGCGCACGTTGGAGGCGACGAGGACGAGGATGGCGATGCCGGGGATGGTCATCATCACATCGGACGCGAGGCGGATGACGGTATCTAAGATGCCGCCGACAAAGCCCGCGATGAGGCCGAGGGCGACGCCAACCGAGAGGCTGATGAGGCCGGCGAGGAGACCCACCTTCAGCGTCTGCGGCATGGCGAGGAGCAGAACGGTCAGCATGTCGCGACCCTGCCCGTCGGTGCCGAGCCAGTGCTCGGCGCTTGGGGGCGAGCGCGGGATGGTGGCGCCGACCTTGGCCTGCGAGATGTCGACGAGCAGCGGGCCGACAATCGCGACGATTATGATCAGGCCGAGCAGCACGATGCCGGCGAGCAGCGTGCGGTTGCGGGTGAGTTCGTGGAAAGCGAGCGAGAGGAGGTTGCGCATGGCGTCAGCGGTCCTTCGCCGTGATCCGCGGATCGATGAGCGGATAGATGAGATCGAGGATGAACATGGCGACGGCGATCGATACCGAGAGCAGCAGCACGATGCCCTGGATGACGAAATAGTCCTTGGACTGGATGGCCTGGTAGAGGCGGAAGCCGACGCCCGGATAGGAGAAGATCACCTCGACGAGGATGGCGCCGGAGACGATGTGCCCCAGTGTCATGGCGAGCTTGGTCAGTTGCGGTAGGAGCGCGTTGCGCATGCCGTAGCGATTGAGGATGCGGCGTGGCTTGTTGCCCTTGGCCTCGGCGAGCGTGATGTAGTCCTCGCCCAAGACGCTCACCAGCATGCCGCGCATGCCAATGGCCCAGGCGCCGATCTCGGCGATGATGATCGAGAGCGCCGGGAGTGTGCCGTGCCAGAGAACGCCGCCGAAGGTCTCGAGGTTGAAGCCGGCATTGAGCCCGAAGGGCATGCCGCCGCCGGCGGGGAACCAGCGGAAGACAATGGCGAAGAGGTAGAGCAGGATCATGCCGATGAGGAAGTACGGCACCGAAGAGAGGAGCACGACGCCCGAGCCGAAGCTCTTGACCCAGCGCGGCGTGCGTGGCCAGCCCATGACGCCGCCGAGCAGCGTACCGACGGTAAAGCTCACCGCGGTGGCCACGCCGAGCAAACCCAAAGTCCAAGGCAGGCTGTTGGTAATGGCTGCGTCGACGCGCTCGGGATAATTGGTGAGCGAGAAGCCGAGATCGAGCCGGAACAGCGACTGCCAATAGGCGAGGTACTGACTCCAGATCGGCTGATCGAGGCCGAAGCGCTGCTGATAGGCCTCGACCATGGCACTGATGTCGCCCGACCCACCGCCCGAGGCAAGCAGCTGGCTCAACTGCGCCTGGATCGGGTCGCCCGGCATCATGCGGGGCAGCGCGAAGTTGATCGATACTGCGAGGAAGACCACCAGCAGCATGATCCCGAGGCGTCGCGCCACATAACCCCAGTACATGGCTGCTCCTCAGGCGCGCATGGCGTCGATGTCAGCCTCGGTCAGGCCGAGGCCGAAGCCGGGTTCGCCGCTGGGCACCAGCTTGCCGTCGATGGGGACGGCCATGCCGGGAAACACCTTGCTCTCGGCGAGGGGTACGCCGGGACCGGAACCCACGAAGTACTCACCCCAGCGGACGCCCGGCTGGCTGAAGCTGAAGTGCTGGCCGTAGGGATTGTTCATGCCGGCATGGAGCATGACTTCGATGCCGGCGCCCTCGGCGATGTGGACGATGCGCTGGCAGGCGGTGAAGCCGCCGACCCAGTTGATGTCGGGCTGAAAGATGTCAGCCACGTGCCGCTTGGCGGCGTGGGCGAATGGCAGTGGCGTGTACCAATGTTCGCCGGTGGCGAGGGTCTGCCACGGCAGGCGCTGGCGCAGCATTTCGTGGGCGTCGTAGTTGTCCGGGTTGAGGCAGTCCTCGATCCACTTGAGCCTATAGGGCCGCAGGACCTCGGCCTGGCGCACGGCAAACTCGAGGTCGAAGGCGAGCCAGCAGTCGAGCATCAGCTCGATGTCGTCGCCGATGAGTTCGCGGTTCTGCGCGACGAATTCCTCGTTCCTGTGGATGGCATCGAGGCCATCGAAGGTACCGTAGGGACAGGCGAGTTTGGTGGCCTTGAAGCCGAGCTCCACGTGCCAGTCGGTGTCGTTACCGGTGGCGTAGCAGAACTGGGCTTCGCGAGCGGGACCGCCGGCGATCTCGTAGACCGGCGCCTTGAGGATCTTGCCCTTGAGATCCCACATGGCGAGGTCGACGGCGCTGATGGCGTAGGAGGTGATGCCGGTCGAGCCATAGGGCATCGACATGCGCATCATCATGTCCCAGACGCGCTCGGTGGCCATGGCGTTCTCGCCCGCAAGGAGCGGGGCAAAATGGTCATTGATGAGGCTGATGACCGCATCGCCGTAGCGCGTGGTGCCGAAGCCGGTGGTGCCGTCGTCGGCCGTGACCAGCACGCCGACGGGACCATCGAAGCGCCAGCTCGAACGGAGGCGCTTGAAGCGGGCATAGCCCGACATCGGGCCGGCGACTTCGGCATCCTTGGTCCAGGGCGCGCGGCGCGGTGTGGTCTTGGGCTGGTTGGCCTCGTTGTAGAGCGCGCCGACTATCTCGTTGCGGATAGCGAAGGCGCGGATTTCCTTGATCTTGACCATGGGCTGTTCGTGCGACCTGAAACTGGAAAAGGGGCTGGAGGCGGCGCGGTGGCCGCCTCCGGCTGTGGCAGCTTACTGCGTTGCTTGGAGGCTCTGCACCACGCGGGCGAAACCTTCCCATGGGATGAAGGAGGCCATGTAGGGGTTCTCAGCCGATGGCCACCCGGTCCAGTAGGTGGTGTTGTAGACCAGCGTTTGCGTCTCTTCGACGAGGGTGATCTCCGGCAGATCGCGGGCGAAGATGGCGGTGGCCTGCTTGACCAGGTCGACATAGGCGGCGTCATCTGGAGATGGCTGCTTCTGCTCGAGCTGGTCGAGGATGGCGTCGAGTTCAGGGTTGGCGTAGCGGGTCACGGCGCGGAGGTTCTTGCCGGCCTCACCGGGCTTGGCGGCGTACTTGGAGTGGAAGTGCTCCAGGGTCTGCCACGGATCATAAAGGCTGCCGCAGTGCGGGCCCATGGTCATCTGGAAGTTACCGGCTGACATGGCGTCGTTGAGCGCGGTGCCCTGCTGGACGTTGAGCAGGGCATCGAAGCCGGCAGCCTGCAGTTGCTGGCTCAGCACCGGGCCGGACGGATCGCCCTGGGCGACCTGCAGCTCGATCTGCAGCGGCGTGCCATCGGCATTGGCCCACTTGTCGCCGGCCTTGGTGAAGCCGGCTTCGGTCATGTACTTCTCGACCAGCTCGGGGCTGTGCTGATCGATGTCGGCAACGCCCGCGACGTCCTTGAGCTGATCGACGTAGTTGATCATGCCGGGATAGGACGAAAAGGGCAGCGTGGCACGAAGCATCGAGCCTTCGTAGCCAAGGTTCACGAGCTGGTCGCGATCCATGGCGGCATTGATGGCGTGGCGGAGCGCCGGGTTGTCGAAGGGCGCCACCTGAGTATTGAAGCGGATGGCATAGGTGCAGCCATCGGGACCACCCCAGACCGGGCCCTCAGCGTTCCAGGCGACAAGGCCCGGGTTCTGCGCGCGAATGGCTTCGAACTGGCCGGCCTGAATGGAGCGACCCATGTCGATCTGGTTGGTGGCGAAGAGTTGCGGCATGGCCTCGGCCGTAGCTGGCACGTAAACGACGCGCTGCACCTGAGGCATTGCGGTGACCAGGCCGGCGTCGACCGCCCACCAGCTGTCGCGCAGGTCGTAGAACAGGGAGCTCGCGTCCGACTTCACCAGCTTGTAGGGACCGGTGCCGACCGGCCAGCCCTTGGCGAGATCGAAATTGGCGAAGGCCTTCGGATCCTGCCCCTCCCAGATGTGCTTGGGCACGGTGACGAAGCGGGTGGACTGACCGGTGGCGAGGAAGTCCTTGACCCAACGCGGACCAGGCTTGTTGAGCTTGACCACGACGGTCAGCGGATCGACGACGGTAGCGGAAGCGACCCATTCGGCGATCTGGCTCGAGAACAGCAGGTCTGGGGCGGCGCCCTTGAGCATGTCGAAAGTGAACGCCACGTCTTCAGCGGTGAAGGCTTCGCCGTCGGACCACTTCACACCATCGCGCAGCTTGATCGTCACCTCGGTGAAGTCGTCGTTGTAGCTGTAGCTCTCCGCCTGCCAGCCGGTTGTCTCGTTGGTGTTGTGGTTGGTGTAGAACAACACTTCGTTGACGGTGTAGTGCAGGCTGTTGCGCTGGTGCAGAAGCACGCCGGCATAGGGGTTGAAATTGTCGATCGAGGGGACCTGGTTGTAGAAGTCCCAGCCCTGGCTGATCAGCGTGCGGTTGCGCGGCACGTCGGGTAGAGACTGTGCCGAGGCAAAGCTCGTGGTGGCGAGCAGTGCGGCAAGCGCCGATGCTCCAAGCGTGGTCGATAATCTGGTCATTGAAGTCCTCCCTTGGTGCGTCCTGTTGGACGCGGCTCGTTTTGCGACGTGGGTCCCGGGGCTCACGCCGTCAGATGAAAGACATGGTCGATGGGCACGCGGGCCGGCCGCTCGCCATCCATTTCGAGGACGTCGGCCATATGGGCGCGCCATTTGAGGATGACCGCATCCTCCGGTTCCGACGGATCGGATGCGCGGGTACGGATTTGATGGCCGAAGACCTGGCGTCCGGCCTCGTCGAGAAAGATGTCGTAGTGGACGATGCCGCTGGCTTTGAGCGCAGCCGCCATCTCCGGCCAGATTTCCGCGTGGCGGCGCCGGTATTCCTCCGTCCGACCCTCGCGAACCTTCAGGACGAAAGCGCTGACGTGGAACTGGGTCCAGTCCATGTCACGCCCCCGCCAAGACGCGCTGGGGGGCGCCGTTCGATTTGGCCGACGCCAGCATGGCTGCAATGGTCGCAGTCGTCTCGGCGCCGATCCGGCCAGGGGAAAGATTGCTCCCCTGCCCCAGCGCCAGATCGACCAGCGCATTAACAGGCCCGCGGCAATTGTAGGTCCAGTCGCCGGCGCCCAGGTCGAGGCGCTCGACGGTGCCGTCGTTGCGGCGGATCTCGCAGAAGTCGCGATCGAACTCGGCCGTGAGCATGCCGTCCCTGCCGGCGATGAAGAGGCGCATCAGTCCCTTGTTTCCCTGCGGCATGGCGGCAGCGCCGGACACCGATGCGACCGCGCCGTTGGAGAGTTTGATCGCGCCGGCGTTCGCCAGATCGACGGCATCGAGGCCGAAGGTCTGGGCAGAAACGGTCTCGGGCGACAGGCCAGTCAAGAAGAACATCAGCGCCAGGCAATGCGACATCTGCCCGTAGGCGAAGCCGCCACCTTGGGTTGGGTCCTGCCAGGTGGATTTCTCCGGACGGAAGAAAGTCGTTCGCCACTGATCGAGGCCCCGGTCGCCGTGAAAGACGTCGCGCGTGACCGATATAAAGCTTGCCATGACGTGCTCGATCGAGCCGATGGCGCCGTCGGCGATCTTCTGCCGCAGCTCGTCGACCTGCGGCAGATATTGGTAGCCATTGGCGATAAGGAGATGACGGTCGCGTTCGCGGGCAATGCGGACCAAATCCCAGGCTTCCGCTGGGTCTAGCGTCATCGGCTTTTCGCAGAGCACATGGGCGCCGCTTTCGAGCGCTGCCTTGGCCTGCTGATAATGGAGCTGATGAGGCGTGGCGACGACGACAATATCGGGCTTGCGCGCCAGCAATGCCTCGAAATTCTCGGAGGCGTACGCGAAGCCGAAGTGTGAGCGGACGCGTTCCAGCTCTTCGGGACCAAGGCGGTTGACACCGTCGAGCACCACCTCAGGCCGCGATTGCAGCACCGGAATGTGGTTCTGTGCGGCATACCAGCCGGCACCCAGAACAGCGGCGCGAAGCCTGCAATCAGACACTGAGCTCCTCCCGAGCCATCGATATGGACAGCGCTATCCATTTAAGGCCCTGTCTATCTGCTCACTCCGCTCCTCGTTAGCACAGGACCGGAATGGCAGTTGCGAAGCGGGGCTCGCTCGACTAGAGAGACTTTACGGACGGCATTGGATAGCGCTGTCCATGTGAGGGACTCGGTATCACCATGGATGAGAAGGCGTCAAGCCATGCCGATGGAAACGCGCCGAAAGTCGCACTCTCACCGGTGCGGCTGCAAGAGGTGGCGCAGGCTGCCGGGGTCTCGACAATCACCGTATCGCGCTGCATCAGCAACCCAAACCGGGTGAGCAAGAAGACGCTGGAACACGTGCTCAAGGTTGCGACGGCCATGGGCTACATCCCCAATCGGTTGGCCTCGAGTCTCGCATCCGCGAAATCCATGGTGGTGGGGATTGTGGTTCCGACCATCGCCAATCCGATCCACGGCATCATCATGCAGGGCGTGGCGGATTTGCTCGAACCGGCCGGCTACCAGATCCTGCTGGGCAACTCGCATTTCTCGAAACGCAATGAGATGGAGCTGGTGCGGACTTTCCTGGGCCATCGGGTCGACGGCATCCTGCTCACCGGCAAGGACCATTCGCAGGAATGCATCGACATGCTGGCGCGCTCACGCACGCCGGTGGTGGAGATGTTCGACTATACGCCCAACCCGATCGATGTCTCGGTGGGATCATCGAACTTCGATGCCGGCGCCTCGCTGGCGCAGTACATGATGGCGCGGGGACGCAAGCGGTTCGCGTTTGTCGGTCACACCGGCCTTGATGACAGCCGCATGATGGCGCGCCTGGAGGGGCTGCGTGCGGTCTGCGCGGAGGCGGGGTTGGCCCCGCCCTTGCACTATGAGATCAGCAGCGATCCCGGCACGCCGACCGGTGGCGAGGTCATCGGCGCCATTTTGCGCGAGGCGCCCGATATCGATGCGGTGCTGTTCGCCGGTCACTTGGTGGCGGTCAGCGCCATCCAATATGCGATCGATCTCAAGATCGACGTGCCCGGCCGCGTCGCTATTGCAGGGTTCGGCGATACGCCCATGGCACAATGGATCAAGCCGGCTCTCACCACGGTGCGCTTCCCCAATCGCGAGACTGGGGTCGAGGCCGGTCGCATGATGCTGGAGCGGCTTGCCGGCCGCACCCCGCAGCAGCGGGCGGTGCGGCTCGGCTTCGAAATCCTGAGCCGCGAGAGCGCCTAGAGGAACAGCACCGAGACGGGGCTACCCAGCGCCAGCGTGTGGCCGGTCGGGGTAAGCGCGCCGGTCGACTGGTCAATGGCGAAGGTCACGAGGTCACTCGAATCCTGGTGCGCAACGATCATCCAGCGGCCGGAGGGATCGATGGCGAAATCACGCGGCACCTTGCCGCCGGTCTTCCAGATGCCGATCGGTCTGAGTTGCAAGTTGTCCGCATCGATCTCAGCCCCGAAGATGGAGTCATGGCCACCGCGGTTTGACATGTAGCCCCAGCGGCCGTTGGGATGAACGCGTACGGCGGCGGCGCCCTTGCCGCCGGTCCAGTCGGCGGGGAGGCTCGAGAGTTCGTCGCCCTTTTTCGAGGCGCCATTGTCGAGGCTGAAGATGGTCAACAGCGACGCATGTTCAGCGGCGACGAGGAAGGCCTTGGTGCCGGGAATATAGGCGAGATGACGCGGGAAGCTCTTGGGCGTCGCGGCGATTTCGATCTCGGGTTCCGGCTTTAGCCGGTCACCGTCCGGCCGGTAACCGACAATAGTGTCGTTGCCCGCGTCGCAGAAGAGGACGAGGCCGCCCTCATTCTCCATAGCGAAGTGGCCATTGGGCTTGCCGGGCCGGCTAAGGACCTGCGGCGCGCCGGTCGGGATGCCCTTGGCGTCAAGGCCATAGCAGAGCAGGTCGCCGGTGACGTAGTTCGAGACGTAGAGACGGCGGTTGTCGGCGCTGACGCTGACATGGCAGGCGGCGGTGCCGGGACATGGCGCGGTGCCGAGCAGCGTCAGCGCCCCGGAGGATGCATCGAGGGCAAAGGCGTGGGTGCGCGGGCCGTCCTTGGCGTCGAGTTCTTCGACGGCATAAAGCAGCCGGTCGACGGCATAGAGGCGATCGGATGCTGTATTGACGGCCAGGTAGCTCGGGTTGCGCGGTCCCGGTGTGGTCAGCCGCTTTTCCAACGCGCCGGTAGCGTTGTTCAGCGCCACGATCTCGATGCCTTTGCCGGCTCCGGTAACGTGCGGCATGGTCTCGGTGTAGCAGCCGATCGCGACGAGCGAATGATCCGGCATCTCAAATCCCCCTTGGTGTTGGCGAAGCCTCTAGCACAGCAAATGCCCGGCCGTGGAGGCCGGGCATCGTTGGTGTTGCGTGAGCGTCAGCTCACTTGGCGATGATCATCTGATCGAGCTGCGCCTGATCGGTCGGCAGCGGCGTATCGCCCGGCTGCAACCCGTTGACCTGCAGGATATAGGAGACGAGATCCGCGTAGGTCTCGTCGGGCAGCGAGGCCGGGCGTGAAGGCGGCATGCGATCGTGGGTGTGCTTGAACAGCGCACCGACCGATTGGCCAACCCACTTGCCCTCGAAGTAGGGACCCGCGAGCGGCGGACCATAGTTGGCGCTGATCAGGTCCGGGCCGTGGCAGGAGACGCAGTTGGCGTTGTAGGCGGTTTTGCCGTTGGCCGCCTGCTCGGCCGTGAAGCTTACCGGGCCACCGGCAGCTTCTGTTGCCGCAGCGGCGGTCTGCTCGGTCGCCTCGGTTGCGGCGGCAGCGGCAGCGGTGCCGTCGCCCTCACCAGTATAGGTGTAGACCAGAATCGAGCCGGGATTTTCCAGCTCGGTACCGGCGCCGCCATCCAATGTGCCGACGAGCCCTGAGACGTCGGTCGCCACGTACATGGTCTTCATGTCGGGCGAGAGCGCCATATCGCGCAGCCGGTTCTCGGACTGGAAATACCGCTCGATCGGGCCAGCAGCGGACTTGCCATCTTCGGAGAGTGGCACGCGGTAAACCGAGCCGCGCTTGAGCGTGGTAATCAGCAGCGAGCGCTCCCAGCCCGGGATACCCTGCCCCGCTTCTGGGAAGTAGGCCTGCATCGACGAGGTGGCAACGGTCGGCCAGCAGATGAAGTCAATGCCGTTGCACTTGGGGTCAGTAAAGTCCCAGTCGCTGGGCACAGTGAAGAGCGTGGCAAGCGGGTCGTGCTGCTCACCCTCCCATGCAGTTTCGTCCTGGACGGGCACCGACGGATCGATGGTGATGTCCGAGAATGTCAGCTGGTCGCAGGGCGTCGTGGCGAGGTCCCAACGGGCATATTGATACGCCATGTCGTCCTTGTAGCCGACGACATGGGGCCAGCCATAGTTGTCGCCAGCGACGAGGACGTTCACCTCATCATCGGTCTTGGGGCCTTGCTCTGACGCGTAGAGCGTGCCGTCAGGGCCGAAGTCGATGCCTTGGGCGTTGCGGTGGCCATAGGTCCAGACGTGACTCTTTACGCCGTCGAATTCGGGATTGTCCTCCGGGATCGAGCCATCGAGGTTCAGCCGCAGCGTCTTGCCCTGATAGGCAATCCAGTCTTTTGCCGCGATCTCGTCAGCCGTGGGGAGGCGCTGTGACTCGATCGGTATGCACCAGTTACCGAGCTGGCCCTTACCGCCATCACCGATGGTGTAATAGAGGGTGTTGTCAGGCCCGTACTTCAGGCGGCCCGAATTGTGGTCGTTCTTGGCGGGAATGCCGGCGATCAGGTCGACGGGATCCTTGAGCGTGCCAGTGGCCTCATCATAGGTCAGGCGGACGATTTTGACGTAAAGGTCGTGGTAGGGGCTGAACGGGTCCTCAACCCAGGGGATGCCGCCGAGCGACTTATCGACATACGTGTAGGACGTATAGACATAGTCGTTGCCGTTGCCCTGCAGCAGGCCGGGATCGAGGGCGAGGCCGAGCAGGCCATCCTGGCCGCCCGGGGCGGAAACCTCATCGATCTTGATGGCGACCTGGGCGGTGCCGTCCTCCGGGTTGACACGGGTGATCTCGCCGCTGGTCCGTTCGGTCACCCAGAGCCAGTCGTCCGGACCCCAGGTGATCTCCCAAGGGCCGTCGAGGCCCGTGGCGAGCACCTTCTGGTCGAACTGTTTGGTGCCCGTCACGGCCGAATCCGGCGGGTTCTGTGCGATGGCAGGGGCCGCCAGCATGAGCGCGGCGGCGGCGAGAGTAGTGACGCGTTTCATCGGAGATCTCCCACGTATGCCTAACAGTAACCCGCGGTAGGCCCCGCGGGTTCAATCCGCATGCAATCTTATCTTTTGGACTGCCGTCGTGCGGAGAGCACCCGTGTCAGGCGTCGTGCTTCCAGCCCAGGATGCGCTCGGCCTTCTTCGAACTGAAGAAGGCGTCGCGACCAGCCAGCTCGCCCTTGATCGGGATGCCGGGGAAGAAGCGCGCGGCTGCCTCACGGCTAGGGATATCGAGCGTGGTGTCGGGGGCAACGATATAGAACACCTCGTGCCCCTTGAACTTGCCTTCGAGGCTGAGGAGGCAGGCCCGCGCTGCAGCGTCAAAGCGGGTGTAGGCAAATAGGTGCTTCTTGGGGAACTCGGACTCGGCGGTGAAATTCTTGGCCGCGAGCGCGCGCTCGGGCACGACCCAGTGGAAGCGCATCGAGGCGATCGAGATGTTCTCCCAGCGGCGGGCGAAGGCATCGGCCTGGGCCTCGCAGATCCACTTGGAAAGGCTGTAGGGCTCTTCCGAGTAGTTGGGGTGCTCCTCGTCGATGGGCAGATAGTCGTAATGCGGGTCACGGCTGTAGGAGTGGCCGATAGCGTTGACGCTCGAGGCCTGACAGATGCGCATGATGCCGTTGTCCACGGCCGCCTGCAGCGCATTGTAGCTGCCCACCACATTGTTGTTGTGAACGATGTGGTCCGGGTGCCGGCCCGGGGACGGAATGGCGGCCATGTGGATCAGCGCGTCGCAACCCTTGAAGGCTTCGACGAGCTTTTCGAACTCATCCATGTCCGCCTGGATGAAGTGCAGATCCTTGGTCTCTTCAGTCTCGGGTGCGGCGACCCGGTCGATGCAGACGAGTTCGTGGCCGTCGGCCTTGGCCTGCTTGATGATGGCGCGGCCGATGCCGCCCGATGATCCGGTGAGTGCGATCTTCATTTCTGGTGCTGCTTAGTTCTTGCCGTAGACGGCTTCGTGGAGCCCGCGGATATAGCCGATGGCGTAGAGGCGGCCGAACGCCGAGTAGCCGGCATGTTCGTTGCTGTCGCCTTCAACAGTCGGCACGTGGTCGGGGCGGAGCACGCCGTCGAAATCGATGTCCTTGTAGGCCTTCATCGTCGCCAGCATGTCGGTCTTGCCGGCATCGTGCCAGGTTTCATGGAAGTTGGTGGGCACGCCCTGCACGTCGCGGAAGTGCACGAAGCTGATCTTCTTCTTGCCGAAGCCACGGATGACCTTGGGAAGATCGTCCGTCATCAGCGTGAAGTTGCCCTGGCAGAGGGTAATGGTGTTGTAGTCCGAGGGCAGCATGTCGACGAGCCGCTGGAAGTTCGGCACCGTCCGCATGATGCGGCTCACGCCCTTGATCGGGGTGATCGGCGGATCATCAGGGTGCATCGAGAGTTTCACGCCAGCCTTCTCGGCCACGGGAAGCACGCGACGCAGGAAATACTCGAGCGTCTCCCAAAGCTTCTCCTCCGAGATCGGCGGGTTCGAGGTGATGGAGTCCGGCACGTCATCGACATTGAAGGCGGTGACGACAGAACCGCCGCGGCTCGGGAGCGCCATGTTGGTACGCACCCAGTTGAAGTCGGTCATCCACTCGTAGCACCAGACCGGGATGCCGAGCTTGCCCATATTGGTGATGAGTTCGCAGACGACATCGATCTCTTCGTCGCGCCCCTCGAGGCCGCGCTTGGCCTTGTTGAGCGGGGGGCGGCTCTCGATGACGCGGATGTCGTAGCCGCCCTTCTCGTATTCGTCCTTCATGCGCTGGAGGGCAGAAAGCGAGGACACCCGCTCATTGGCCTGCAGGCTATCAAAGGGCAGACCGGCCACGGCGAGATCGACGCCGCACTGTTTGGCCAGCTTCCAGACGGGCGAATACTTGGGAGGAATGACCTCGGCGATCTCTAGCATTTCGGAAGTCTCAAACGTTGGGCGGCCGGAGTGCCGCAAGGGAATGTAGGCGCCGGCCGTTGGGCGGCCGGCGGACAATGATCTACCTGGGCTCCGTAGAGCCTCAGGAGCTGGTCACCTTTTCTTTGGACCTGTCGATACGTTGACCCCACTTCTGATCGAGATTGGGCCACGGGATCGAGTCCACCAGCAGCTGCGTGTAACTGTGCTGCGGATTGCGGATGACGGTCTCCACATCTCCCTTCTCCACCACATCACCGCGATAGAGAACGGTGATCGAGTCCGCCACGTGATAGGCGGTGGTGAGGTCGTGGGTGATGTAGATGATCGTCACACCATGCTCGGTGTTCAGCTTCTTGAGCGACTCGAGGATATTGGCGCGGAGCGAGGCGTCCACCATCGATACCGGCTCGTCGGCGATCAGCAGCCGGGGCTTGAGCAGCAGCGCGCGCGCCACGTTGATGCGCTGACGCTGGCCGCCCGAGAGCTGGTGCGGGAAGCGGCCGAGCACGTCCTCAGGACGGAGACCAACCGAGGTCAGCGCCTCTTCCATCTTGCTGCGCGCTTCGCGGCCGGACTTGGCCAGTTTGAACTGGCGGATCGGCACGGTCAGCAGGTGATCGACCGTATAGAACGGGTTGAACACCGCGAACGGATCCTGGAACACCGCCTGCACTTCGCGGCGGTAGGCGAGGCGATCCTCGCCGCGCAGCGTAGTAATGTTCTTGCCGCGATAGAGGATCTCGCCGGTGGTGGGGGTGATGAAGCCCAGCACCAGCATGGCGAGCGTGGTCTTGCCCGAGCCGGACTCGCCGGCCACAGTCAGGATCTTCGGATCGTCTTCGCGGAGCGTCAGCGAGAAGTTGTTGAGCGCGATCTTGGCCTTCGAGGACAACAGGCCGCGCTGGTAGACCTTGGTGACGTTCTTGATCTCGAGCAGGTTAGTCATGGCTGTGGCCTTCGTCGCTGTAGAGGTGGCAGGCCACGACGCGACCGCCCGGGAGCGTGACCGATGGTGGGCGCTCCGTGCGCTGCTTTTCGCCCTGCCCGTGCGGACAGCGCGGGTGGAAGGCGCAGCCGGTGGGCAGACGATGCAGGGCCGGCGCAAGGCCGGGAATGCCCTGGAACTTGCCACGGTTGTCGAGCGTGGGCAGGCTCGAGATCAGCGCCTGCGAATACGGGTGCTTGGGGTCGGTGAACATCTCGCGCACGGTCGCCACTTCAACCAGGCGGCCGGCATACATGACCGCCACCTTGTCCATGGTCTGAGCCATCAGGCCCATGTCGTGGCCGATGAGAATGACCGCGGCGTTGATGTCGTCCTGCACCTTGTTGATGGTTTCCATCACCTGACGCTGAGTGACCACGTCGAGCGCGCTGGTAGGCTCGTCGGCGATGATCACTTCCGGCCGCAGCAGGATGCCAATGGCGATACAGACGCGCTGCTTCATGCCGCCCGAGAGCTCGTGGGCATACATGTGGAAGACGCCCGGATCGAGGTCGACGGACTTCAGCGCCCAGACGCAGCGGTCGTTGATTGCCTGACGGCTTTCGCCGGGCAAATGCGACTTGATCGCGTCGACCATCTGCTTGCCGATCCGGATCACCGGATTGAGCGAGTTCATGGCGCCCTGCGGGATGTAGGCGATCTTCGAGAGGCGGGCCTTGCGCATACCCTCGTCATTGAGGGACTGCAGGTCGGTCCCGCCCACGATGACCTTGCCGCCTTCGATACGCCCCGGCGGCTTGATCATGCGCATCATGGCGAGCGCAAGCGTGGACTTGCCCGAGCCGGATTCGCCGACCATGCCCATCTTCTGGCCAGCCTCGAGGGTGAAGCTGACCTTGTCGAGAGCGCGGGCACGGCCGAGGTCGGTGTAGTAGGTGACGACGAGATCTTCGACGCGAAGCACGGGGCCACC
Organism: Pseudomonadota bacterium; assembly: GCA_023415605.1. Classification (GTDB taxonomy): domain Bacteria; phylum Pseudomonadota; class Alphaproteobacteria; order Rhizobiales; family Devosiaceae; genus Devosia_A. Next base: position 55,653 of record JAEZKB010000146.1, read on the forward strand.
GGCCGCCGGGGCCACCTTGCCACCGGTTGCGGTTTCCAGGGTTGCAGTAGTCATTGTCGTCACTCCGTCCTACGCACGCGCGGGTTGGCCAGTTCGTCCAGGCCCATATTGATGAGGGCGAGCGAGCCCAGGATCAGGATCATGGCGATCGATGGCACGATCGGCCACCACCACCAGCCGTTGAAGAAGGCGCCCTGCAGGTTTGCGGCCCAGATGATGTTGCCGAGCAGCGGCTCGCGCAGTGGCCCAAGGCCCAGAACGGCGAGGTAGAACGAGGCAAACACCGCCGCGAAAACCTGCCCCACAAAAGATGCTGCGATAAACGGCAGCAGATTGGGGAGGATCTCCTTGAAGATGATGCCCAGATCGCTGACACCCGAGAGCTTGGCGACGGCTACGAACTGTCGCTCCTTCATGGTCAGCACCTGTGATCGGATCACGAGTGTCGGTCCCATCCAGGCCAGCATCACAACGATCAGGGCCATGGTGACGATGGTCACATCGCGCTTGTCGAGCGAACCGGCGACGACCACCTGGATCAGCAGCACCGGGATCGGCGTGAGGATCTGGCAGATGGTGCGGATGGTGGAGTCGATCCACCCGCCGAAATAGGCGGAGACGAAGCCCAGCACGACGCCGATGAGAGTGCCGAGTCCGCCGGCGATGACGCCGATGACCGCCGTTTGCCACAGGCCCACGACCATGGCCACGAGCATGTTGCGGCCGAAGAAGTCCGTGCCGAACGGGTATTTCAGGCTCGGCGGCTGCTTGGTCGCCACTGCCAGCGGATAGGCGTGCTTAGGGTTGACCGTCAGCAAGCCGATGACGGTGAAAAGCACCAGGCCGAGGAGGATCAGCAGGCCGACAGCGAGGCCCTTGTTCCGGCGCAGATAGCGGAGGAAGAGTGTAAGGCTGCCGGGCTGCCGAATTTCGACGTCCTGAGCAGTTGTGGGTACAGCAATAGTCACTGGTCAGGTCCCTCAGTTGGTCCGCACGCGCGGGTCGAGCAGCGGGTAGACGAATTCCAAGACCGCCATCAGCACAGCGATGGCAATGGTGATGAACAGCACGATGCCGTAGATCACCGGGAAGTCGTTGGCCCGGATGGCGTTGTTGAGCACGGTACCCAGCCCGGGCAGGCCGAAGAGGCCCTCCACGATGATGGCTGATGTCACCACCGTACCCAGAGCGAGAGCGAGGCCGGTTACCTGCGGCAGCAGCGTGTTGCGCAGGTAGTAATCGCGGAAGATACGGCCACCGGTGAGACCCTTATGCTCGGCGAAGTTCACATAGTCCTCGCCCTGGATCGTGACACCCATACCGCGCATGGAGAGCACCCAGCCGCCGACTGAGCCGAGGATGAGGGAGAGCGCCGGCAGGATCTGGTGACGCAGGATGTCCATGGCAAAGGCCCAAGACCAATTCGGCACGGTACCGATGGAATAGGACCCGCCCAGCGGCAAGAGCTTGAGGCGGAAGCCGATGAAGAACAGCAGCAGGATGCCCATGATCACCGGCGGCACGCCGGTGAGCAGTACGAAGGGCGTGGCGATCGACCGGACCCAGCGCGGCGCCCGCGGCCAGGCAGAGAGCGCGCCCAGCAGGTTGCCGATGATGAAGCTCAGGATCGTCGTGACCAGCAGCAGGAAGAAAGTCCAGGGCAGAGCCTGGCTGATGATGTCCGTGACGGTCGAGGGATAGCGGTTCAGCGAGTAGCCGAAGTCCATCCGGATGATGTTGCCGAGATAGTTGAAGTACTGATCGAGCAGCGGCCGATCGAGGCCGAACTGCTGGTTCATATTGGCAACCAGCGTCTCGATATCGGCGGGCGAGAAGCCACCGGAACGCGCCAGTTCGGCGAAGCGCTCGCGGATGGCGTTGCGCGGCGAGAGACGCGGAACGAAGAAGACGATGGTCGATGCGGCCCAAATGACCAATACGAGAAAGGCCAGACGTTTCGCAATCAGCTTGAAATTCACTTGGGCAGCTCCGGCACCAGAAAGTGGTGGGGTGGGGGGCGCGGCGG
>JAEZKB010000192.1 GCA_023415605.1 Pseudomonadota bacterium
CGTGGGGCAGATGAACGGAAAACCACCATGGGCTACGAATAGCCCCAGCTGAGGCTCGACCGACAACCACGCGCCGTCTTGGGCGAGTAGTGGGCTTTGGAACGTCCTCACCAAGGTACACAGGCTATAGCGAAAAGGGCTTTCGCCGGCCCATGGTCGGTGAAGCGTCCGGATTGCGCTGCGTGGCCCGTATGGTCCCATCCGCTATGCGAGTTCGTTCAAAGGAGTATTTTTCGACCTTCCCTCAAGAGAGGGACAACCTTCATACCGCGAAATTGGAACTTCTCTGTTTCTTGCACGTGTTGCTATCGATCAAAATCGGCTCCCTACCTCACTCATGGAGGCGCCGAAGCTGAGCCTCACGAAACGGAGAATGAAGATGCCCAAAGCACTTGTAGCGTTCGCACTGGCTGCCATGGTGGCCATTCCAACCACTGCGTCCGCAGCCGACCACCAGGTCCTGATGGTCAACAAGGACGCAGAGGGCCGCCCCATGCAGTTCGAACCCGCGTACCTCAAGGTAGCGCCCGGCGACACCGTCACGTTCGTGAACAAGGACAAGGGTCACAATTCCGAGGCGATCGCCGGCAAGATCCCCGAGGGAGCCGAGCCATGGAAGGGCAAGATCAGCCAGGAAATCACCGTCACGCTGACGACCGACGGGTACTACGCGTACAAGTGCCAGCCGCACTTCGGCATGGGTATGGTCGGACTGATCGAGGTGGGTGAGGCCGGCCAGCCAGATGCTGCCGCGTTGACGGACAAGCTGCCCGGCAAGGCCAAGACTCGAATGGAAGAACTCATTGCACAGGCACAGGAGGAGTAAGAATGGCTGACCAGGACAAGATGGACACAGAAACCACCAAGCTCAGCCGTCGCACTCTTCTCGCCGGGTCTGTCGGCGCAGTCGGCGGAATGATGGTGGCCGATGCTGCCGTCGCCCAGCATGCCACCCACGAGGCGACCGCCAGAGTGGTGCCAGCGAGCCATGCCACGATGAGCGGAAGCCTCAGCAACCGCATCTACTCTGTAAATCCGACCCATCCGGACATGGCGGACATCGCCGAAAATCCTGAGAACATCCCACCACCGATCACGCGTCGGACATCCGAGACCGTGCGAGTCGATCTGGAGACGGTCGAGATCGAGGCGCATCTGGACGACAGCAGCATGTTTCGCTTCTGGACGTTCAACGGCAAGGTGCCAGGCCCCTTCATCCGCGTGCGCGTTGGTGACACCGTGGAAGTGCACCTGAAGAATGACGAGAACAGCTCCATGTTTCACAACGTTGATTTCCATGCGGCCACGGGACCTGGCGGCGGCGCAGGAGCTACTACCGCCGCGCCCGGGGAAGAACGCAGCTTCACCTTCAAAGCCCTCAATCCCGGGATATTCGTCTACCACTGCGCCGTACCGCCAGTGGCCATGCACATCGCGGCTGGCATGTACGGTCTGATCCTCGTGGAACCCGAGGAGGGCCTACCACCGGTCGATCGCGAGTTCTACGTGATGCAGGGCGAGATCTATACGGAGGAACCATTCGGCAATGGCGGCCTGCTGACGGAGAGTTACGACAAGCTCATCAATGAGCGTCCTGAATACTTCGTCTTCAACGGCCATGTGGGTGCGCTCACCGACCACTATCCGCTCAAGGCCAAGGTTGGCGAGACGGTGCGCATCTACTTCGGTGTCGGTGGGCCGAATTACACCTCGTCCTTCCATGTCATCGGTGAGATCTTCGACAAGGCCTATCAGCTTGGCTCGGTCACCACAGAGCCGGTTACGAACGTTCAAAGCATCTCCGTACCGCCAGGCTCAGCCAACATCGTCGAGTTCAAGTGTGAGGTGCCCGGCCGCTTCGTGCTGGTCGATCACGCCCTCTCGCGAGCCGAACGTGGACTCGCCGGTTACCTCGTGGTCGAAGGCGAGGAGAACCTAGAGATATTCAACGCTCCGCCGAACGAAAACGACAGCGGCCACTGACGAGGAGGATATCGATGTATCGGCAATTGTTGATTGCTGCCGCCCTGCTAGGCGCTGCGGCGGCCCCAGCCATGGCCCACATAGGTCTCGCGGAAGGCGCTGCCGCTGTAGGATCCACTTTCCGGGCAACTCTGGTCGTCGGTCATGGTTGCGCTGGCGCTGCCACAACGCAGGTGAAGGTGCAGGTTCCTGAAGGGTTCTACAACGTGCGACCCATGCCCAAGGCAGGGTGGCAGCTCGAGGTTGAAACCGGGACGTACGAACAACCTTTCGAGAACCATGGGACAACCCTGACCGAAGGGGTCAAGGCGATCACCTGGTCGGGGGGCGAGCTGCCCGACAGTCAGTTCGACGAGTTCGTGTTCCGCGGTTCCTTCGGTGCCAATCTCGAAGCGGGCACGAAGTTCTACTTTCCCGTCCTCCAGCAGTGCGGCGACGTGGAAGATGCCTGGATCGACACCAGCGGCGAAGAGGATGCCGAATATCCTGCTCCCTCGGTAGAACTGCAACCGGCCAGCGGTCATTCGCACTAAGTAGCGGGCCGCTAGTACATGTTGCTGAAGAGCGCGATCATCGAGGCCTCCGACAGGTTGATCGGGGCGTTTCTCCTGGTCGCGCTCCTTTTTCTTGCCTCTGGACCGGCGTTCGCTCACGCATCTCTCCTGAAAAGCGATCCGCCAACCGGTGTGGTCTTGGGGGAGGCGCCTCGCCAGGTTGTGCTCACCTTCAACGAGCCATCAAGCGCACTCGCGGTTCAGCTGCTGGACGACAGCGGATTGAAGACGCCGCTCGACGCGAATACGACTTCGATTGGCAACGATATCGTCGTTTCCTTGCCCTTAGGGCTAGCGCAGGGCACGCATGTTCTAGCCTGGCGGGCAGCGTCTAGCGACGGACACCCCATCGCCGGTACGGTCATCTTCTCAATCGGTACGCCCACCAATGCGGGCAATGTTCAAGCGCCTGCTGACCCTGTCGTGCGGGGTCTACTCTGGCTTGCCCGAGCGACGATGTTGATAACCTTGCTGCTCGGAGCGGGCAGCAGTGGTTTTCGAATGGTCGCCGAGGCACTGCCCGCTACCGCGCGACGCGTCGCCCTGGTCGCGGTGACGACGGGCGCGGCCGCAGCCGTTGCATCCATCCCATTGCACGGCCTCGACGCACTCGGCCGTCCTCTTGGCGATGTTCTCGCACTGGAGGTATGGGCGGTCACCATGGGGGCTGGCTACGGCGCAAGCGTGATAGCAGCTCTGCTGGCCCTGGCCCTCGCCAGCATCTCGGTGGTGGCTCGTAGGCCGAGCCTGGCGGGCTGGATTTCCGTACTGTCGTTGGTCGCCATTGGCCTGACAGCGAGTCTTAGTGGTCACGCCAGTTCCGCCGACCCGCGCTGGCTCACTCGGTCGATGGTATTCGTTCATATCGTGAGCATTGCTTGGTGGGCGGGCGAGTTGCTTCCCCTCGCGGTCATCCTTCGGCAGAGCCACGCGATCGCCGACCCTCCCCTTCTACGCTTTTCGCGCTTCATTCCCTTCGTCATTGTCCCACTGGTAGTCTCCGGCGTCAGCCTGGCTGTCATCCAGCTCGGCGCTCCAAGTGAAGCTTGGCTAACCCCCTACACCTACCTGTTTGCGGCCAAGCTCATTCTGTTGTTCATCCTGTTCGCGGTAGCGGCTTGGAATCGCTGGTATCTCACCACGAAGGTGGTGTCCGGCGACGATGCGGCCACACGGCATCTGGGTAGAGCCATCGCCCTTGAGATCATTCTGATCACGGTCATCGTAGGGGTGGCGGCGGGGTGGAGATTTACGCCGCCGCCACGGACGTTGGCAGTGGAGATCCAGAACGTAACGACGGCCACTCTGGTGTTTCCAAAGGGCGAGCTCCTCGGCAGCGTTGGCGTCAGCCCAGGACAACGAGGCAAGAACATCTTCACCGTGGCGTTGCATGCAGTAGGTGGAGAGCCCCTCGAAGTGAAGTCCGTCCGTGTCGCTCTCTCGAATGACGCGCTCGACTTACCAAAGATCGTTGTTGGCGGCGCCCTGGAGGGCCCGGGTCTATGGAGGTCTGAAGCAGCGCTGGTTCCCGCTGCAGGTGACTGGACGATCAGTGTGGAGGTCCGGATTTCCGACTTCGTACAAGTCCGAGGCAAGGGCGTGGTTGTGATCGGGTCTCAGCCCTAGAAGCTCGAATAGATATTGCTAGCGCATAGGAAGGCTGCTTGCCGTTCTTTTCGCCGACATCCATAGGCCGGGGCCAGGCTGCAGCGGATAGACGGCCGCTTTCTAGTCCCTCAATTTCGATTCGGCCAAAGACCGGTGGGAGGGTCAAAACCTGCGCCTCCAATCCTACGACACTCCCGAACCTTACAACGACATCTGCGGCGGCGGCGCAGAAGTCGCCTTAGCCAAGCGCCAGCGCTCGACTGCTCCGGTTGTTGAATACGAACGCGTTCACAGTGGAGACTTTCGGCGTAGACGGCACTAGCAAGCGAACGCTGTACACGATCAGTATCGCCGGGCGGGATGTCGGCGATATCCTAATAGAAGAAGGCTCTCTCGACGTGGCCCGATGGCGAAGAATTCTGGTGCTGAATCGGCGATGGCTCGTCGATCTGCGGATGTTGGGGATCCTCGGCTTCCCCTCCTTCGGCCGGGCACAGACTCCGTATATTGGTTCAGCATGGACAAGTGGCAGCTATCTGGCGGGTGGCCCTGGCTTTGGGCCTGGCGGCTGTTTGCCGGCTGGTCCGGGCTCGACGTTGATCCTCGAGCGCTCGCAGCCAGCGAGCGCTGGTCGGTAGTTGCCGCCACAGTACCGGCCGTCGTCCAAAACCGATACCTTAGGCCAGCTGGGCGATGGCTGCTTGCTCGTGCGCCAGCGTGGATCGTCGCCCGGCGCCTACAGCGGCGAACGCACGACTGGTATCGCGTATCCAGCCGACAGGCAGCCGAACACGTTCGGCTTCGCTTCGACATCTGGCCGATCGACATCGACGACCACGTGCGCCTCCAGAACGGCCGGCTGACCGCTGTGGGCTATGCCTACCCCCAACTTCACCGAGGTCATCTTCGTCTTGCCCACCGGCGAGCTAGAGCCGAATCCAGTCAGCCCATACATGGCGCGAGCTTGGGCCATGTATGCCTCAGCACGTCGGTAATTCTGTAGCGCTTTCGCCGCTGCCACGGCATCCTCTCATCGAGTACCTTTTAGAACGTTAGCCTGGGGCACGGCTGTGCCAGCGCCGTCTAACAATGCACGGATCGCCGCCTTTGGGCTCGCTATCGACAGCGCGAAGCTCCGGAGAAGCTTGCGTCTGAACGAGGTTCCTCCCAGCATAGTCCCGGACGACGATGGTCGTGTCGTTACAGGTGTCGAGTTCAAGCTGGAGATCCGGCTGCTCCCGGTCGGCCCGCGACTTGAGCCTGATGTAGAACAGATCGGTTCGCATTCGAGGAGGCTCGTTCCGGGGCCGGTCAACGAACCGTCCTGGTTCTTCGACAATTTGCTTCGCAGGTCACACCTTCCGATGAGCGCCGATTGGAAAATCTCCGCGCCGGTCTGACGTGCTGCTGGGGCCATGGCCAGGCTCCTGTCATTCCGAGCACTTTATGGAATAGTCGGCCGAATTGGGCTGAATCCAGAAGCCCGGGCTGAAATCCCTGGAATATCGATATCGTTTCCCTGCGGGTACCCGGCTAGGCGACTGCTTGTATAAACGCCCGGTCGCGCACATCCATTGCGTTCTGGAGGAGGAAGGCGGCGACGTCACCAGCGGGGGCCGGCCTTCCGTAGAGAAAACCTTGAAATTGATCGCAATCGAGGCCCGACAGTATCGCTGCCTGGCGCTCGGTCTCAATCCCCTCCGCCGTGACGCTCATGTCAAGCTTGTGGCCCAGCATGATAATTGTATCCAGCACGTCCCGCGCCTTATCCGTGTGACCATCCAGGGCTGTGATGAATGAGCGATCGATTTTGAGTTTATTGAATCCGAACTGCCAGAGATAACCGAGGCTCGAGTAGCCCGTTCCGAAGTCGTCCATAGCGATCGACACACCGAGCGTGCGCAGCGCGGTCATCCTTCAAGTTGCGACGTGCGATGATCGGGGATCGGCGCCGGGGCATTGCTACTTCGGGATGGTGCTCGGCAGCTCAATGAGTACCGGCATAACGCCCCAATTCTAGATGTCCTAGGCGACGTGCACCGGTCGCGGGTGTCTCGCACTTCGCCTAGTTCTCTGCGGTTGAGCACCCGGCATGTGCTAGGAGGCTGCGATGGGATGGCTAAGAAGTCCAGCGCTGGTGGTCATCGGCAGCAGCCTTTCCTTGACCCTTGCAGCATTGTGGGTAGCGCATCGCGTTCGGCAAAAAGCGGCCACGTTCGGCGACTGAGGCGAGGTGCTGTCGAACGGAGTGCATTGTAATTGACTTCATTCGATTGGGTCGCAGTTGGTTCAGGACTCGCCTTCTCAGTGATCAGCCAACCTGCTGTCCAGCGAGTCTCGCAGTGCGTCGCCGACGAAATTCATCGAGAGGACCGTAAGGAAAATGGCGGCGCCGGGGAACACTCCAAGCCACCAAGCGTCCCAATACTGCATCGATACCGACAGCATTGAGCCCCAGGTCGGTGTTGGTGGTTGCACGCCAAGTCCCAGGAAGGACAGAGCGCTTTCAGTAATAAGCGCAGTGGATGCCTTCAGAGAGGCGTAGACGATGACGTTGCTCCGCACCGCAGGCCAGACATGTCGCCAGACGATGCGCATTCCCGAAAAGCCAGCCGCCTGCGCGGCTTGAATGTATTCCATGCCGCGCAGCGCCAGTACCTGACCACGGACAAGGCGCGCAAAGCCCGGCACATTGACAATGGCAATCGCGATGATCGCGTTGCTCAGATCAGGCCCGAGTGTCGCGACGATGGCTAGGGCAAGGACGAGCATGGGAAATGCAAGCAGGCCGTCCATAACCCGCATCACGACTTCGTCGACCCATCCGCCGATGTAACCTGCCGAGAGGCCAATCGCGATGCCGAAGGCTCCAGCGATGGCGATCGAGAGCGCCATGACCTGCAATGATGCCGTCGCCCCGAATATGATGCGTGAAAGGATGTCACGTCCGAGGTCGTCGGTGCCCAACCAGTAGGTGGCGCTGGGTGCCTGCAGGATCGCGTCATAGTCGATATGCGTGGGGGAGTGTGGGCTCACCCATGGGGCAAAGATCGCCGCGACCAGAAAAAGTCCAAGTATCATGAGGCCGACACGGCCCAGTGCGTGGCGCCAGACGCGACCGACCATCGATGGTCTGCGACTTCTCGCGACGGAGCGAGCCGATGGAGCATCCCGAGTCTGTACCGAGAGTTCGGACGTCATAGCTTTATCCGCCGATCGACGAGTGTGTAGCTGAGGTCGGTGACGAGGTTGACGAGCAACACCCCAAGGACGACCACAAGGATTGCGCCCTGCACGACGGGGAAGTCGCGCACGAAGATGCCGTCGACAATCATCCGACCCAGCCCCGGCAATGAGAACACCGTCTCGGTGACCACCGCACCACCAATCAGGGCACCCATCTGCAGCCCGACCACAGTGATAACCGGGATCATCGAGTTGCGAAGCGCGTGGCTGAGAATGACCCGCCCCTCGCCGGCCCCTTTGGCGCGGGCCGTTCGAATGTAGTCCTGGGACAGGATTTGAAGCATGGCCGTGCGAGTCTGGCGCATCACAAGTGCGGCCTGCGCCGTGCCGACGGTGATGACCGGCATGATCATTAGTTTGAGGTTGGCGATCGGATCCTCAAAGAAGGGCACATAGCCCGAAGGCGGCAGCCACCCGAGCCGAACCGACAGCAGCATGATGAGCAGGATGCCGACCCAGAAGTAGGGGATTGCCATGCTCGAGAGCGACACGGCGCTCAGCAGACTATCGATCCATGAGTTTCGCTTAAGGGCGGCAAATATCCCAAGGGGCACGCCGATCAATACGGAGACGATCACTGCCAGCAAGGCGAGCTCAAGGGTGATCGGCACGCGCGACGCCAGCATCTGTGCAACGGGTTCTTGCGTGCGCAGAGACTTGCCGAGGTCGCCAGTCAATGCCTTGCCGAGCCAGCGTGCGTATTGCACCGGTATGGGCTGATCGAGACCCATCTCGGCCTTCAGCGCGGCGCGGTCGGCAAGACTCGCATCTTCGCCTAGGATCGCGGTGGTCGGGTCGCCTGGGAGCATCATCGAGGTCGCGAACACGATCATGCTCATGACGAGCAGAACCGGAATGAGCTGCGCGATACGCCGGATCGCGAAGGTGATCATTGCCACCGCTCCTTGGGCGCGGTTGTGGCCAGGGACGCCGGTCCCGATACCGCTGCCACAATGGCCGGTTCGGTCGCATCGAAATGTCGCTGCATCGCTGCAAAGGCGGCCCGGGGGTCGCGCTGGCTGATCGCCTCGAAGACCTCAACGTGGCGACGGAATGTCTCGTCGGGGTCACGGACATGCCGCTGCATATGCAGTCGGCGCATGCTCTCCGTGATTGGCTCGGCCAAAGCTTCGAACAGGCGGATCATCAGGACGTTGCCGCTCGCCTTGGCGATGGTTGAGTGAAACTCCGCATTGGCGGGAATCCAAGCTTCGGCATTGCGCCGGTTGTGGTTGAGCACATCGACCTGCTTTCGCAGCGCCTCGACCTCTTCGTCTGAAATGTGCCTCGCCGCCAGCGCAGCCATATGCGTCTCGAGGGCGCGGCGAAGTTCGACCACGTCGCGGAGGCCATTCTCGGACATTCGCACTGCAAAATGGAAGTATTGCGCCAGGGGCGCCGCATCTTGGTCGCGGATGGTCGTCGACTTGCCATGCCGTATGTCGACCACTCCCATCTCGCCTAGACGCTGAAGCGCCTCGCGAACGACCGGTTTGCTCACAGAAAACTGCCGCGCCAATTCCGCCTCTGCAGGTAGCTCATCGCCCCTCCGGAGGCTGCCGCTGCAGATCCAGTCAGCCATCTGCTGCACCACTGCGTCCGACAGGCGACCGCGCGCCAAGTTCTCAACTTTCAGGTCAAACATGTGCGTCTCCAACGTTTCTAAAACCTACGAATCAACACATCGGATGTCAAGTTGACAGATATCAGATGAGTAGATATTAGACCTCAACCCAAGCCAAGGGAGGTGGGGATGTTTAGGTTAGCGAGCGCAGCCGTGGGTCTTGCGGCGATGATGTTTCTGGGGGTGAGTGCGAATGCGTCGATGGCGCAGGACACGCTTCAGCGGGGCGGGGTTTTGACTGCGGCGATGGATCTGGAGCCGGCGACGCTGGATCCTGCATTTGGGAATGCACCCGGAAAGGACCGCACAGTCTACAACCAGATCTTCGAAGGTCTCTACATCCAGTCCGAAGACGGTTCTCTGCTGCCGCAACTGGCTGAAACCTGGGACATTGCGTCCGATGGCCTTTCGGTCGTGTTCCATCTGCGCAAGGGCGTGACATTCCACGACGGCACGCCGTTCAATGCGGAAGCGGCCAAGTTCAATCTTGACCGTATCATCAATCCGGATTCCGGCGCCCGCGCTCGGCAGTTCGTGGTCGATCTGGCTTCCGCCGAAGTCGTTGACGAGTTCACCCTTAAGGTCAGCTTCGCGCAGCCGTCAGGCGCCGTCCTTTCGGGGCTGGCGAACGAGGCCGGCGCCATGTCTTCGCCGACCGCCCTTGCAGCCGATCCTGAGGGCTTTGGGCGCAACCCGGTTGGCACTGGTCCTTTCCGGTTCGTCAGCTGGCAGGGAGGCGATCGCATCACTGTAGAGCGCTATGACGGATACTGGGGCAAGGACTCCGCCGGCGAGCAACTGCCCTATCTCGATGGCGTGGTGACGCGCTTCATTCCGAATAGCGCCGTCAAGATTGTCGAGGTGCGGTCGGGCAACGTGCTGCTGGGCGACACCATCCTCGACAAGGACTACGCGCAGATCGAAGCCGATCCGAACGTCGATATCTTCCCCAACCACGTGGGAACGGCGCAGTTCGCCTCGTTCAACCTCACGCGCCCACCATTCGACAATGTTGACCTTCGCAAGGCGGTCGCCCTCGGCATCAACCGTCAGGCCATTTCGGACATCGTGACGGGCGGTACGGGCACTGTAACGCCGACCTTCGAGCCGCAGACGTCTTGGGCGTTCGCTGAAGGTCTTCAGCCGCACGCCTACGATCCCGATCAGGCCAAGGCTGCCTACAAGGCGTCAGGCCACAGCGGACCGATCACGCTCAGCGTCATCCAGCGCGACCCGGACACGCGTATCGCCCAGATCATCCAGGCTCAGCTCGCCGAAGTCGGCATCACGATCAAGATCGAGACGCTCGAGCGCCAGGCATGGTTGGATAAGGTTCTCAAGCACGACTACGAATTCGCCGTGCATCGGGCCAACACGCCTCGCGTCGATCCCGACATGAGCTTCAGTACCTACTACAGCCGCAACGCTGCCTCGAACTACCCCGGCGTCAGCGACGAAGCCATCTTCGATGCCGTCGACAAGGCGCGCTCGATGAGCGATCAGGCCGAGCGTGCTAAGGTCTACATCGACATCCAGCGCATGCTTTTGGACAACTACTACCAGACCTACTTCTTCTTCCGGAACAACGCCGACATCATCCACACCAGCCTGCACGGCGTGGAGCGCGATTTCAGCGGACAGTGGGTGTTCACCAGCGCCTGGATTGCCGGGGGAAAGTGACGTGACGACTGGTACCAAGGCCGAGGTTCTGCTCGATGTGCAGGACCTGACGGTCAGCTTCCCCGGGCCGGACGGCGACGT
>JAEZKB010000219.1 GCA_023415605.1 Pseudomonadota bacterium
GCTCTGGCCGCCGCCCGCGCGGGCGAGCCGCGGCTGGCGGCGCCCTCCGGCTCCGGGACGGCTTCGCGCGCGTCGCCGCCTTCCTGACGTTGACCGCCGCCGCGTCGATCGTGCTTGCGATGTGCGAGGCGTAGTACTTCTCGATCATCTCGACGCTGGTGCGGCAGTTCTTGGCGATCTGGTAGATGTCCGCGCCCTCCATCAGCCGCAGGCAGATGTAGGTGTGGCGCAGGCTGTAGGCGGTCCGCACCTGCCCCTCCCGATCGTACTTGAGGTCGAGCTCGCGCAGCACCGCGTTGAAGAGCTGGCGCTGCACCTTGCCGAAGATCAGGTCGGTCGCCGCCGGGCTGCCGCGCTTCGACAACCGCTCGAACGGCAGCACGGCCCCCGGCATGCTCTTGCAGTAGCCGACGCCGCGCTTGCCGCGCACCGCGATCTGCAGGATGCGCTCGTCGCTGCCTGGGTCGGTGATGACGCTCACGTCCCGGAACTGCAGCCGCGCCGCTTCGTCCGGCCGAAGGCCGGTATTGGCCATGAACAGCACGTAGTCGTGCAGCTTCTCCGACTGCGGCCGCCAGCGCGCCTTCTTCGGCGCGCGGGCTCTCTCCCGCGTCGCCTCGTAGAGCCGCTTGTATTCCTCCGGTGAGAACCAGGCCCGGTGCGAAACCTTGCCGGACTGCCGGTAGGGCGCGCTCATGTCCGGCAGGGCGTGGATCCAGCCCTGCCGGTTCGCCCACTTCAGGATTTGCCGCAGGGTGACGAGTTCCTGGTGCAAGGTGCTTTTGGCCGGGGGTCGCCAGCCCTTGGCCGCATCGCCCTCCGGCGGCGCCATGCGGCTGACCCGATAGGCCTGGATGCGGCCGGCGGTCATCCGATGCAGCGGCGTCTTGCCGAAGAACGGCTCGAGCCTCAGGCGCACGTGCCGGGCCTTGCCCTCCACATACGCGGCGTTGCGTTCGCCGAAGGTCAGCACCTTGTATTCGGCGAGGAAGCCTTCCGCCGCCTCCTTGAAGGTGTGGCTTCGTCCGCGCGGAGCCGGCAGCCGCGCCCTGCGCAGCCGGGCCTCCTCGGCATCGACGATCTCGCCGCCGCGGCTCCGGACCCGATGCTCGGTGTAGACGTCCATGTACCAGTCGCGGGCGAAGTCCAATGCGGCCGCGAGGTTCTCCTCCCGCGTGGACTGGCGATGGTTGCGGCTGCCGAGGTAGGTCGAGCACTGCCAAAACCGGCTGTTTCGCCGTCGGTAGACGTGGACCTTCCCGTCCAGCAGCGTGTGATGCTCCCCATCGGCCATGGCGCGCCTCCGCACTCGCGCCCCCTTGCCCACATATTTCTACCTAGGCGGGTGTCCGGCAAGGGCTTGGACTTTGTGTTGCGACGAGCCCTGGCCGCAATGCGTCGCCACTGGGCCGTGCTTTCGGCTTAGGCGCTGACTAACGGGCGCTCGTACGCGGCACTCGAAGAGCGCACCCGTGGTGGCGTCGCCTGCATCCGCGCAAACTACCGCTCCGTCGTATACTCCCCCGCAAGATGACTTTCCCGCGATTGTGATGTCAGCATGCAAAGATGCCAGCGAGCGACGCCGCCAAAACCTTCATCGACACCGACGGGCGGATCTTACTCTTCAGTTGCGAGGACTTCGTCGACCGGATCTGCAAGGGCGGAGCGTGCTTCGTTTGCGGTGCCTCGCCTGCGGAAACAACCTTCAACGACGAGCACATCGTCCCAAGATGGGTGCTGCGCCGGTTCGGGCTGTTCGACAAATCCATCACCCTGCCGGGCGGCGAGCTGCGGCGATATGGCGGCTACCGAGTACAGTGCTGCGCGTCGTGCAACGCCTTGCTGGGCGAGCGGGTTGAGACGCCAGTCTCTGAGCTTCTCTCGGGCGATTTCGACGCAGTAGCACAGCGAATGCAATCTGAAGACGCGGTCGAGCTCGTCTTCATTTGGCTCTGCCTTCTGTTCCTGAAGGTCCACCTGAAGGACGGCACGGTACCGATACACAAGGATCGTAGGCGCGGCCCTCACGTCATTGGCGACCTCTACGATTGGGAGGAATTGCACCACGTGCACGCTGTCGCCCGCACGCCGTACACGGGAGCGACTCTTCTGCCCTTCGTTGTGGGCTCCACCTTCTTCGTCGAAGTTGACGACCGGAGCGGAGATGGTTGGGACTTTGTCGACCTGACATTCGCGCACACCATTGCGGTTCGCGTCGGGCGAGTGGGCATCGTGGCTGTTCTGAACGATGCTGGCGCTGCAGAGAGCTCTTGGTCCCATCGCTTGTTGAGCATCAACGCACCGATTTCTGGGGCACAGTTCCGCGAGCTCGCCGCCATGTTCGCTGTGGCCAATGACGACATTCTCGAACGCCCTACTTTCGGAACGCTCATCTTACAGAACCGGTGGGTGACGATATTCGCCCAAGTTCCTGCGAAGCTTTGCATGGCAGAGTTCGATCAGAAGAAGTTCGGTGCCGCACTACTGTTCGCTTTAGGGAACATGATCGACCACATCGCTGTCGATGGCAGCCGAGATCCGGAATATGTTCGCGAGCGGATAGCGAGTGGTGAGGTTCGGTTTCTGATCGACGAGAACGGTGACTTCAGGCCTGGAAGCACGGTCTGGACTCGCTCAGACGATGGGCTGCCGACCGGCTAAGAGCCGATGCGGATCGCGGATGACCTGCGGCCCCACTGCGAAGCGCCCGACGCGCTCTGAGCGCGCCGGGCGTCGCGTCACTCGGCAGTGACGTTCGACGGCTGGCAGGCGCGCAGGAAGTCGCACGCCCGTTGGG
>JAEZKB010000231.1 GCA_023415605.1 Pseudomonadota bacterium
TCAACCCCGCGGTGGACGGGAAGCGCGACGAACGCTTGCGGGGAGACTGCTGGGAGGCGGAGGGGAGTCGTCCCGAACCGCTGGGCCAAGCGCACGGAGTCGAAATGGGAGGGCCAACCCTCCTCTCCCGACGCGCGGGACAATGCCGGAAACCCAGTAACCCGGAGGCGGTGTCGTCTCGTACTTATTCATACCAGAGGCGGCATCCGCCTCCGGGCCCGTCACGCTCTTTCTCATCCCCGGAGGGTCATGCCCAGCCGGCGCATTAGTGTGCGCCGCTTACATCCCCTGCACGAACGCGAGGATGTTGCCTTCGCTGTCTTTCGCCCAGGCATTCTTGAGGTTGCCGAAGTCGGCAAGGCCATTCTCGGTCTTCAGGCCCGGTAGGTCGTAGTCGAGAAAGGCAACGCCTTTAGCGCGCAACGCGGCCATGTCGGCGACGAGGTCGGGGCAGTCGAAGGTCAGTGCGGTGTTCTGCGCCGTGCCGGCAAAGTCGGTCTTGTAAAGAAAGGCACGGACGCCCTTGAGGTGATAGATGACGCCGATGTCGGGCATCTCTTCGGCGGGCGTGAGGCCGAGCTTGTCCTGGTACCAGGACTTGGCGCGCTCGATATCGGCGGCGGGCAGCATGGCGGTGGCTTGGCGTTCGGCGAACATGGTTTCCTCCCTCGCACGAGGCGAGAGAGGATAGACCTGTGGGGCCGTGAAGGCGACCCCGTCTGGAGTCCCTAGCCCTTGATACCGGCCGAGAGCGTGATGGCCTGCGTCACCTTGCGCTGGAAGATGAGATAGGCAAGCGCCACCGGCAGGCTGGCGAGCACCGCGCCCGAAAGAATGCGGGCATAGGCGACGCCAAAGGTGTCCTGCACCGCCGTGATGCCGACGGTCACCGTCATCATCTTCTCGTTCTGAGCGACGAGGAACGGCCAGAGAAAGGCGTTCCAAGCGCCGATGAAGGTGATGATCGCGAGCGCCGTGGTGACACCCCAGTTCATCGGAATGAACATCTTGAACAGGAGCTGGAACTCGTTCGCCCCGTCGATCAGCGCCGCCTCGCGATACTCACGCGGCATGGAGTCGAAGAAATTCTTGTAGACGATCACCGTGACCGGGCTGATCAGCATCGGCAGGACCATGCCGGCGTGGGTGTTGAGCAGCTTGACGTCGGCGATGATGATGAAGTGGTTCACGATCAGCGCCGAGACCGGCACCATGAAACTCGCCAGTACCAGGTACCAGAGAAGTTTGCGGGCAGGAAAGCGCAGCTGCGAGATGGCGTAGCCGGCGCAGGCTGCCATGAGCACGGCGAGGACCGTCACCGACACCGACGTGATGATCGAGTTGACATACCAGATCGGCAGGTCGGAGTTCTGGATGACGAAGAGGTAGCCGTCGAGATGGAGACCCTCGGGCAGGAGGTTGACGCCGGGCCGCACGGCTTCGTCGTCGGTCTTGAAACTCGTGGCCAGGGCCCAGTAGACCGGGAAGAACCAGATGGCCGCGAAAGCCAGGGTCAGCAGGTTGAGGATCCAGCGGCCGGGATCGAAAAAGCGCGGGCGGGTGCCGGCGACCTGGATCGGTGCAGTCGAGACAACGTCGGTCAATTGGCATTGCCTCCCCTGGTGCGCAGCAGCTGGAACTGCAGCAGCGAGAACCCTACGACGATCACGAAGAGCGCCACCGCAATGGTGGCCGCGTAGCCGCCGGCATTCTTCTGGAACGCCTGCTCATAGATGAACTGCACCAAGACCATCGTCGCCTGGGTTCGACCGCCCTGAGCGAAGAGATAGACCTGATCGAAGATCTTGAGCTGCAGGATCAGCTGGATAGTGAGGCAGAGCACCGTCACCGGCCAGAGCAGCGGCCAGGTGATCGAACGAAACACCTGCCAGCGGGTGCCACCATCCAGCGCTGCCGCCTCGTAAAGTTCGCGTGGAATATTGCGGAGACCGGCAAGGAAGAGAAGGATCGAGAAGCCGTTCGTCCACCAGATGGTGAGCAGCGCCGCCATCGGCATGAACCACGGTATGGTGCGCCAGACGTTGGTGCGCTTGCCGACGATCGGCTCGATGATGAACTGCGCGATGCCGAACTGCACGTTCAGCATCCAGTCCCAGATCAGGTACACCACCGTCACCGGCAAGATGTAGGGCAAGAAGAAGAAGGCTAGGATGATGCTCTGCGCCCAGCCTTTGAGACGGCTAACCATCAGCGCGATGATCATCGCGGCGGCGGTGCCCGGCACGACGGTGAGCAGCACAAAATACGCCGTGTTCCAGACCGCCGTCCAGAACGTGCGGTCGCCAAACATCTTGACGTAGTTGTCGATGCCTATCCACGTACCCGCGCCAATCAGCGGCGACTTGGTAAAGCTCAGTATCACCATCTGGATCGTGGGGTAGATGAACATCCACCCGAAGATCAGGACGAAAGGGGCAACCAGCACGGCTGCCACCAGATACTCGTTCCGGCGATTGTTTGTCATGGATCGTCCCCGGCGCCCGCAACAAGGAGCTGGCCGGCTCCGCGGAGCCGGCCAGTCACATCAGCAGATCAGAGTGCGTCGAGGGCGGCCTTCATCTCCTCGGCCGCGGTCTTGGCATCGATCTCGTTGTTCATGGCAGCGGTAAAAGCATTACCGGCAGCGTCGAACAGCGGCGAAGCAACGCCGGCATTCGGGGACTTGGGGTCGAACACCTGGTTTGCAGTCAGCTTGGCGTAGGTCGCCTGCGGCTGCATGGCCTTGTACTCTTCCGAAGCCTGAACCGTGGCATTGGCAGGAACGTGGCCTGCGGTGGCCCAGTAGAGCGAGTGCTCGGACATCCACTTGATCACGTCGAGTACGGCGGCGTGCTTTTCGGGAGTGACGGTCTTACCGACATTGTTCGGAATGGCGAAGGCGTGCGAGTCCGCATAGGTGCACGGACGGTCGAAGAACACCGGCAGTTCGATAGCGCCCCAGTTGAAGAGCTTACCCTGGGATTCGAGGTCGGCCATGGTCGGCACTTCCCAGACGCCGTTGATCATCATGGCGGCCTCGCCCGAGGTGAAGAGGGCGACGTTGGAAGGATAGTCGGTGTATTCGGGGGCGTAGCCGTTCTTCACCCAGTCGGCGATGACCTGAACGCTGTTCTCGAGCTTCTGCAGGTTGTCGCCCTCAAGCCAAGCGCCATCCGTGCCGATATTGCCGTTCTGCTGGCAGAGCAGAGAGTAGATGGTGCGGAACGCAAAGCTGCCGTCGGCCGTGGTGGTGCTCACCCCGTAGGTAGTGCCGCCGTCCTTGAGCTTCTGCAGCGCGGCGGAGAAATTCTCGACCCCGTCAAGGCCGGTCGGCAGGCCGTCGGCGCCGATCAGGCCGGCCGCCTCGAGCTTGTCCTTGTTGTAATAAAGTACAATCGGGTGCGTATCGAACGGTACGGCGTATTTCTTACCGTCAACCTGCACCGCTTCGTAGGTCTCCTTGGCGAAGGTGTCAGCCGATAGGCCCATCGCGGCCCAGTCCTCGTCGGTGAGTTCCGCCAGCGATCCCTGGCTTACGGCGAGCGGGATGCGCGAGGCGTGGTAGGTCATGATATCGGGACCTTCACCCACCGCGGCCGAGGTCTGCACCTTGGTGTAGAAGGGCACGCCCCAATCGAGCGTGGTGCCCTGGATTTCAATCTTGCCGGCGTGCTCGGCATTGAAATCCTCGATGAGCTTCTTCATGCGGACGCCGTCGCCGCCGCCGAGGAAGTCCCACCACACGACAGTTTCGGCGGCGCTGGCGATCGACGCGAACGACATCAAAGCCGTCGAGACGAGCACCGTCTTCAAAAGAGATTTCATGACCTGGTTCCTCCCTATGGTCCGGGCTGCGTGGTTCCGCGCCCGGGTTGGAATGCTATCGACTGCCGCAAGGTTGTCAACAGCTTTGGCGATACGGATCAGACTATTGAATATCAAATATACTCAGGCACTTACGCCGCGACAGGATGCCTAGGGCGAGCGGCATCGCACCCTCCGGCGTACCCTATGGAAGGGGCACGTCGGAGGGGTCCGGGGAGGACTCCGGGACAGGTTGGCGTCAGAGTTTGACGCGGATCATCTGATATGAATAGGGCGCAAGCTTCACGCTGAGCGTACCATCCGCGACCGTGGCGCCGCTGCCCTGCTGAGGCACGACATTGTCCTGGTTCTTGGAAGTGTTTGTCGCCCGCAGATCCTTGTGGGTCATCACCTGGTGGTCGACGACCTTGCCGCTGGCAAAGCCCTCGAGGCTCACATCGACGTCGATGGACTCGGCGGCATTGCGGTTCACGGCAAAGAAGGTGAGCGTACCTGCCTCCTCGTCGTGCACGCCGGAGATATCGACATAGGGGATGTTGTCGCCATGTATGGCGTCGTAGCCCGGCGAATTGACCATGAGGTTGAGCGCAGTGCCGCGGCCGAAGCGCGAGGCGAAGTAGTAGGGATAGTAGATGGTCTGCCGCCAGGCGTCGCCCTTGGCATCGGTCATGATCGGGGCAATGACATTCACCAGCTGGGCGATACAGGCCAGCTTCACCACGTCGGATCGGCGGATGAAGGTATTGATGATGCACCCGACCTGCAGCACGTCCTCGAAGTTGTAAATGTCTTCGAGAAGGCTGGGTGCGTGCGGCCAGCCATCGTTGCCGTCGAGGATCTTTCGGTCCTGCTTGTTGGAATGGTACCAGACGTTCCACTCGTCAAAGCTGATATAGACGTTGTGCTTGGACCGCTTCTTGCCCTTCACGTAGTTGATGGTTGAGGCGATCGTGCCGATGTAGCGATCGAGTTTCGCATTAAGGGCCAGATAGTTGGCGGTGTTCTTCGCCAGCACGTCGGCCGGCGCGCCCTCGGTTAGCGCCTTTTCGTTCTCGCGATTGGCGAAGTACATGTGCAGCGAGATGTGATCGACCGTGTCGTAGGTGTGCTCGAGGACGACACGCTCCCATTCGGGGTACGTCGCCATATCCGAATGCGACGAACCGCAGACGACGAGTTCGAGCGACTTGTCGAACATGCGCATCGCCTTGGCCGTCTCGTGCGCCAGCCGGCCGTACTCGTCGGCGGTCTTGTGACCGACCTGCCAGGGGCCGTCCATCTCGTTGCCAAGGCACCAGAGCTTCACGTCCCAAGGCTCCGCGCGTCCGTTGGCCTTGCGCAGATCTCCCCAGTAGGAGCCGACCGGTGCGTTGACATATTCGAGGAAGTTACGGGCGTGATCGAGGCCGCGGGAGCCGAGGTTTACGGCCAGCATCATCTGGGTGTTCACCTTGGCGCACCAGTCGGCGAACTCGTGGATGCCGACCTGATTGCTGTCGGATGTGTGCCAAGCGAGGTCGAGACGTGTCGGCCGCTGGTCCTTGGGGCCAATGCCGTCTTCCCAGTTGTAGGCAGAAACGAAGTTGCCGCCGGGATAGCGGACCATTGGGATATCGAGGTCCTTGACCAGCTCGGCGACGTCGCCGCGCATGCCGTTCTCATCGGCGGTCTTGTGACCGGGCTCATAGATGCCGGTATAGATGGCGCGGCCCAGATGTTCGAGGAAAGCCCCGTACACCCGGTCGTCGATTTTCGAGATGGTATAGTCTTTGTGCGCCGTAACCGTGGCCCGCATCAGCCCCTCCCAGGACCCAGAATTATGATTTATATCGCCATTGGTGATATAATTGGGTGAGTGGGTCAAGGGGAGTGGAAGCGAATAGTGACCACTGAGAAGCCACCGGCGCGCTAAGGCCCTGAGATTCCCACTAGCTACCCACTCCTCGCGTCCACCCCGCCCTCACTCGTCCGTTTCGAGCCGCAATACGATGTCCTGGTCGTAATTGCCGAAGCCCCGGCCGAAGATATTGATGCCACCGGGATGCTTGGCGTCGGGTTTGACGCCGATGCGCAGGCGAATGGAATGGTGGGTGTCGAGATCGAGGTCTTTGAGGGAGAACGGCGATATCTTGATGCCGTCGACATAGGTGCCGGCGCCGTTGACCCGGAAACTCTTGAGCTTGCCGTACTGGCTGCCTTTGAGCTTCCACCAGTCGGGCGTGTAGACGCCGCGCTTGTCGCCG
This sequence comes from Pseudomonadota bacterium, assembly GCA_023415605.1. Taxonomy (GTDB): domain Bacteria; phylum Pseudomonadota; class Alphaproteobacteria; order Rhizobiales; family Devosiaceae; genus Devosia_A. The sequence goes on from JAEZKB010000231.1 coordinate 6,069, forward strand.
AAATCGCCGGGCGAGGTCCAGGTGCCGATGTCGTTGCCATTGACGCTGATGGTGATGTCGCTGGGCCAGTCGGCGCTGGTGCCGGGGACTTCGGACGACAGCTCCATGGAGAATTCCATCGAGGTGATGGTGTGCTTGGCGAGGCGGGCATTGTTGGGGAACTGATATTCGACATAGCCGCGGGTGAACCAGATGAGGCCCGCCTTCATGCGGTCGGGATCAAGGAAGGTATCGGGCACGTCGAGTAGGCCGATAATGCCTTCGCTTGAGCAGAGCCCACAGGGGGCCGAAACCTCGCAACTGGTGTAGAGCCCGAGCGGCATGGCCACCTCGATAGCGTTTGATTTCAAGGGCTTGATGTCTTCCTTGAACATCACGAGGACTTCGTCGAACAGCGAGTGGCAGATCTTCTGGTTGCCCTTGCGAGCCTTCTGCGTCTCGGTGCGCACGAGGCCGGCCTCGACCAGGATCTGCATGTTGGACGAGATGGTCGACTGCGGTTGAGTAAGCTTGGCAGCGATGTCGTTGACGTTCATCGGCCCTTCGATATGGAGGACCTTTAGGATGCCGACGCGCACTTCGGAGGCCAGTGCCCGTAGCACGTCGGGCCGTTCCGCAGGATCGACCAGCAGGAAGTTGCGGCTCATGTCGGAGGTCCAGTTCGTGACGGTAACCCGTTTGTATCAAGAAGTCTGTTGCAGTCAAACAGAACGACTGGTTTCAGCCCGTCGCGTGCGGGGCAAAAGTCCGAGCTTGTGCGCAACAAAGTCCAAGCCTGATCATGGGCACGAGTTGTGAACTTCTGTCACGTGAGCAGCAGCGGCGTGTCGGGACCTCCCTTGCGGACCAAAATCGTTCGTGGCATGAATAATTGCGAAAAGCTTTTCCCGCATCACCGCGCCGCCCACCTTCGAGTTCGGCGCACAAAGAATGAGAAAAGCTTTTCTCGTTCCGGCCAGGAGGAGCCCCGGGAGGGGTTGGCGCGGACGCATCGCAACTGGGAGGAAGACCAATGAACCTGAAGACACTCGCGTTGAGCGCGGTGGCCGCCGCCGTCATCTTGGGGCCGGGCACCGCCTCGGCGGAAACGCTCAGCATCTGGGCGCGCTCGTCGAGCGCCAACGCGGCCCAGCACATGATCGATCTCTGGAACGCCAGCCACGACGACAAAATCGAGCTGACCACCATTCCTGACAACCAGATGGTGACCAAGCTGGCGACCAGCGTGCAGGCCGGCGACGTGCCGGACCTGATCTCGTTCGACCTGATCTTCATGCCCGACTTCATGAAGGCGGGTCTACTCACGGACCTGACCGATACGCTCGGCGCCGATCCCAACCAGGAGAAGGTGGCCAAGGCCTTCCGCGACCTCGCGAGCTATGAGGGACGTCTCTACGGCACCGGCTTTACGCCGGACGTGTCGATCCTGCTCTACAACAAGGATCTGTTCCGCAAGGCGGGGCTCGACCCCGAGCAGCCACCCAAGACGGTGGGCGAAATCGAGGCCTTTGCCAAGCAGATCAAGGCCAATGTGCCGGATGCCTATGGCTACTACTTCTCCGGTTCCTGCGGCGGCTGCAACATCTTCACCCAGGCGCCGATGATGTGGGCCTCGGGCGCGACGCTGCTGCCGACCTCGGGTGACGCACCGGCCATGGAGGGCACCGGCGTCAAGGAAGTGCTGACGATGCTGCGCAACCTCTGGACGGAGGGCGTGATCCCCGAGAGCGCCGAGGCCGACACCGGCGCCAACTTCCAGGCGACATTCGAGACTGGCACCATCGGCATGCAGGGCTCGGGCGGGTTTGCCATCGCGGCGCTGAAGGCGAACTACCCGGACATGGATTTCGGCATCGCGCCGCTCCCCGGCGTCAACCCTGGCGAGGCATCGAGCTTTGTCGGGGGCGATGTCATCGCCATCCCGAAGGGCGCCAAGCATGCGGACCTCGCTACCCAATTCATCCAGTGGCAGCTGACCGATGAGGCACAGCTCGAAGGACTGGCCAAGAACCTGATCCTGCCGTCGCGCTCGGACCTGGCGGACAACAAGTACTTCCAGGAAGAGCCGCGCTACATCACCACCGCGGCGGCGGTTGGCATCGGGCAGACGCCCTACGCCTTCCGCTTCAACGACATGGTCAATGCCGACCAGTCGCCGTGGCTGACGATGCTGCAGACCGCCGTGTTCGACGGCGATATCGACGGGGCGATCGAGACGGCGCGCCAGACCATGCGCGAGATCGCTTCGCAGTAAGGGTCCTCCCGACCCCGGGCCGCGACGGTGCTCCGCCGCGGCCCACAGCCCCCAGCCGCGGAACCAGCTCAATGCTCAAGGCTCTTTCCAGACACCAGGGTTTTCTCTACGTCCTGCCGGCCCTGTTATTCGTCGGTGCATTCGTTCTCTGGCCGCTATGCCAGCTAATCTACCTGTCGTTGACGGACACGTCGCTGCTGGGTGGCGGCAGCTTCGTAGGTATCGAGAATTACCTGCGGGCATTCAAGGATGCCGCATTCTGGCGGGCGCTCGGCTTTACCGTTCGGTACACGATTTTCATCACGCCGATCCTGATGGGGCTCGGCTTCGCTCTGGCCTTGCTGACCTCACCCAATACGCCACTGCGACAGGTGACCCGCGGGGTGGTCTTTCTGCCGGTGGTGATCGGGCTCGGATCATCGAGTCTCCTCTGGTTCTGGCTGTTCGACCAGCAGGTCGGCCAGTTCAACCAGATACTGGTCGATGTCGGTGCCCTTGATGAACGCGCCGTCTGGTTCACCAAGGCTGACATGGCGTTGACCGCGGTGATCATCTCCGTGACGTGGAAGGTGATCGGCTTCGGCATGCTGCTGTTCGTCGCCGGGATCCATTCGATTCCCGCGGAGGTGAACGAGGCCGCTCATATCGACGGCGCCAATTACCTGCAGCGCGTCTGGCATATCATCCTGCCACTCTCGATGCGCACAATCCTGCTCACCACGCTGATCTCGGTGATCGGCTCGCTGCTGGCGTTCGAGCAGTTCTACATCATGACCGGCGGCAATCCGCGCGGTCAGACCTTCACCTCGGTCTACTGGATCTATCAGAACAGCTTCATCAGCTTCAAACTCGGCTATGGCGCGGCGCTGTCGATCATCCTGACCGTCATCGTCCTCATCTTCTCGACCATCCAGGTCCTGCTATCGAACCGGAGTGCAAAGTCGTGAGCGCCATGGTGGACGCAGCGGGAGCGGACGACGCAACAGCGCGCAGCAAGGTGGTTGGTCGCAGCAAGCCGGTAGGCTACCTGGCCGCGGCCGTCTGCATCGCGGTGATCACCGTCATGCTGATGCCGCTGCTGCTCTCGTTCCTCGCCTCGATAAAGCCATCGGCGGAAGCGCGGATGTCGCCGCCGAGCTATCTGCCGTCGGCCCTGAGCATCGAGAACTACCTCAAGGTGTTCAACTACCAGGCGGGGATGTGGACCTATGTCACAAACTCGCTGATGGTGGCGTGCCTGACCATTTTTATCTGTCTCGCGCTGGCGGTGCCGGCGGGCTATGGGCTGGCGCGCTTCAAGATGTGGGGCAAGGAGATCTGGTTCATCATCCTCCTCGCGCCGCTCATGATCCCCTATCAGGCGCTGCTCACGCCGCTCTACCTGAGCTTTTCCAAAATGGGGCTCGCCAATAGCCATTTCGGACTGGCACTCGTCCACGCCATCCTGCAGTTGCCCTTCTCGATCTACCTGATGCGCAACAGCTTCGAGGCCATACCCCGAGAGCTCGAGGAAGCCGCCAAGGTGGACGGCGCGATCTCGTTCCAGATCCTGGTGCGCATCTTCCTGCCGCTGGTGATCCCCGGCATCGTCACGGTGGCGCTGTTCGCCTTCATTGCCAGCTGGAACGAATTCCTCTCGGCGCTGATCTTCATGAACAACGAGCAGAGCTTTACCGTGCCGATCATGCTGGTCAGCGTGCGCGCCGGCCGGCAGGGGGCGGTGGACTGGGGTGCGTTGCAGGCCGGCGTGGTCATCTCCATCCTGCCGTGCATCCTGATCTACCTGCTGCTCCAGAAGTACTATGTCTCGGGTTTCCTCAATGGCGCCGTCAAATAGATGACCAGCGACCCACCCAATTCCACGCCTGGCGGACGGACATCGGCGACGCCGACGATCCGCGACGTGGCGCGCCTTGCAGGCGTTTCCATCGGGACGGCTTCGAAGGCGCTCAACGCCAATGGCCGGATGCGGGAGGAGACGCGCGAGAACATCAGGCGGGTGGCGCAGGAGATCGGCTACCGGCCAAACGACCTGGCGCAGAGTCTGCATCGCACGAAGTCGCGCACGGTGGGGATCATCACCAATGACTCGTTCGGGCGGTTCAGTTTTCCCATTGTCGAGGCGCTGGAAGATGTGCTGGCGGACAAGGGCATTGCCATCTTCATGTGCAATGCCACCGACGATCCGCAGCGCGAGCGGCAGCATCTCGACCAACTCCTCGGCAAGCGCATCGACGGGCTGGTGGTGACGGCTCGCCGCGCCGACAAGCGCGCGCCGATCGGGCCGCTGCCTGACGGGCTGCCGGTGGTCTACGTCTATAGCCAGACCGATGCCAGCGAAGCGGTGTCGCTGCTGCCCGACGACGAAGGCGGCGCGCGACTGGCGACGCGGCACCTCATGGAAATCGGCTGCAAGCGCATTGCCCATGTCACCGGACCGGAGCGGTTCGAGGCGGTGCGGTTGCGGCACCAGGGGTATGTGCAGGCGCTACGCGAGGCGGGACGAGGCGAAGGCGAGGACCTCTATCTCTCGGGCAGTTGGAGCGAGGCCTGGGGTCGCGAGGCGATCGCGCAGCTCTTTGCCGGCAAGGGCGAGGGACCGGACGGGATCTTCTGCGGCAACGACCAGATCGCCCGCGGCGTGGCCGATGCGCTGCGCGAGCGCGGCTCGCGGGTGCCGGAGGACGTGGCCATTGTCGGCTTCGACAACTGGGGCGTGATGACGGAAGCGAGCCGGCCACCGCTCTCGAGCATCGACATGAATTTGCAGGCGCTGGGCCGCGAGGCCGGCCGCCTGCTCATCGGCATGATCGCGGGGGAAAAGACCCGCGGCATCCGTCACCTGCCCTGCACGCTGATCGTGCGGGATTCATCGAGACGATAGCGAGACCAGGGCACTCCGACGCGGGGTGCCGGCGAGGAAGAGCATGAGCCAATACCACCCCCTGCGATTTGTCGATGTGCGCCTCGAGGGCGCGTTCTGGAAGGAGCGGCTCGACACCGTGCTGGCGCACACGATCCCCAGCCAGCACAAGAAGCTGAGCGAATTCGGACTGCTGGAGTCGCTCAAGCTCCCCAATCCGCCGCCGCCGCTGCGCTTTCCGCGCCATGCCAACGGCTTTACCGTGCAGGTGTTCTGGGACTCCGACATCGGCAAGTGGATCGAGGCGGCAAGCTATGCGCTGAGCCATCGGCGCGATGCCGACATCGAAGCCAAGATCGAGGCCATCATCGATGACTTCGAGAAGGCGCAGGCACCCGACGGGTACCTCAACTGTTGGTACCTGGGACGTGAGCCGGAGAAGCGCTGGAGCAACCTGCGCGACAACCACGAGCTCTACAATGCCGGGCACATGCTGGAAGGCGCGATTGCCTATTTCGAGACCACGGGGCGGCGGCGCTGGCTCGACATCATGGAGCGCTATGTCGAGCACATCCGCCAGACCTTCGGCACCGGGCCGGGGCAGAAGCGCGGCTATGACGGGCACGAGGAAATCGAACTGGCGCTGGTCAAGCTCTATCACCTGACCAAGGAGCGCAAGCACCTCGACCTCGCGGCCTACTTCATCAACGAGCGCGGACAGCAACCGCCGCATTTCTTCGACGTGGAACGCGAGGAGCGCGAGAAGAGAGGCTGGGAAACGCAGCGCTACGTGCATGGCAACTACGAGTACTCGCAGACGCACAAGCCGGTGCGCGAGCAGGACAAGGTGGTGGGGCACGCAGTGCGCGCCATGTATCTCTACACCGCCATGGCGGACCTTGCGGCGGAGCTTGGCGACGCCAGCCTCAAGAAGGCGTGCGAGACGCTCTGGAACGACGTCATGGAGACCAAGATGTATGTGACGGCGGGCCTGGGCCCCTCGGCACACAACGAGGGGTTCACACACGACTTCGACCTGCCCAACCAGACGGCCTACGCCGAGACCTGTGCCTCGGTGGCGCTGATCTTCTGGGCGCAGCGCATGCTGCATCTCGATCTCGACGGCAAGTATGCGGACATTCTGGAGCTGGCGCTGTTCAATGGCGCGCTCTCCGGGTTGAGCCGCGACGGCGAGCACTATTTCTACGCCAACCCGCTGGAGAGCAACGGCTCGGCGGAGCGCTGGGCCTGGCATACCTGCCCGTGCTGCACGATGAATGTGAGCCGGCTGGTGGCCTCGGTGGGCGGTTATTTCGTGTCGCGCGCCGACGATGGCATCGCCATCAACCTCTATGGCGGCATCTCGACCGCGGTGGAGACGGCGGGGACGACGGTCAAGCTCAAGGAAGTCTCGGACTATCCGTGGTCCGGCGACATCACGATCAGTGTCGATCCCGAGGCGGCGGCGAGCTTCGACATGAAGCTGCGCATTCCCGGCTGGTGCAAGAAGGCGACGCTCACGGTCAACGGCAAGGCGGTGAGCGGCAAGCCGGTCAATGGCTACATGACCATCAACCGGACATGGCAGCCGGGCGACCAGATCGAACTCAAGCTCGACATGCCGGCCGAGCGGCTTTACGCGCATCCGGGGGTGATCATGGATGCGGGCCGGGTGTCGCTCAAGCGCGGGCCGCTGGTCTATTGCGTCGAGGAAGCCGACAACCCGGGCGGGCGGGTGCAGCGGCTGAAGCTGCCGCGCAAGTCACAGATCGCCGTGGTGCAGCGCAACGATCTCTTCGGCGGCATTGTGCAGTTGCAGGCCAAAGCCAGCGCCATCGACGAGAGCGACTGGAAGACGCTCTACCGCACAGTGCCATCGAGCGAGAAGCCGGCGACGCTCACCGCCCTGCCCTATTATCTCTGGGCCAACCGCGGGCACGGCTCCATGGTAGTGTGGATCCCGGAGGCGTGAGCCACCGGGATCGAGGGGTCAGGCCGCGGCTGCCGCTGCCTTGAGGAAAGCGAGGTCGTCGGCCAGTCGCTCATAGATGGGGAGCTCGGTGGTGAACTCTTCGAGCGTCACCCAGCCGTCGTAACCAACCGCCTTGAGGGCGCGGAAGTACCCCTTCACATCGCCCATGCCCTTGCGGAGCGTGGCCCAAGACCACTTCCACTGAACGGTGCCGTCGGCGTCCGTGCCCGCCTGCTGCCAGATGGCGTTCTTGATATGGACGTGGGCGAGGTAGGGTCCGAGGATTTCAAGGCCCATCTTAAGGCTCAAGAGACCCTCTCGGCCCTCGATTGTGGTGTTACCCAGATCGTGCATCACGGCGATGACGTCTGGGTCGAGCCCCTCGACGAGGCGGCGCGCCGAGGACGCGGTCGAGACGATATTGCCGTGGTGAATCTGGATGACCACCTGCGCGCCGAGCGGGCGGGCGATTTCCTGCAGCACTTCGAGGTCGGCGCGGGCCTTGGTCCAGAGCGTGTCGAAGGGCACGTCGTCGGTCGGCTTGGGCGAGGTGAAGCGGACGCGCCGGGCGCCGGTCTGCGCTGCGACCTTGAGCACGCGCTCGGCGTTCCGGTGGTCGGCGAACGGCACGTAGGGCGCTAGACCGGAGAGCGCGAGGCCGTGAGCCTTGTGCAGGCCGGCGACGTCACCGATGTTGTCCTCGAGCCCGGTGAGGCGGAAGGTGGCCCGGTTGCCGGCCCAGAAGCTCGGCGTCTCGGCCTCGGGCTGGTCGGCGATGCGCCACTCCAGCCCGTCCCACCCCTGAGC
>JAEZKB010000313.1 GCA_023415605.1 Pseudomonadota bacterium
GCGATCAAAACGCGTCATGATATCCAAAATCGAGGTAACGCCGCATGGCTGAGCGCAAATCGGGGCCAGTGAAGCCGCCGGTCATCGATCTCAAGGCCCGCGACGCATCGCAGCCCGCCGAGACCGACAAACCGGCTGCCACGCCCGCTGCCCCCAAGTCGGCGGCAGCGAAAGTCGAGCCCGGCGCAGCGAAATCGGAGCCTCAAGCCGAGATCAAGCCGGAAGCCGCGACGGTCACCGAGACCGCAACCGAGCGCGTCGTCGAAGCCCCAGCCGAGCCCCGGCCGGAGCCGGTGCGGCCGATCCCGACGCCGCCGATCCCGCCGTCACCGCCCGTACGCCAGGCGCGCCTCGCCATGCCTTGGAGCGCCATCGGCATAGCGGCAGCGGGTGGCGCGATTCTCGGCACCGTGCTGACCTACCTGCTGGTCAACGTGTTGCCTTTGCCCTCGAACGCGCCGGTGATTGCTGATCCGACGGAGCGCCTCGCCGCACTCGACGGGCGGCTCGCCACGCTCGAACAACGCGTGCCGACGCTCGAAGAGAGCGCCATGGACACGCAGGTGAGCCTTGACGCCACCATCACCCAGCTCGACGCCGGCTTAGCCGATGTGAAGTCCAGCATGACCGCGCTCGAGACCCGTCTCAACGACGTGCAGGCTTCGATCCCCGCCGCTGCGGCGCCCGTTGATCTCGCGCCGCTGACCGAACAGCTCAACACGCTCGACTCCCGCGTCGCCGCCATTGCGACCGGTGCTTCCTCGGCTGATGCCGCGGCCTTGGCCGATAGCCTCAACGCCATCGAGACCAGCATTGCCGCTGTCACCGCCCGGCTCGACCAGACCGATGCCCGCTTCGGCGAGATCGACGCCATCCGCAGCGAACTCGATACGGCCAAAGCCGCCATCGCGGCCCAGACCCAGCAACTGGGCGGTGCCGATATCGGGCCGGCGGTGAAACTGCCGCTCGTCGTCTCCGGCCTCGAAACCGCCTTCTCGGCTGGACGACCCTATACGGCCGAACTCGGCAGCCTGCGCGCCCTGTTGCCCGACCTGGCGGTGCCCGAGCCCATCGCGGCTGCTGCCGAAACCGGCCTGCAGCGGGCCGATGCGGTGGCCGCCGATTTCCGCGCTGCCGTCCCAGATATCCTCGCCAGCCGCACCGCCCAGAGCACCGGCGACTGGGGCAAGGATGCCATCGAATGGGCCAAGGCCCTGCTGGCGCTGCGTCCCACCGGAGAGATGGAAGGCAATACGCCCGAAGCCATTGTTTCCCGCCTCGAAGCCGCCGTCGAACGGCAGGATTTCGTTGCAGCAGCTGCTCTGCTCGCGCAGCTGCCCGAACCGATGCAGGTCGCTGCCGGCGACGTCGCCACCTCGATCCGCACCCATGCCAGCGCCGACGGCTTCATCGCCGGGCTGCGCGCCCAGGCTCTCGCCCCGGCAACGGAGGTAACGCCTTGATCCGGCTCGCCTGGTGGATCGTCATCAGCCTGCTGGTGACCGCGGCTGTCGCTTGGCTGATCAGCCTGCCGGGCACGCTGACGCTCGAGTTCCTTGGCATGCGCATGCAGCCCCGGCTCGGCGTCGCCGCCTTCTTCGTGATGGCGGCGATCGCGGCGATCATTTTCGGCTGGGGTCTCGCCCGCCGCACCATCGGCGCGCCCTATTATAGCCCCCGCCGCTCGCGCGAGCGGCGCAAGGACCTGGCCTTTGCGGCTCTCTCTGACGGCTTCATCGCCCTTCAGGCCGGTGACGCCTCCAAGGCCCGCCTGCTGGCCCGCGAGGCTCGCGCCAACCTGCCGCAGAACGCCGCTGCGCAGCTGCTCGAAGCCCGCGCCGACCTGGCGTTGGGCGACATGCACTCAGCCCGCGAGCACTACCGCTCTCTGATCACCAACAAAAAGACCGCACTGGCTGCCCTGTCCGGCCTTTACGACCAGGCCCGCGCCCAAGGCCGCACCGATGCGGCGCTGACCTTCGCCCAGAAGGCGACCGAGATTTCGCCTTACACCAGCTGGGCCAACGAAGCGGTGTTCGAGGATCTGACCCGCAAAGGTCTCTGGGCCGAGGCCGCCAGCATGGTGGCCGCCGAACCGGCCGTCACTCGCGACGAAAAGATGCGTAAGCGTCGCCGTCAGGCGGTGGTGGAAACCGCCCGGGCGCAGCTCGCAGAAACCAATGACCAGCCCGCTGCGCTCGACCACGCGCTCGCCGCCCTCAAACTCGTGCCCGAATTCGTCCCAGCCGCACTGATCGCGGCGCGCATCTACATCAACCGCGGCGACAGCCGGAAGGCGATGAGCCTCCTCCGCCGCGTCTGGCGAGCCACCTCGCATCCGGACGTGGCGACGCTCTTCGCCAATGCCGTACCCGGGACCTCGGCTGTGGATCGCCTGAAGCGCGTGCGCGAATTGGTGGACACGCCGCCACAGAACAAGCCGGCCGCTCTTGTCCTCGCCCGCGCCTGCATCGACGCCTATGACTGGCCGGCGGCCCGCAATGCGCTCGCCAACTATTCGTCCACCAATCCCAGCCAGTCGATCTGCCTGATGATGGCCGAGATCGAGGAGGGCGAGTCCGGGGACCAGGGCAAGGCCCGCGAATGGGTGAACCGCGCCGTCCGCGCGCCCCGTGACCCGGTCTGGACCGCCGACGGGATCACTGCCGAAGACTGGGAGCCGGTTTCGCCGGTCACCGGCAAGCTCGACGCCTTCGAATGGCGCGTGCCCACCAGCGCCGTCGCGACTCGGGTCTCCGAGAGCCCGGCTCCGGCCCCCAAACCCGCCCCCGACGCCCCGCTCGCACTCCCCGACGCTTGACCCCTTGCACCGGCGCGCCCTCGCCAGTAAAAGACGCGCGTCGCAGGGCCCGGCCACGCGCGGCGCCGCAGTAGCTCAGTTGGTAGAGCACGTCATTCGTAATGATGGGGTCGGGGGTTCGAGTCCCTTCTGCGGCACCAGTTTTCCTCGTTGGTCAACTCTCTTCGACGCCGCCAGCCGCCAGCGGCGGGTGCAGCGGCCGATGGCGACCAGAGGCTGACACGAAAATCTGATCGGTAGCGCTATGCAACCGGCGACCATTGGACGCCGTTGCTTTCTCCAAATCGCGGCAACGCGAGAAATGGAGACGTCATCATGCACAAGCGTGACCTCGACCGCCTGCTGGAAAAAGCCGTCGCCGACGCCCTGGGCCTCAGCCTGCCGCCGGTTGCCAATAGCCATCACCGGGTCCACGGCAAGCCGCACCGCACCTATGCCCGCAAGTATCCCAAGCCGGCGGTGATCACCACCCGCTACGAGCGCGTCCCTGCCCACGCCTGAGCCGCTGCACTGGTCGCGGAGGCGCTAGCGCGCTAGGGTGGCGGCCCTCTGGAGGGGGGGCTCGGTTGACCCATTCGTTCGAGGCGCCGTCGCTCGCCGAGCTGCGGAAGACCATCATTGCGGTGCTGCCGGAACATGCCGGCAGCCAGCTTACCATCCTCAACGCCGGCTGGGATTCCGTCGGCGTCGATGTCGATGGCGAGTGGATTTTCAAGTTCCCCCGTCATCGCGAGGCCGAGGAGCGGCTCAGAAAAGAGGCACGCATCCTTGCCATGGTGCGCGCCCACGCCGAATTGCCGGTGCCCGACCTCGTGCTGTTCGAGGGGCGGACCCTCTTTTCCCGGCATCGCAAGCTGCCCGGAACCTTCCTCGAAACCGCCGACTACCTACCCCTCAGCGACATCCAGCGCGACGCTATCGCCGAGAAGATGGCCGGGCTCTATGCGGCCCTGCACGCCATACCGCATGCCGAGGCACGCGCCGCCGGTGCCCTGCAAATCGACAAGTGGATGCTGCCCGACGAAGTGGCCGGCTGCGCCCCCCATCTCCCGACGCACCTGTTCCCCCATCTCGCCCCGACGCTCGATGCCTTCACCGCCGAACTGGCGCGCCAACCCTATGAGACGATCTACGGCTACTTCGATGGCCACGGCTGGAACATGGCCTTCGACAAGGCCAATGGCGCGCTCAATGGCGTTTACGACTTCGCCGATTCCGGCTTCGGCCCCCGCCACCAGGACCTGAGCTATTCCAACTGGATTTCGCGCGACCTGACGGAGCGCATCATTACCCGCTACGAGCGGATGACCGGGCTCTCGATCGATCGCGACCGGGTGATGCTGTATTCGGCCATGCTGCGCTTCGTCGAATATGCCGAGGCCGCGCCAGACCGCGACGATGTCGCCGACCGGCTTGCCGCCGTCGAGACTTGGTTCGCCGAGCGGAGCTAGACCGTCTCGGGCGCCGGCTGCGCTTCGCGCGCGCTGGCCTTGACGAGGCTGAGCTTGGACCGTCCGGGCTTGCCGAACAGCCGCTGCCGCTCCTCAGGCGTCGAGCGGAAGAACGGATAGCGCCGCAGCATCTCCTGGTACATCACCGGGATATCGCAGGCCATCAGCACCATCGGGAAACTGAGCCCGTGGTAGAAGCGCTCTTCCCCGATCTGCTCGGAACGATAGACGCGCCGGTAGAATGCCGCATGCTCTGGACGCACGGTCGAAAGCACGTACCGCACATTGAAATACTGAACCGCCACCGTCGGCAGCCGCAGCGTCAAATAGGGCAGCGCGGGAAACGCCAGGCTCGCCTCGTAATCGGCAGTGAACCGGCCCGGATCCAGAATGGTGAGGCCCTTGTCGAGCAGCGGATCGAGAATATCGGGAAACACCGAGTGACTCGGAGAGGTGCGGAACTCCGGCGTCAGGTGATGGAAGCGCACCGAGCTGACCAATTCGCCATCGATATAGACGCCGAAGCAATAGGCGTTTGGCAGGTCGTCGAACTCGTCGCGCACCATCTCGTCACTATTGATCGGGATGAACTCTTCGCGCCGATAGGCTTCGTATCGCAAGCGATAAACGGGATCGTACTGGACATTGGGCTCGACCCGTCGGTACTCCACGCGATCAAGCAGGTCGATGAGGGTGCCAGAGAACCGCGATACTCCGCTCTGGCCTGGCTGCACGGCCACCGAACTCATTTACGCCAATACCTCACAATGAATGGAGGCAGCTTAACCTTTCGTTAGTCATATTTGAATTGCGAAAAGCGCAAGTAATCTCCCTTACTTCTGCGGGGGGCCCACGATGACAGAATTTCCCAAGTCGAATCAGCGAGCTAGTCGCGTTAACCAAGCTTGCGGGTTGCAGTGGGCAGCGCCGGGGCACTGGCCATACGGGCGATGAGTTCGCCCACGTCGCGGCTCGGCAACGGCACGCCGAACAGATAGCCCTGGATCTGATCGACGGCGGTGTTGTCGAGAATGAGGTTGAGCTGCTCCTCGGTCTCGACGCCTTCGGCGGTGACCGTCAGGTTGATGTCCTTGCCCAGCTGCGCCACGTTCTGCAAGAGCTTCAGCGCCCGCGGATTGCTGCCGATATCCATCACGAAGCTGCGGTCGATCTTGAGCTTCGAGAACGGCAGCGTGTGCAGGTAGCTCAGCGACGAGTAGCCCGTCCCGAAATCATCGAGCGCAATGCCTACGCCTTCGGCCGCGAGGTTGGAGAGAATGCGGGTCGCCGCATCTTTTTCCTCGATCAGCGCGGTTTCAGTCACTTCGATCTCCAGCCGGCGCGGTGCGAGCCGATTGACGCGAAGCGCATCCCGCACCATCTGGCCAACATCGGCCTGGCGGAAGTCGCGGGCCGAGACATTGACCGACACCGACACATCGCTCGGCCAGTTGCCGCATTCGTTCGCCGCCGAATGCAACACCCAGCGGGTGATGTCGGAGATGAGCCCGCTTTCTTCAGCAATCGGGATGAACAGCGATGGCGGGATCGAACCCAGTTCCGGATGATGCCAGCGCGCCAACGCCTCGCAGCTCACCACCTTGCGTGTCCTGAGATCGACGATCGGCTGGTAGACCAGCGACAAACCGCCCGCCGCGACGCAAAGCTTGAGTTCGGCCTTGAGCCGCTGGCGGTAGCGATAGTCGGTGTCCATCTCGTCGCGGAACATCTGGCTCTGCGACTTGCCGTTGCCCTTGGCCTTGTAAAGCGCGAGGTCGGCCTTGGTCATCAGCGCGTCGAGATCGTCCTCCGGCTCGTGCGACACCACGACGCCGACCGACACATTGGTCGAGAACACCTCGCCCATGACACTGAACGGCGTTTCGAAGGCCTTGAGAATGGCATCGACATCTTCGGCGATATCGTCCTCGGTGAGCGGTCCGCCGCGATAGACGATGAATTCATCGCCACCCAGCCGGGCGATCAGGCTATCGCGGCCCAGCGCCCGCGCGATGCGCTCGGCGGTCTCGACCAGGACGCGGTCACCCAGGAGGTGCCCCATCGTGTCGTTGATGTGCTTGAAGTCGTCGATGTCGACGATCATCAGCGCCGCCCCGTCATCCGCGCGATACGCCTTGGTGCGATCGAGGTTCTCGGCCACCTGGTCGGAGAAATAGGCGCGATTGGGCAGGCCCGTCAGCGCATCGTGATGCGCCATGAAGTTGATCCGCTCTTCTGCCTTGACGCGCGACGTGATGTCTTCAAAGAGCAGCACGGTGCTGCCCTGGCGGGCACTGACGGTGACTTCGCCATACTGGTTGCCGGGCAGATGCAGCAGCACCTTGCCGTGCCCATTGTTGATGGTCTGCAGCAACTGTGTGGCTGAAGCCTGCGAGATGGTACCGCGGGCCGCCGCTGCCGAAATCAGCGCGGCGAAGGGGCGGCCGCTCCAGGTGCCGCCGGCAAAGCTCGCGAACACCGCTTCGGCGCGATCGTTCGACACCGTCACGAGGCCGCTCTGGTCGAGCATGCAAAGTCCATGCTGCATGGTCTCCATCGCGGTATCGAGCTCCGCGGCGAGCCGGTTGGCCTCGACGCGGCTATGCACCGCATTGAGCAGCACCTGCCTCACATCGGTAGCCAGATAGCGGAACGAGATCATCATGGGCAGCATCAGGCCACCCAGGATCCAGTGATAGACGTCGTTCTTGACCAGCACCCCCAGCCCGATCAGCGTCACCGCAATGGCGAGCTGGATGGTGAGCAGGCGGTCGAGACCGAAATTGCGCGTCACCACACCGACCATGCAACCCACGGTGGTCACCATGGCGAGGATTTCGGCGATCGGATCGTTGACGAAGACGAAGCTCGAGAAGCACCACAAGCCGGCGAGGAAGGCGAACATCGTCGCCCCGTAGGTGGCGCGCACTTCCCACTTGGCCGCCGCGTCAACATCGGTTGCCCCGATCTTGGCGCGGGCAAACAGCGTCATGTCGATGTAGCGGTAGATGGCGACCAGTACGAAACCGGCAGCGATGGCCCAGAGGATCAGCGAGCCGGTCTTGAAGGCGCCGGCCGAAACGCCCAGAACACAGCATAGCGCGCCCATGACCATCGCGCGTCGGTCGGTATAGACCGACTTGACGATGGACACATAGTCGATAGCCGGCATTGTCTTGCGGGCTGGCGTCAGCACGTATGGTCTCCAAGCCTAAGTCGGAGAGGTAACCCGCGCGGAGTTAAGATCGTTTGAACTGCCAACAAGCGTTATGCGCGCGTTAGCGCTTCCCGCTGACTTGGTGAACGAAGCTTTAAGTCAAATTGCTAGCGTGGCCCGCGCGATAAACTGCGAGACGAGCCAGCATTCGCGTGCGCGACGGCAGCAAAGCTTCGATGCTTCAGTGGCTTACAAGAATCTTCATCTCACTTATCCCCGCGCTCTGCACCCGCACTAGAATCCTTCCATCAACCCCGCGGTGGACGGGAAGCGCGACGAACGCTTGCGGGGAGACTGCTGGGAGGCGGAGGGGAGTCGTCCCGAACCGCTGGGCCAAGCGCACGGAGTCGAAATGGAGGGCCAACCCTCCTCTCCCGACGCGCGGGACAATGCCGGAAACCCCAGCAACCCGGAGGCGGTGTCATCTCGTACTTATTCATACCAGAGGCGGCATCCGCCCCCGGGCCCGTCACGCTCTTTCTCATCACCGGAGGGTCATACCCGGCCGGTGCATCAGTGCGGGCTTTGCGCCCCCTCCACCGGCTGCGCCGGTCCCCCTCCCCCGCACGCGGGGGGAGGATCGTGGAGAGATCGTGCCACACGGATCCTCACTCGCATAGCGGGAGCGGGCCATCTGAAGGGTGGTGGGGGCGCAACGATGGCTCAGTCAGCAAGCATCTCCGCCTGAGCCATAAAAAACGGCGTCTCCGGAGAGACGCCGCACAGTCCAGGCTCGGGAGAACCCAGGGGGGGCAGGGCAGCGGGCCGTGGGAACATCGGCCGCCACCAAACTCTAGTCCTGCCTTTCCATGTCCTTGTTCCACTCGAGCAGTTCGATCTGCACGCCCAGCTGTGGAACGGTGTCAAAGTAGGCATAGCGGCCATGGCCGCCGTCGAATTCCGCCTTCTGGATCGTCCTGTGGCCTTTGCTCTCGAGATAGGCCGAGCGCTTGGTCATGTTGCGCGTATTGAACGCGATGTGGTGGCAGCCGGGACCCTTCTCTCCCAGAATGTCCCGCCACGCGCTCTTTTCAGGGCCGGGTTCGAGGAACTCGACGTCGATGTTGGAGAACCGAAAGAGCGCCAAACGCGCCGTCACCACCGAGGGTTGGCCCATATATTCGAGCTTGGCCTCGTCGGGCTCGGCGAGTTTCCCGATATGGCTCGGTGTCTTGCCCGTGAGGTCGGAGAACCAGCGCAATGACTCTTCGAGATTGTCCGTCACGAAGCAGATCTGGCTGACGGCGTCATAGTCGAGAAGTCGGTCGTCCACTTGCCTGTTCCTTGTGAATGCGGCCGGTGGCTACCCACCGGCCGCTTGG
>JAEZKB010000326.1 GCA_023415605.1 Pseudomonadota bacterium
GCACCAGGGCGTTGACCTGATGTCCCTGATCGAGCGCCAGCCGCAACACATGGCTGCCGATATGTCCCGTTGCACCAAACAAAGCGATCTTCATGCCGCTTGCATTGCCGGATTTACGGAACGCCTGTCTTGAGTTGGATCAAGCAGTCCGAGTGATCGTTATCTCCCGCCCAGCGTGGCGAAGTCCTCATCGGAAAGCTGGATCGCCGCAGCCGCCGTATTCTCTTCAAGGTGCTTGACCTTGCCGGTGCCGGGGATCGGCAGCATGACCGGTGAGCGTTTAAGCAGCCAGGCGAGGGCAAGCTGGCTCGGGGAGGCGTTGTGCTTCTTGCCGATACCATCGAAGGCGCCGCCCGAGAAATTGCCACCATCGAGCGGCCGCCACGGAATGAAGCCGATGGAATGCTTCTCGCAATAGTCGAGCACCGCCTCGCTGCCGCGATCGCCCGGATTATAACGGTTCTGCACCGTGACCACCGGGAAGAGCTTCTGCGCCGCCTCGATCTCCTCGACCGTCACCTCGGAGAGGCCGGCATGGCGAATGAGGCCTTCCTTGAGGAAGCCGGCGATGGTCTCGAACTGCTCGTTACGCGGCACTTTTGGGTCAATGCGATGGAGCTGCCAGAGGTCGAGCCGCTCCTGCTTGAGCCGATAAAGGCTGGTCAGCACGCCCTGCCGCAGGAATTCCGGCCGCCCGATAGGCGTCCAGACATTGGGGCCCTGGCGGGAATGACCGCCTTTGGTGGCGATCTTGATCTTGCCATAGGGGGCCAGCACCTCGGCCAGCAGCTCCTCCGAGATCGCCGGGCCGTAGGCTTCGGCCGTGTCGATGAAGTCGATGCCCAGGTCGGGCAGGCGCTTGAGCGTCGCCCTAGCTTCGGCCGGGTCCTTGGGTGCGCCCCAGATTCCGTCGCCGGTGATGCGCATGGCACCGAAACCGAGACGGTTGACGGTCATGTCGCCGCCAATAGCGAAAGTGCCCGAAAGGGCTGCGTTAGGTGTGCTCATAGGGGGAAGCCTCCGGAGAAAGAGGCGCGAACTCTATCGTCGGCAAACGATGAAGGGCAACCCCGACATCCGGCTAGTTGTGTTCTTCCGGGATCGACGGCAGCGGCATGAAGTCAACGCCATCCTCGATGAGGCTCGCTACTTCCTCGCGGGTCGCCTCGCCATAGATGCCGCGCGGATCGATCTCGCCGAAGTGGATTTTGCGAGCTTCGTCGGCGAACTTGTCGCCGACATAGTCCGCTTCGGTGGTGACCTTGTTGCGCAGCGCGCGCAGCGCTTCGCGCAGCTGGTGCTGCTGAGGATGACCGATCGACACCGACATCTTTTCGGATTTGGCACGCGACACTACCGGTGCCATCAGGCCCTTGCCTACCTTGGGGGAATTGCAGATGGGGCACGTCACGATGCCGCGGGAACTTTGCTCGTCATAGGCTTCCGCGTTGCGGAACCAGGCATCGAACTTGTGGTCGTTATCGCAGACCAGCGAATAGTGCATCACGGAACTAGAACCCTTTCGGACGCTCAAGATGCGCCCGCGTGGTTAACGGTTAGCGAAAATGGCCGGGCATTGGCAAGCGCCGGCACCCTACCCCGGGCGTCGGCGACCGCTGTAAGATCGATGTCGGCAATGGCGACGCCGGGCGTCTCGCCATCGAGCTCGGCGACGATCTTGCCCCAAGGGTCGATGATCATGGAGTGCCCATAGGTCTGGCGTCCATTCTCGTGGGTGCCCGCCTGCGCCGCTGCGATCACCCAGCAGCCGGTTTCTATGGCCCGGGCGCGGAGCAGCACGTGCCAGTGCGCTTCGCCGGTGGGCTTGGTGAAGGCGGCCGGGACGGCCAGCACCTGCGCTCCGGCCTCGGCCAGGGCCCGGTGCAAGGCCGGAAAGCGCACGTCGTAGCAGATCGTTAACCCGAGCGGAAAACCCGGCGCATCGGAGACGATTGCGGTATCTCCGCCCGCATAGGTCGCGCTTTCGCGATATTCGCGCACGCCTGGGAGCGTAGCGTCGAAGAGATGCACCTTGTCGTAAGTCGCGGCAATCGAGCCATCGGGCCGGAACAGCACAGAGCGATTTGCGAAACGGCCATCCGGCAGCGCCACCGCAAGTGAGCCGAGATGGAGGCTGAGGTTGTGCCGCCTGGCGATCTCGGCCGCCTCTGCAATGGCCGGATTGTTCTCCCACGGGCCAGCCACCGTCGCCAGTCCCTCGCGGTTTTCCGCAAAGACCACCGTCACTTCGGGGCTCAGCGCATAAGTCGCGCCCTGCGCGGCGGCCGCACCGGCGAGACGATCGAGTTCGCGAAGATTTGGCCCGGGCTGAGTGCCCGAGCTCATCTGCAGGGCGGCAACGCGCATGGTTTTCCTTTACGACGCCAGCAAGGGATCGAGCTGGCCGCGACGGTCGAGCGCCGCCATGTCGTCATAGCCGCCGACGTGAGTGTCGCCGATGAAAATCTGCGGCACAGTGCGGCGGCCGTTGGCACGCTCCACCATGGCGGCACGCACCTCCGGATCCTCGGCGTTCACCTCTTCATAGGTGACGCCCTTGTCCTGGAGGAGCGACTTGGCAGCGTTGCAATAGGGGCACCACTGGGTGGTGTAGATCTGGACCTTTGGCATCTGAGTTACCGTGATTTCTGTTGCCATTTATATGGGTTTGCAGGGCCCTGGGACAAGTCGTCAGACCGCGTCTCCGCCCACTGTCACCCGAGCAAAGCTCAGGACATCGATCCGTTCCACCCCGGCCTTCTGCAGCGCCCGTGTGACCGCCCGGGCGGTGGAGCCGGTCGTGATCACATCATCGACAATGACCACCGGCCGCCCCTTGAGCCGCGCGATTGTGTCGGGATGGGCCGCGAAGGCGCCAGCGACGTTGCGGACGCGAGCCTCCGCCGTAAGACCCACCTGGCGCCGCGTGTTCTTCCTCCGCCGCACCAGCAGCGGATCGACCGCCACGCCGGCCAGCGCCCCTACCGCGCGGGCCAGTTCGGTGGACTGGTTGTAGCGACGGGTAAACTCCCGCCACGGATGCAGCGGCACTGGCACGAGGACCGGCTTCGCGGCCCAGAACTCATGACCCGCCGTCAACATCAGCCGCGCACAGAACCCCGCCAGCTCTGGCCGGTCACCATATTTGAGCCGACTGACCAGCTTCCGCGCGACGGCGTTGTAGAGCACGGCCGACCGCGCCCGGTCGAACGGCGGCGGATCGGCAATGGCTTCGGCGGAGAGTGCCTCCGGGCCGAGCGAGACCTCGAACGGAATGCCAAGCCGCGGACAGAGAGGCGCAGTAATCGGCCGCAGCTCGCGGAAACAGGCCGGGCACAAAGACTGAGCGGTTTCGACCGGTGCGTCGCAGTGGAGACAGGTGGGCGGATAGAGCTGGTCGAGCAGTCCCGTGCCGAGGCGCTTGAGCGCAGCACCAGCACGCCGCGACAATGCTTGCACCCCCGGTGACGCTTGCAGTACGACCCCCTCACCTCTCGCAATGGCCCGAGATTGCCACAGGAGCGCCGGATGTCGACCCCCCTCGAACTCGTCGAGCACCAGCTTGCCGCTTACAATGCGCGCGACCTCGAGCGCTTTCTCGAAGTCTTCGCCGACGATATCGAGGTGACACGCCTGCCCGGCAGCACGCCGAGCATCGTCGGCAAGGCAGCCCTGGCCAAGTTCTATGCCGAGAACCGCTTCAACCTGCCTGACCTCCACGCCAAGATCGTCAGCCGCATGGTGCTGGGATCGAAGGTCGTCGACCAGGAATACATCACCGGGATCGGCTCTGACCCGCTGGAAATCATTGTCGTCTACAGCATCGAGAACGGCGCCATCCGCCGGATGTGGTCGATGCTGCCGGAGGGCTGAGATGCTGCCGCCCAAGACTTTCGACCGCGCCCTGATCGCCAAGCGCCTCGCCCGGCGCAAGCCGGACGCCGAGGACTTCGTCACCCGGCTGGTGCTCGACGACCTCGAGGACCGGTTGCTGGCCGTGATCCGCACCTTCAAGCAGGCCGCGATCCTCGCCCCCGATGCCCGGCAGATGCCGCTCAGGGGCAATACGAGCCTGGGAAGCTTCGAATTCGAGCGCATCTCGACCGTGCTCGACGCTACGGTGGACCCGGAGGCCCTCACCCTCCCCGGGGGGGCGGGGTATGACCTCATCGTCTCGATCTTCGATCTGCAGGTGGTCAACGACGTCGTCGGCTTTCTCGCCCGTATCCGCCAGTATCTGGCGCCCGACGGCCTTTTTATCGCGGCGGCAATCGGCGGGGACAGCCTGCACGAACTGCGCCACGCTTTTTTGACCGCTGACGCCAATCTCTCGGGTGGGGCCTTCGCCCGGGTCGCGCCATTCATCCCGCTTGCCGATGCCGGCGCCCTGCTGCAGCGCGCCGGACTTGCCCTGCCGGTGACCGATGTCGAAACCCACACGGTGCGCTACGCCAACCCGTTCGCGCTGATGCAGGAGATTCGGGCGCTGGGCGCCAGCAATCCGCTGGCCGATCGGCCGGGCAGGCTGATGACGCCGGCATTGCTCGCCGAAGCTGCCCGTGCCTATGCCGAGGAGTTCTCGGACCCCGATGGACGCGTCCGGGCGACGCTCGAAATCATCTGGATGAGCGGATGGGCGCCGCATGAGAGCCAGCAGAAGCCGTTGAAGCCCGGCAGTGCCACAGTACGCCTCAAGGACGTCCTGGGTCCGAACTAGCTGCCGGTCGCGGCATCCATGGCGCCGCCGGCCCGCGTCTGGACCGTGCCGAAGAGCGAACTGAGGCTGGTACCAAAGGCGGTCATGGCGACAATAGCGCCGACCGCAATCAGCCCGGCGATAAGACCATATTCGATGGCCGTGGCCCCCGACTGGTCGTGCATGAAGCGGATAAAAAGGCGACGCAGCATTTCTACCACCGGCTAGAGCAGATCGCAGAGCGGCGCGATCAGCGGTTCGTCGGCAGGTGGCATCGGGTAGTCCCGCAGGGCCTGCGGCCGCACCCACTTGAGGGCTGCGTGCTCACGCGGCTGCGGCGTCCCCTGCCACTTCCGACAGACGTAAAGTGGCATTAGAAGGTGAAAGCTTTCGTAAGAATACGAGGCAAATGAGAGCGGTGCCAGGCAGGCGGTCTTGGTGGAAACCCCCAGCTCTTCCTCGAGTTCGCGGATCAGCGCGGCTTCCGGCGTCTCGCCCTGTTCGACCTTGCCGCCGGGGAACTCCCAAAGACCCGCCAGCTGCTTGCCTTCCGGCCGCTGCGCGATGAGTACGCGGCGGTCGGCATCGACCAGGGCGCAGGCGACCACCAGGGTGATCTTCATTCGGCCGGCCTCCGGTAGTGGTAGTCATAGGCCTGGTTAAAGCCGAGCGAGGTGTAGAGCCTGATGGCCGTCGCGTTGCTGCCGAGGACCTGCAGGGCCACACTGGTGGCGCCGGCCTGGCGCGTCCAGTTCAGCGCCGCAGACATGACGGCGCGGCCGTAGCCTTCCCCCCGGGCTTCGGGGCGGGTGACGACGTTGAGAAAGACCCCGATGCCGTTGGCGACCGTCGCCAGCCCGGCCGCAACCGGCGTGCCGTCCTCGTCGTGGGCAAAGACGCCGCAATTCTCGTGCGCCACGGCATCGAGGATCTGCTTGAGGATGCGCAGCGTGTGCGGATTGTAGCCCGACATGGCGCCCTGCAGCTCGAACCATTCCGGATCGCGGGGGTCGTGAAACGACGTCTTTACCCGGATGTCGAACTCGTCGGGCTGCGGTTGCGCCATGACGAGGCTGGGCTCGAACACCTGCCAGCCGGCCCGGTCGAGGGCGGCAAGCGCCCCCGGCGAGGTCAGCGGCGTGACCCGGAATACCGGCTGCAATTCGTTGTAGCGATAGAGTTCGGCGAGGCGTTCAAGCCGCGCATCGGCATCCTCGCTATCGCTCGGATCGAGGCAGTGGATCGAGTTGGCGCGCTTGGAATAGCCGCCGGCGGCGCGCCAGATCCACAGCCGGTCGTGCGCCACCTGTAGCGCCGGCCAGGCACAGAGGGTGGCGGACTCGATATCGGCGACCGATGGGACCACGTCAGCTCCGGTAGCTGCCGTTGATGTCGATATAGCCGTGCGTGAGGTCGCAGGTGTAGACCGTCGCCGTGCCTGCGCCCAACCCGATATCGACGCCGATCTCGAGTTCCTGGTTCTTCATGTAAGCGCTGGTCGCGGCCTCGTCATACGACGGGGAGCGCTCGCCCTGCTCGGCCAGGGTGAACTCGCCGAAGCGGATGGCAAGGCGGTCGCGGTCGGCCGGCTCGCCGGCCTTGCCTACCGCCATGACGATGCGGCCCCAGTTGGCGTCCTCGCCGGCGATCGCGGTCTTCACGAGCGGGGAGTTGC
>JAEZKB010000212.1 GCA_023415605.1 Pseudomonadota bacterium
GCCCGGCGGCTGGCCCAGATCGCCGGCGAAGAAGCCGACGACCGAATCCGGGAAGGCGACGTCGCGGTTTGGATCCTCGACATCGGCGCGGGTCAGTCCGGCCGAAACCATGGCCAGCGCCATGTCGCCGACGACCTTGGACGACGGCGTCACTTTGACGATGTCGCCGAACATCTGGTTTACGTCCGCATAGGTCTGCGCCACCTGGTGCCAGCGGCTTTCGAGACCCAGCGAGCGCGCCTGCTCCTTGAGATTGGTAAACTGACCGCCCGGCATTTCGTGCAGGTAGACTTCCGAAGCGCCACCCTTGAGATCGCTCTCGAAAGCCCGGTACTGCGTACGCACCGCTTCCCAATAGAACGAGATTTCTCGGATCACCTTGCCATCCAGATCCGGGTCGCGCGGTCCGTCCTTGAGCGCAGCAGCAAGTGAACCCAGCGTTGGCTGGCTCGTGGTACCGGAGAGGGCGTCCATCGCCGCATCGACTGCATCGACGCCAGCGTCCACCGCCGCCATGATGGTCGCGGCGGCAGCGCCCGAGGTATCGTGGGTGTGAAGGTGGATCGGCAGGCCGATCTCTTGCTTCAGTGTCTCAATGAGCTTCCTGGCCGCCTGCGGCTTCAGGAGCCCCGCCATGTCTTTGATGCCCAGCACGTGGGCGCCGGCCGCTTCCAGTTCCTTGGCGAGCCCGACATAGTATTTGAGGTCATACTTGGCCCGGTTCGGGTCCAGCATGTCGCCGGTATAGCAGATGGCGCCTTCGGCCACCTTGTCCGCCTCGGCCACCGCGTCGATCGACACGCGCATGTTCTCGACCCAGTTGAGGCTGTCGAAGATGCGGAAGACATCGACGCCGCCCTTGGCCGCCTGGCGGACAAAGAACTTCACCACATTGTCGGGATAGTTGCTGTAGCCGACGCCGTTCGAGCCGCGCAGCAGCATCTGGGTGAGGATGTTGGGCGCGCCTTCGCGCACCGCGGCCAACCGCTCCCACGGATCCTCGTTGAGGAAGCGCATGGAGACGTCGAACGTCGCCCCGCCCCAGCATTCGAGCGAGAAGAGGTTCGGCAGCCCGCGGCTGTAGGCCTGGGCAATGCGGGTGATATCGAACGAGCGCATTCGTGTCGCCAACAGGGACTGGTGCGCGTCGCGCATCGTCGTATCGGTGAACAGCACCTGGTTCTGGGCCTTCATCCACCGTGCCAGCCCCTTGGGGCCTTCACGGTCGAGCACCTGCCGGCTGCCCTCGACGATCATCAGCGGCGGATAGTCCTGCACCATCGGCTCGAGCGCATCTGCCGGCGGCCGGGGCCGGTCACGCACCTCCGGGTGCCCGTTGACGGTGACATCGGCGATATAAGTCAGGAGCTTCGTCGCGCGGTCCTGCCGCTGCTTGAAATCGAACAAAGCCGGCGTCGTGTCGATGAAGCGCGTGGTGTAGCGGTTCTCGATGAAGTCGGGATGCGTAATGATGTTTTCGAGAAAGGCGAGGTTGGTCGCCACGCCGCGAATACGGAACTCGCGCAGCGCGCGGTGCATGCGGGCGATCGCCTCGGGCGCGGTCGGCGCCCAGCAGGTGATCTTTTCGAGGAGCGGATCGTAGTAGCGCGTGACCACCGCGCCCGAATAGGCCGTGCCGCCATCGAGACGCACGCCGAAGCCGGTCGCCTCGCGATAGGCGGTGATGCGGCCATAGTCCGGAATGAAGTTCTGTTCCGGATCTTCCGTCGTCACGCGGCACTGGATGGCGTTGCCGTTGAGCCGGATATCTTCCTGCCTGGGCACGCCCGATTCCGGCGTGCCAATCACTTCGCCTTCGAGCAGCTTGATCTGCGCCTTGACGATGTCGATGCCGGTGACGACTTCGGTCACCGTGTGCTCGACCTGTATGCGGGGGTTCACTTCGATGAAGTAGAACTTGTCGGTGTCGGCATCGAGCAGGAACTCCACCGTGCCGGCGCCGCGATAGTTGGCAGCGTTGCCGAGCCGGATCGCCGCGCCGGTAAGGTCGTCGCGCACCTGCTCGCTGAGATAAGGCGCTGGCGCGCGCTCGACGACCTTCTGGTTACGCCGCTGCACCGAGCAATCGCGCTCGAAAAGATGCACCAGGTTTCCGTGATCGTCGCCGATGAGCTGCACTTCGACGTGCCGGGCGCGCTCGATCAGCTTCTCGAGATACATCTCGTCCTTGCCGAACGCGGCCTTTGCCTCGCGCTTGCCTTCCGAAACTTCGGCGACCAGCGTCGTCTCGTCCATGATGCGGCGCATGCCGCGGCCGCCACCGCCCCAGCTCGCCTTGAGCATCAGCGGATAGCCGATCTCGGCGGCCATGGCCTTGACCGCTTCCATGTCGTCGGGCAGCGCATCGGTCGCCGGTACGACCGGTACGTTCGACTTGATCGCCATGTTGCGGGCGGCAACCTTGTTACCCAGGTCGCGCATGGTCTGCGCCCGCGGCCCGATGAAAATGATGCCCGCATCCTCGCAGGCATCGGCGAATTCTGGGCTCTCCGACAGCAGGCCATAGCCCGGGTGGATGGCATCGGCGCCGGAAATCCGCGCCACACGGATATATTCGTCGATCTGGAGGTAAGCTTCGACCGGGCCTTTGCCCTTGCCGATCAGATAGGCCTCGTCTGCCTTGAACCGGTGCAGCGCCAGCTTATCCTCTTCGGCATAGCAGGCGACGGTCTTGATATTGAGCTCGTTGGCGGCGCGGAACACGCGGATCGCGATTTCGCTGCGGTTGGCGACGAGGATTTTCTTGATCGGCATCGATTTAACCCGAGCAGGAGGGGACGAGGCGCGCCTTGGACGCACCGGCCTAGGTAGACAAAAGGGGCCCGCCGGCCCCTATTTCTGGCTCAGATGTCCCGCGAGATGGGACATGTCGTAGCCCGCATTCGCTGCCGCCGAGATAATCTCGGCTGCCGGCTGCTTGCCTGCCTGGCTCAGCGCCCAGAGCGTGGTCGAGCGCGTCCCCGACCGGCAATAGCAGAACACGGGACCGGCGCTCCCCTCGAGCACCGATTTGGTTTCCTCGACCATCTGCGGGGTCACCCCTTCGCGGCCGAGCGGAATGTAATGATAGGCAAGACCGGCGTCACGCGCCGCCTGTTCGATCACCGCGCTGGGCGGCTGGTCCGGCGACTCCCCGTCGGGGCGGTTGTTGACGATGGCGACGAACCCGGCGGCCTTGATCGCCGCCACGTCGTCGGGGCTGATCTGCGGAGAGACGCTGACGTGCTCGTTGATCCGCTTCAGTTCCAAATCCACTACTCCCGTACCCGCCCAGCTAGGCTTCCCGGGAGTCTCTATACCAACGGCGCGAAGGCTTAAGCAACTCCGCCCTTAGCCTTCCGCCTTTCGGCGACCTCGCCCCGGAGATGTGAACGTTATTCCTGTTGCCGCAGGTGCAGGTAGCTCGGATCGAACTCGGCGAAAGCGCGCAGCGCCGCCCAATCGGGGATCTGCACCAGCTTGGTGTCGAAGGTCACCAGCCCGCGCCGGCGCAACTGCTGCAGCACCCGGTTGGCATGAACGGTGGAAATGCCCATGGCATCTGCCAGTTCCTCCTGGATCAACGGCACGTGGAAGGCATTGCCCGCCGCCAGGCCAACGGCTTTGAGCCGCGCATAGAGCTCGCAGAAGAGATGCGCCATCTGCGCCACGGAATCCCGCCGGCCCATGGAGAGCATCCAGTTGCGGAAGATCGCGCCTTCGATCAGCGTCACGCGCCAGAAAACATCGACCAATCCCGGCGTGCCGGCAAAGGCATCGCGGAGTGCCTGGTGGGGAATATAGCCAACCGTGCAATCGCCGGTGGCAGCGATCGAATGATCGATGTGGATGAGGTTGAGACTATGCAGGTCCGGCACATCGCCGGGCGTGTGAAAGGCGAAAATCTGTCGCCGTCCATCTTCCAGGGCTTTGTAGCGGTGCATGAAGCCATCGAGCAGCAACACGCAACGCGTCACCGACTCGCCCTCGACCACCGCATCCTGCCCTTTGCGAAGGCTGGCGACCTGGATCGGCAGTGCCTCGATAGCGGCGCGCTGCTGGCTGGTCAGCGTGCCAATATTCTCGAGTTTGCGGATCAGTGCGTCGGTCTCGCGGGCCACTCTCAGCTCCAGTTCCCCGCGGAGAAATTTCCGCCGGAGGTAACGTGCTGAGTTGGCTAAATGGCTTGCTGAAAAACCCGAACAACAAAGGTTAAGCCAGCGGCAATTCCAGTTAAGTTTCCATAGCTTCGATCAGGGGACTGTGGTTCCCACGGGGGTGGCGATCGTGCCCAGCCATGGACGCCAGACGTCTTCGCGTGTCGCCACGAAACTATCAGCGATCTGCTCGGCAGTGCCGCCATCGCTGAGCGCCTGCAGCATGGTGTTCATCTCGCCCAGCGGCATCCGTGCCCGGCCGAAATAGGCCGCGATCTGTGGCGCTTCGAGGAACACCCACTCGGAGAGCGCGATGATCACCGGATCGGGAGCAAACCCCGACGGGAGCGGCCCACCGCACGTCGTGCGGCCCAGGCAGGCGAAATTGTCCTTGTTGTAGGCGCCCAATTCGACGCTCTTGAAGCCAAACTGGGAGAGGATCGCGTTGGGCTGCCAATAGTAGAAGAGGATCGGCTCCTTGCGGCCAACTGCCTCGGCGATGAGAGTATCGAGTTCGAACCGGTTGGCCGGCTCGACGATCTCGAAGAGCCCGTCGAGCCCGTTGGCCCGGAGCATATTGCGGTTGACCACAGAGCAACCCCAGTCCACGGGACAGGAGACGAACCGGCCCTTGCTGGCTCCGCTCACAGCGAAATCGCGCGCATGGGCCTTGAGCCCGTCGATGGTCGTCACCTCAGGCCACTGCGCTGCCGCGTAGTCGGGCACGAACCAACCCTCGAAAGTCGCCTCCGCGTAAGAATTGCCAGCCTGCCGGACCTTCTGCGCTTTGGTCGCGGCGTTCCAGATGTCGGCAATCCGGGCAATCCACATTTCCGGCACCACCGCTGGCTGCCCGGTCGTCCCCATCGACGAGCCGGCCGATGCCATGTCGCCTTCCTGCACCTGCACGTCACAGCCGAAATGCGCCTTCAGCAGCCGGGCGTGGATTTCCGCCAGGATGGCCGAGCTCGGCCACTGCATGCGGGCGATGGTGATCGGCTGCGTCCCGCAGGGCGGCGGGGCCGGCGACACCACCGGCGCATCCGGATCAAGAGGAGCCTCGGGATTGGCGGGCGCTGCCGGCACCGCCTCGCCGCTTGAGGCGCCTTGCGGCACCGGCAGCACTTCCACCGAGCTTTCCTGCGCCAAGGCGCTGCCGGCGGAAACCATCATGACAAGGACGAGGAGCGGCAGCAGGCGGGCAAGCATTGGCGAGTGGTTCCGGCGGGAGTATCAAATCGCGGCAAGTCTATAGCCCGGCCGCGGTTAAGCAACAAACCGCGCGGTTTGACCGTCCGATCAAAAGCGGATGACTCCCGCTCGCCAAATATGCAATATCGCCCCCAGCGGGGCATGGGTTGTGCCCCCAAAACGCTGCTGCGCAGGCACTTTCAGACGCTCCGCTCAAAGGAGCGCGGTCGGCGCGGCTCTTGCAGAGGGAACATTGAACGTGAACAAGAAACTCCTCGGCCTCGCGGTTGCCGCGTCGGTCCTCGGTCTTGCCGCTCCGGCGCTGGCCGCCGACACCAAGCTCGGCATCCTCGGCGATTTGACCGGCCCGATCGAATCCCTGGCTCCGCCGATCGTTGCGGGCGCCCAGCTCGCCTTCGACCATGTCAATGCCCAGGGCGGTCTGCTCGACGGCAAGATCGTCAGCGTGACCGGTGACTCCGCCTGTGACCCGTCGGTTGCTGGCCCCGCCGCCGACAAGCTGGTCAACACCGACCAGGTCACCGCTTTCGTCGGCGCCTTCTGCACCGGCGCGACTGTTGGTGCCGCGACCACTGCCGGTATCCCGGGCAACGTCGTCCAGATCTCGCCGTCCGCTTCGGCCCCGGTGCTGACCACCCTCGAGGACAACGATCTCGTCTACCGCACCACTCCGTCGGACGCGTTCCAGGGCGTGAAGCTGGCTGACCTGCTCTGGGCCAAGGGCGTCAAGGACGTGGCCCTGACCTATGTCAACAACGACTACGGCAAGGGTCTGGCCGATGTGTTCGCCGCCCACTACGCCGAACTCGGCGGCACTGTGAGCGCCAACCTGGCGCACGAAGACGGCAAGGCCGACTACCGCGCCGAACTCGGCCAGCTCGCCGGTTCGGGGTCGCAGAACCTCGTCGTCCTGGCCTACATCTCTGGCTCGGGCCTCACCATTCTTCAGCAGGCCAATGAATCGGGCAACTTCACCTCCTATTTCGGCGGTGACGGCATGATCGGCGACGCCATCTCCGGTTCGAACGTCGGCAACTTCACGGCCACCCGCGCCGGCGCCTACGCCGGTGCCTCGGCCGACGCCTTCGTCAAGCTCGCTGGCGAAGCCGGCCTCGATCCGGCCGGCACCTACGTACCGCAGGCCTA
This sequence comes from Pseudomonadota bacterium, assembly GCA_023415605.1. Lineage (GTDB taxonomy): Bacteria > Pseudomonadota > Alphaproteobacteria > Rhizobiales > Devosiaceae > Devosia_A. The sequence continues at coordinate 6,516 of JAEZKB010000212.1, forward strand.
TGATGCCGGTTTCTTGCTCGCCCTCGCCATCCAGAAGAACGGCACCGCCGACCGCGCTGGCCTCTCGGCCGCTCTGCGCGAAGTCGCCTCGGCTCCGGGCGAAAAGATCCTGCCGGGTGAATGGACCAAGGCCAAGGAACTGATCGCGGCTGGTACCGACATCGATTACGACGGCGCCGGTGGCCCGCTCGATTTCGACGCGGCTGGTGACGTCGACGGCATCATCGTTGAAGTCGTCTGGGAAAACGGTGCCTTCGTCGAGAAGGGCCCTGTGCAATAAGCACCTGATCTGACGGCTAGAGACTGCGGAGGCCCAGGTGCGATCCTGGGCCTCCTACTTTCTCAGCCGGCTAGACGCCTCACTTCGATGCGCCGCTCCTCGGCTTCGACACTGATCTCGAAATGCTCGGCCTGCGTGACGTCGAGGATTTTGCTCGGGCGGAACGCCGCGGCATTGACTCCACCGCGGTGTCTCACGCTGTCGAAGACGATGCCATCGCGCCCTGCTGCCCTCTCCGCTTCGCCGAATGCCTGGCTGACCGTATAGCTCGCCGGATCGTGCAACGCAGCCTCGCCCCGCACGTCCCGGAAATCGCCATCGAGTCGCGCCGTGTAGGAACGATAGACTCGCGTCATCCCGGTCATGTTCCGCGCCGCGGCCTCGCGCCGCAGGTGATGCGCGACTTCGGCCGCTGCCGTGCGGATGTCTGCCGACGCATACCACGCGCCGAGGTCCGGCCCGTTGAACCGCCCGCCGCCCGGTGCAACGTGGAGAAATGCTGCGAGGATAATGCTGGCGTTTGCCCGGCCGTGCACCCACTCCTGCGATGGCAGCCGGTGCAGGCGTTCGGGGACAAGGCGGTCGTTCGTCCAGCCGGTCAACTCCATCACCGCTTCGAGGTCGGCGGCAGTCGCCACCGTATCGAAGAGGCCGATCGGCGGATATTGCGAGGGGATCAGCCGGTGACTGGGCTGCGGCGCTGTAGCCAGTCTCACGTAAAGACCAGCTCGTCTTCCCCATAGGGCACGAAAGCCGCGTCCACCGCATTAGGCGCCATGTAGAGCCCGCCCCGGGCCGCATCGAGGAACCGGCGGACTATCATCAGCCCGTCCTGCGTACCGCTAGTGACCAGCGCCAACGGCGGGCGACCGCCGAACACCGTGGCCTGATGCGGCCCTCGCAGCCACGCCACGCCCTCGGCCTCATTGCCAAAGAGTACACCCAGCGCCTGATGGATGCCGAACACCGCCGAGATACGGGTCAGCACGTCGGCATCGAGAACGAAACTGCCGTGCTCCCGCGCCAGCTTGGCCCAGTTGTGATAGGTGGAACGCGACGGATAGCCGAGCACCAGCCGACGCTCCTCCTCGCTTAGGCCCCAGAGTTCCGCGATGGCGAGGAAGGTGCGCAACGCCGGTGGGCTCAGCCGCCGACGATTATCTGGCATCAGCCGCGCCACATCGACACTCCAAGGAGTGTCAATAACAACAGGCATTGCCCGCTTAACGGAACCAGTTCTCGGCATGACGCAGCTCCTTGTAGGGAGGACAGGTAGTCCAAATCTGGACACGCGTCAAGCGGTCCGTCCAAATCTGGACTTCTAGGTACTGCGCTTCACCATCTCCGGGATCAACCCACGTGGCGCGAACCGCAAGGCAATAGTGATGACCACGCCCAGCACCAAGACGCGCATTTGGCTGGCGCGCGACTGGATTTCCGGGATCGCGCCCCAGCCCATGTCGGTCGACCACCCGCTGATGCCGTTAAAGAGCCACTGTGCCACCGGATCGGACACCATCCAGGCGATGTAGATCAGCAACGCCCCGAACACCGCGCCCCAGTTGTTGCCGGCGCCACCAACGATGATCATCACCCAGATGAGGAAGGTATGGTTGATCGGCTGGTACGAGCCTGGATCATAGATCTGCCCGAAGGTGACCAGGATCGCGCCACCGATGCCCATCAGCACCGAGCCGAGGATGAAAATCTCCAGCTGGCGCTGCTTGACGTTCTTGCCCATCGAGGCCGCCGCGATGTGGTTGTCGCGGATCGACCGCATCATCCGGCCCCACGGCCCACCGTAGGCGCGTTGCACGAGGAAAAAGGCGATAGCGACCACGACGACAACCACGGCAAGGAAGCCAAGGCGCGCCTGCACGAAGGACTCGTTGATGGCGACACCCTGCGTCTGCAGCTGTTGCGGCAAGTCCACCGGCCATGGGATCGGCGACACGGTCAGCGTTCCGCGCGTCAACCAATCCATGTTCTTGAGAAGGGCGCGGATGATCTCGGAAATGCCTATCGTCGCAATGGCAAGATAGTCGGTACGGAGGCCAAGACAGATCTTGCCGATGACATAGGCCACGGCTGCCGCCAGCACGCCGCCAAACAGCCAGCCGAGCACCGGATGCAGCCCAAGGCCGCCCACCCAGCCCGAACCGAGCTGTTCGATATAGGCCGCCGCCGGGTCGATCTGGCTGCGATAGACGATATAGGCGATAATCCAGGCGAGGACGGTCAGAGCCGTCTTCCAACCGCCTTTGACGCCAATCCTGTCGGACTTCGAGACACCCCACACCAGCAATGCGCCCGCTGCGAAGGCGATCAACGCCCGGCCAAGCATCATCGGCCCGTCCGAATTCCAGAACTCGGCGTTCATCGGGAACGACACGAAGGTTACCGCCGCGCCGCCCAGCATCAGGAAACCCATGATGCCGAAGTTGAAGAGGCCGCCATAGCCCCACTGGATATTGAGACCGAGCGCGACCAGCGCATAGGCAAAGCTCTGCACCAGGAGCAGCGAGATATTGGCCGCCCCCAGCGCCCAGCCGATCACGGCAAAAAGCAGGAAGAGGCCAATGAAGAGCACGATGGAGCGCTGCGTCATGACGAGGCTCCTTTGAAAATACCGGTCGGTCGCCAGAGCAGCACCACCACAAGGATGACGAAGGCCACGGTGAGCTTGTACTCGGTGGGCACGATCGCCAGCGTAGCCGGCAGTTCGAAAGGAATAACCCCCTGCAACGGGCGCAACAGCGTGGTCCAGTTGAAGATCGAGATCGTCTCGGCAAAACCGATCAAGAACCCGCCTGCAATGGCGCCGTAGGACTGCCCCAACCCACCTACGATCGCGGCCGCAAAGATCGGCAGCACGATGTTGAAGGCAAGGTCGGGCTTGAGGTTGACGTCGAGCGCCAGCATCACGCCGGCCATGGCCGCAAGCCCACCGGCGATGATCCAGGTCACCCGCACGATAAGCTTGGTGTTGATGCCCGAGACCTGCGCCAGATCGGCATTGTCGGCCATGGCGCGCATCGCCTTGCCCAGCCGTGACCGGGTGAGAAAGAGATGCAACGCGATAACCGCCGCCGCCGTGCAGATGACCATCAGCAACTGTGGCTGCGTGAAGTTGATGGTGCGCGTCACGCCCTCGAGCGGGATAGGAATGCGGATGAGCTGCTTGGTCTCCGTCTCGAAAAACGAATAGGTGCCTGAACCGAAAAACAGGCGGATCAGGCCCTGGATGATCAGCGTCACGCCGATCGATGCGATGAGCAGTGTCACCGGTCGCGCGCCACGCTTACGCAGCGGAGCGTAGAATCCCTTATCGAGCCCGAGCGCGATCACCGCGGCAATGATCATAGCGATCGGCAGCACCAGGAAGCCGGTCGGTACAATCGGCGTGGTGATCCCCAGGGCCGTCGCCCCCATGGCCAACAGCAGCGCGATGAAGCCGCCCATCGTCATCATGTCGCCATGCGCGAAATGCGCGAAGCGCAGGATGCCGAAGATCAGCGTTACGCCGATGGCGCCGACGGCATAGATCGAACCCAGCACCACACCGGCGACGATGACATTGTTGAAGAAGAAAATCAGTTCGTTCATCTCGCCCCTCAGCCTCCCAGGAAGCTCTTGGCGACTTCGGGATCGGCGATCAGCTCGGGGCCGGTGCCGGTAAAGCGGTTCTGGCCGCTGGCGAGCACGAAGCCGCGCGACGCAAAGGCCAAGGCCTGCCGCGCATTCTGCTCGACCATCAGGATGCCGACGCCCGATTTGTTGATCTTGACGATCTGCTCGAAGATCTCGAGCACATAGCGCGGCGACAGCCCGGCCGATGGCTCATCGAGCAGCAGCAGCCGTGGCTGGCTCATCAGCGCTCGGCCCATAGCCACCATCTGGCGCTGGCCGCCGGAGAGTTCACCTGCCTTCTGGTGCCGCTTTTCGAGCAGCACCGGAAACATGTCGTAGACCCAGTCGAGCGTCGTCGAAAAGTCGTCGCGCCGGGTGAAGGCCCCCATCTCGAGGTTCTCCTCGACACTCATCGAGGTGAAGACGTTCTTTTCCTGCGGCACGAAGCTGAGGCCCTTGGGCACCAGCTTGTCGGGCAGCGAATTGGTGATGTCCTCACCCGCAAAGGTGATCGAGCCCGACGTGACTTTCACTAGACCGAACAAGGCCTTGAGCGTCGTCGACTTGCCGGCGCCGTTGGGCCCGACGATGACCCCGATATCCGATTGCTCGATGGCGATATTGACGCCGTTGAGGATCGGCGCGCCGCCGTAGCCACCGACGACGTCCTTGATGTCAACCAGCGCCATTACGCAGCCTCCACCGGAGCGCCGAAATAGGCTTCGATGATCTGCGGGTTGGCGCGGATTTCGCTCATCGGACCCTCGGCGATCTTCTCGCCAGAGGCCATCACGATGACCGGATCGCAAAGGCGGCCGATCAGGTCCATGTCGTGTTCGATGACGAAGAAGGTATAGCCCAGTTCCTGGTTCATGCGCTCGATATTGGCGGCAAGGTCCTGCAGCAGCGTACGGTTGACGCCGGCGGCGACCTCGTCGAGCAGCACCACCTTGGCGTCCACCATCATGGTACGCCCCAGTTCGAGGAGCTTCTTCTGCCCGCCCGACAGGTTGCCGGCGAGTTCGTTCTTAACGTGCCCGAGCTTCAGAAAATCGATAACGTCCAGCGCCTTGCGTTTGACCTCGGCGTCCTGAGCCTTGACGGCGCCCGGCATCAGCCAGGTCTGGATCAGGCTTTCGCCCTTCTGACCCGACGGGACCATCATCAGGTTTTCCAACGCCGTCATGTTCGAGAATTCATGCGCGATCTGGAACGTGCGCAGCATGCCGCGATGGAACAGCTTGTGCGGCGGCAGCCCGGTAACGTCCTGGCCGTCGAACATGATCTTGCCGCTATCGGGCGTGATATTTCCCGCTACGAGGTTGAATAGCGTGGATTTTCCGGCGCCGTTCGGGCCGATGAGACCGGTGATCGAGCCGCGCTCGACCCGGAGCGAGCAATTGTTGACGGCCCTTAGGCCGCCAAAGCTCTTCGAGACGTTCTGAACGTCGATAACTGCGTCGAAGGACAATAGCCCCGTCCTTGATTCCTGCCTGATACCGGGCTTTGCCCGTTTTTTTGGCATGTGCTCATAAGAGGCAGGCCCGGTCAACCTTGACCAGTTGGTCAAACCACAGTCGTCTCAAAGCGCAGCGAGAACGGCGTCTGCACTCTTGAGGTTCGGCGCGAAGAGAATGTTGTAAAGCGTCGCCAAACGCGTCAGCGACTTGATATCGACGTCATGCGGCATGGCGGTCAGCGGATCCTGAAAGAAGATCAGCACGTCCAGCCGCCCTTCGCAGATCATCGCGCCAAGCTGGGCATCGCCGCCAAGCGGTCCGCTCTTGAGCAGCGTGACATGAAGGCCGGTCCCGGACGACACGCGACCGCCGGTCGTGCCCGTGCCCCAGAGATCATGCTGGGCCAGCCTGTCGCGGTTGGCGAGGGCCCAGTTGACCATCTCGTCCTTCTTGTCATCATGGGCGACCAGGCCAATGCGCGCCATCTTCTGCCTCCGGCTCGATCGCTTCTTGATAGCGGTTCAGGCGCGAAGCGCAATGGCCTCTGCAAGCAGCACGCCGATCTCATCCCAAGGGATCGGTTCGCCCGGCGTCAGCGGAATCCAGCGCACCTGCTTGATGTCCTTGCCACCCACCAGGAGCGGCGACGAGAGCATCCGGCCATGCTGGTAGATCACCGACACATGGTCGGCGGAGGGGAATACCGCGATCACGAAACCGGCCTGCGGATGGTGGAAGTTGACCGCGCCCCAGCCAAGCTTCACCCGGGCGCTCATCTCCGGATATTGCGCGACAAACCAGTCCACCACCTCCCGCATCAGGACGGCGACGGGCGGGGCTCTGCGAGATAGAAGGGTGTCGAGGTCTTGCATGCCCTGCTTCTATCAGACCGGCTTGTCAGGGCCTGTCAGGGTTTCGCCGGAAATAACAAGGGCGCCCGGAGGCGCCCTTGCATGATCTCCCGCCAGGGATGGATCAGAACTCTGACCAGTCGTCCTTCACCGCGGCGTTGCCGTGACTGAGATAGGACTTGGCGGCGGACCTGACCCGCTCCTGCAGTGCCTTGACCCCGGCCGGCTTGGCCGCCGGTGCGGGACGCGCTGCAGTAGACGTCCGCCGCGTATCGGCAAGCGTGAAGATATCGACCACGCGGTCGAGCTCGGAGGCCTGCGCCTCGGTCTGCTCGATCGCCGCATTGGTTTCTTCGACCAGCGCCGCATTGTGCTGGGTCATCTCGTCGAGAGTGCGCACCGCAGTGTTCACCTCTTCGATCGAAGCCGCCTGCTCGCGGCTTTCGCGGGCAATGCCATCCATCAACTCGTTCGACGAACGCGCCGCCACCAGCATGGCCTCGAGCTTGGAGGCCGCATCGGCGACGAGCTTGGAGCCGCCGCGGACTTCCTCGGCGCTCTGCTCGATCAGCACCTTTACCTCGGCCGAGGCCTCGGCGGCCGACTGGGCGAGACGGCGGACTTCCACCGCCACCACCGCAAAGCCCTTGCCGGCTTCACCGGCACGCGCCGCTTCAACCGAGGCATTTAGCGCCAGGAGGTTGGTTTGGAAGGCGATGTCGTCGATGAGCCCGATGATGTTGCTGATCTTGCCCGACGAGGTGGTGATCCTTTCCATCGCCTCGGTAGCCTGGGTCATCACATGACCGCCCTCTTCGGCTGTCCGCGTCACGGTGCCGGCCACGACGCTGGCCTCCTTGGCGCGCTCGGCGTTCTGCACAACGGTCGAAGCGAGCTGCTCCATCGTGGCCGACGTCTCTTCGATCGTTGCCGCCTGCTTGGTAGTGCGTTCCGACAGGTCGTTGGCGCCCGAGAGGATTTCGCCGGTCGCCGTCTTCAGCGCCCGTGACGTATCGCGGAGCTGACTGACGATGTCGGTGAGCTTGTCGGCCACCGCATTGGTGTCGGCCTTGAGGCGCGCGAAAGCACCCTCGTAGTCCCCATCCATGCGCTTGGTAAGATCGGTGTTGGCCAGCGCCGACAGCACCTGCCCGGTTTCGCCGATGCCGCGATCGACAGTCTCGACCAGGTTGTTGATGCTAGAGGCAATGGCGTTGAGCTCGGCATCGGGGAACTCGGCGTCGACCCGCTTGGTGAAATCGCCGGCGATGGCCGCATCCACCACATTGCCGAAGGCACGCTGCAGTTGTGCCATCATCTCTGACCTGGCCTGCTGGTCCCGGATGATGCGCGCAGCTTCCGCCTCGGTCATTTCGGCCATACGCATACCGTTCTCGCGGAATACCGCGACGGTCTTGGCCATATCGCCGATCTCGTCCTTGCGGTTGCCATAGGGTACGTCCACCGAATAGTCGGCATCGGCGATCTTGCGCATCACCTCCGTCATCTTCTGCACCGGCTTGGCGATGCTGGTGCCCAGGAAGAAGAAGGCGACGAGCCCGAGACCGAGCACGATCGCGCCACCGATGATCAGGTTCAGCATCTGCGCTTCGGACGCGGTGAGCAGCACGGCCTGCGGCACCGCGACGATCACCGTCCAGCTCTGGTCAACCGTGCCCGGCAGGATCGCCTTGTTGGCCGTCATTTTCCAGGTCTGGCCGGCGGCCTCGCCGGTCGACGAATAGGTGTCGGCCGTTTCGAGTGCCTTGGCCGCACCAAGCGCCCATTCCTCGGTGGCAGGGGTACCAATCAGCTTGGGATCGGGGTTGACCACCCAGACGCCCTTCTGGTTGAGCACGCCCATGAAGCCCGAGCCCATCGGCGGTTCCCCGCCGATCATCTTGGCCAGATCGCCGGCATTGAACGCTACGCTGGTGAGGCCCACACCCTTGCCCGCGGCGTCCCGGATAATGTTGGTGAAGCTCGTATAGAGCACGCCGTCGATGTTGTCGGGTCCGGTGATGGCCGCCACATCGCCCTTGAGCGGTGTGTTGAACCACACATCGAAGCTCTTCGGGTCGGGATTGTCGAGCGACTGGAACACGACCTTGCCGTCGGCGCCACGGGTCGCGAGCACTCCGACCTGGTTACCGCTCACGAGGAACTGCGACCCGGCGAAGGCCGGCGTAGCGGCGAGCTTGGCATCGGCCGAGAACATCATGATAACGGCGAGAGCTGCGTCGAGCTTGCCGAGCTGATTGGCGGCAACTGCGCCATAGATTTCCGGCGACACGGTCGGATCGGCGAGCAACGCCGTACCCGTCGTCGCCACGGACTCTGCCGCAGCGGCGTATTTGGTCAGGAAGGAAGTAATCTTCTCTGCCTGCGTGGACGCCAGCCCGCCGACGACTTCGTCGGCCTGCGCCAAATCCTGCGCCCGGTTGGTGCTGACGACGTAGAAAAGTGAGGCGATGATCGCCACCGAAAATACGGCGGCCGCGGCAACAATGATTGTGCCTCTCAGTTTGAGAGACGGAAGTCGCAACTTCAGCTTGCTCATTTTAAAATGGGGATTCCTGTCGGCGGGAGAAGTGAATGCGTCCGACCGGAACTGTGCACGGCTTCGTTTAAGAAGCGGTAAGGACGTCCGTAGATTTCCCTGGCTGCGACAAGGGGCGCACTTGCGCCCCTTGTCTCATCTCATCGCGAGGCTGGTCCGAATTAGAACTCCGACCACTCGTCCTTGAGCGCTGCATTGCCCTGCGTGAGATAGGCGCCGCGAGCGGCTTTCACCTGAGCGATGGCGGGAGCGGGGCGGCGGACAGGCGCCGCCTCGGGTTCTCCGCCCAGTGTGAAGATATCCACTACGCGGTCGAGTTCGGAGGCCTGCGCCTCGGTCTGTTCTATGGCTGCGTTGGTTTCTTCGACCAGCGCCGCATTGTGCTGGGTCATCTCGTCGAGCTGCCGAACGGCCGAACTGACCTCCTCAATCGAGGTCGCCTGCTCACGATTCTCGCGCGCGATGCTTTCCATGAGCTGGTTCGATGATCGCGCCGCACTGACCATGGATTCGAGCTTGCGCGCTGCATCTGCAACGAGCTTGGAGCCGCCCTGCACTTCCGTCGCGCTCTGCTGGATCAACGCCTTGACCTCGCTCGAGGCCTCGGCGGCCGACTGCGCCAGACGACGCACTTCGACCGCGACCACGGCAAAGCCCTTGCCAGCTTCACCCGCGCGCGCCGCCTCGACCGAGGCATTGAGCGCCAGGAGGTTCGTCTGAAACGCGATGTCGTCGATAAGGCCGATGATGTTCGAGATCTTGCCCGATGAAGCGGTGATCCGCTCCATCGCCTCGTTCGCCTGCGTCATCACCTGCCCACCTTCTTCTGCGGTGACGGTGACGGAAGCAGCAACGACGCTCGCCTCCTTGGCGCGCTCGGCATTGTGCAGCACCGTCGAAGCGAGCTTCTCCATTGCCGCTGAGGTCTCTTCGATCGTCGCCGCCTGTCGCGTGGTGCGCTCGGACAGGTCGTTGGCGCCGGAGAGGATTTCCCCGGTTGCGGTCTTCAGCGCCCGCGAGGTCTGCCGCAGCTGCCCGACAATGTCGGTGAGCTTGTCGGCGACAGCATTGGTGTCTGACTTGAGCTGCGCGAAGGCTCCTTCATAGTCGCCTGCCATGCGCTTGGTAAGATCGGTGTTGGCCAGCGCCGACAGCACCTGCCCGGTTTCGCCGATGCCGCGATCGACAGTTGCGACCAGGTTGTTGATGCTGCCCGCAATGGCGTTGAGCTCAGCGTCAGGGAACTCGGCATCGACCCGCTTGGTAAAGTCACCGGCAATCGCCGCGTCCACCACATTGCCGAAAGCGCGCTGCAGCTCTGCCATCATCTCCGAGCGGGCCTGCTGGTCGCGGATGATGCGCGCCGCTTCCGCCTCGGTCATCTGTGCCACCTGCTGGGCATTCGCCCGGAACACTTCGACATTGCGGGCCATACCGCCGAGCTCATTCTTGAGATGAGTATAGGGCACCTCAGTTTCGAGCTGGCCTTCGGCGATGGCCTGCATGCTTTTCGAGAGCCGCGGGATGGGCCGGGTAATGCGCGACGACACAAACAATGTCACCAGACCCACAACCACGATAGCCGCCGCGCCAACCAGCATCAGCGTGTTGAGCGTCTCGGTTGCGACGGCCTCGATCTCGGCCTTGGGAATGCCGACATAGGCAACGCCGATCACCTCGCTGTTGAGGTTCTGGATCGGCTTGTAGATCGCGTAGTAGGGCACGCCTAAAATCGTCGCTTCGCCCTGATAGGTCTCGCCGGCGCTGACCACCGGATAGACCACGCCTTGCCTGTCGAGCGGCGTATCGAGGATACGGTTGCCCTCGGCATCGAGGATGGTCGTGGTCTTGCGGATGAAATCCTGCGTCTCGTGATCGTAGACGAAGAGCGTCGCCGTATCGCCGGTCACCCGGCCGATCGTGTCGATCAGGTCGTGGTTGCGAAACTTCGGCATTGCCTTGGCCTCGACCTTGCCCAGCGTGCCATCCTCGTTCCAGAAGATATCGGAGTTGGGGAGGTTCACCTCGAGGATCGCGGCCGTTGTGCGAAGATCCGCCTCCAGCCGCTGATTGGCAGTGGTGCGCGAGTTCGCCGCCAGCATCACCCACACCGCCGCCGTCACCACGACGATGGACACAACCACGGCAGCAAGCGCCATGGTGGCAATGGTGGTGGTGAGCTTGAAACCGCCGAAGCGCGGTAGAGAAATAGCCATAGTTCGAACCCCCGAGTTCGCCGAAGCGCTGTGGCCGCCATCTCTCCCCGGCCCGGACTCTAGGGAGAGTGTGTTAACCGCAGGTCACCAGATCAGCGGGAAATGGACGCAAGGCTCAGGCGGCGCGCCGCTTCTGCTCCGCCTCAGCACCGGTGAACGTCGCAACCACATGGTCGAGCTCGGAGGCCTGCGCTTCCGTCTGCTCGATCGCTGCATTGGTCTCTTCCACGAGCGCCGCGTTGTGCTGGGTCATCTCGTCGAGCGTCCGCACCGCCGAATGCAGCTCGCGGATCGCTGCCGACTGCTCGTTGCTTTCCCGGGCGATGGAATCGAGCAGCGCATTGTTGGCGCGCGCCGTCTCCACCATGGCGGCCAGCTTGCTGGCCGCTTCGGCGACCAGGGCGCTGCCGCCCTGCACTTCGCCGGCGCTCTTTTCGATCAGCACTTTGATTTCCTGGCTCGCCTGCGCCGCCGACTGCGCCAACCGGCGCACCTCGACCGCCACCACCGCGAACCCCTTGCCGGCTTCGCCTGCCCGCGCCGCTTCCACCGACGCGTTCAGCGCCAGGAGGTTGGTCTGGAAGGCAATGTCGTCGATCAGCCCGACGATGTTGGTGATCTTGCCCGAGGACTCTGTGATCCGCTCCATCGCCGCATTGGCCTGGGTCATCACCGCCCCGCCCGATTCTGCCGTCTCGGTGACCGCGACCGCCCGGCTGCTCGCCTCTTCTGCGCGCTGCGCATTGTTGGCGACGGTTTCGGCCAGCCGCTCGATCGACGCCGAGGTCTGCTCGAGCGTTGCCGCCTGCCGCGTCGTGCGGTCGGCAAGATCATTGGCGCCGGCCAGCAATTCGCTAGTCGCGACCTTGAGCGTCTTCGACGTCCCGCGCAGATGCGCCATCATCTCGGCGAGCCGTTCCACGGTGCCATTGAGCGCCAGACGCAGCGTGTCGAGCTCCCCGCCGAACGGCGTATCGATGCGGGCGGCGAGATCGCCGTGTGCGACCCGGTCCAGTCCCTCGGCGAGCAGATGCACGGCCCGCTGTTGCGCCTGGAACATGGCCTGGCGCTCGGCTTCGTTGCGCATGCGCGCCTCTTCGGCCTCTTGGCGCGCCGCCTCGGCCCGCCGCTGCTCGGCCTCCTTGAGCCCGTCGGCGGCATGCAGCCGCTCGACTGTCTTGTCGCGCAGATACGCCACCGCCCGCGCGATCGCTGACACCTCATCGCGTCCGTTTGCATGGGAAATGGTGTCAGCCGCATTGTCAGCCAGATTGCGGATATTCGTTTCGAGTCGTCGAATGGACGTCACGATGGATTTGGCGAGGAGGAACGACGAGGCGAGCACGATCGCCACCAGCACTGCCGCGACCGACAGCATCGACCAGAGCTTGGAGTTGAACCCCGCAAGACGGATGTCGAGCAACCGGTCCATCTCCACGCCCACCGCTCGCCAGAAGCTCAGTGCCGCGTCCTGGAACGCCGCATGCGCCCCTACGACCGGTTCGAGATCGAGCGCCGCGCGCGTCCCCTCGTCACCCAGCGCGCCGCTTGCCGCCTCAACCGCATCGCCGAAGGTATCGGCGGCCAGGAGATAGGCCTGCAGCGGCTTGGTGAGGTTGCGCTTCACCGACCCATCGGCATTGCCGGCATCTGCTGCCGCGAGCGAATCCGCCGCCGCGCTGGCCGTGGCCCGGAAGGCGCCAAGATTGGCGACCAGTGCCACTAGCTCCGGATTGGTGAGTTCCGGCGTGAACCGCGCTGCGCGGAGCTGCGTCACCAGCATCGGAGCCGCGTTGATGGCTCCGGGCAGCTTGAGCACCAGCAAGTCCATCACATAGTAGCTGTCGAGATCGGGATCGAGGATCAGGTTCGAGCCATCGCCCACCTTGGTCA